>DJHY01000071.1 GCA_002433335.1 Rhodospirillaceae bacterium UBA6608 | reverse complement strand
CAGCCGACAGTGAACTTGGACCGCCTGAACGGTTCCGACGTCTCCAGTCTTTTGACGTCGACGGTCGATGAAGAGCTTTACGCCGCCTACGAAGAAAGTTTCCTTGGCTCGACGCATGCGGTGACCGGTCCGCTCGACGAGATCATCGCCACCTACATGGACTCCCAAAGCCAGACAACTCAACAAGGTTTGTCGAAAATCTGACGGCCATATACAAGCTTCGGGCAATCCGCCCGATATCACGCTGCACCCGGCGATCACCCCTATCACCCCGACCGACAATAATCATGATCTCATTTATTCTGTCGTTCTGCTCCCGCTATCCGAAGCTACTTATCGGCAGCATGGCGCTCACTCTGCTCCTGATGGTGCTCGATACCGCGGCCCTGCTTTCCGTGGCCCCGGTCGTTGCCCTGCTGGTCGGCGGCGAAAGCGAGAGCACCGCCGCCCGCGCTTTCATGGACGCCGCCGCCCAGGTCGGCCTGGAGGGCGGGGTTGAGGTGTTTTTGCCGATCTATGTCGCGATCAACATCACGACTGCGGTCGTCTACATCCTGATCGACTATTTCCTGATCAAGGTGAAGTTCGTCATTCGAGAGGACTTGGTCGCCGATTTTTCGAACGATGTCATCCTGTCCAGCATCAATTTTGTGAACAAGCAACGGCAGGGTGACTTTCTCAATTCGCTGACCCATGAGATCAATCGCGTCGGCGACGCCTTCACCGCGATCACGCGAATGGTCGCGCCGATTGCCCAGATTTTGATTCTGCTTGCCGTGCCGATCTACCTGTCTTGGAACGTGACGTTGATTACAATGGCCGCCGCCGTGGCCTTGACCCTGCCGTTCCGATACTTCCGTAAAAAGACCTATCAATGGGGTCGGGCGGAATCCGAAACGTCCGCCGCCTATACCAGCGTGCTTCAAGAAACGTTCTCGAACGTGCGGCTGATCTCGACCTTTGCCAAAGAACAGAACGCCATCGTTCGAATCCGTGACGCTTTCAAGGACTACCGTGCCGCGACACTGATGTCCCAGTTGCTCCAGATCATCATCAGCCGGGCTTACCCGCCGATCGGTATCGTGCTTGTCTTGATCGCCTTCACCGTGTCGCAACATCTGGGCGTACCGCTCGCTGAACTTGCCGTCGTCCTTTATGCCTTTCACCGTCTGGCCGGGACGCTGGGCAATCTGTCTTCGCAACGCTACCAGTTTCTCGGCCTGTATCCCGCCTATGAAGCGGTCAACCGCATGCGCCAAGAAGCCGAGGCATCGCGCCCGCGGTTCGGCGATCGGCCTGCGCCGACGCAGTTGGATCACATCACTCTCGACCATGTGACTTTTTCCTATCCTGACGGCGCACCTGTTCTGAACGATGTTTCGATCGACGTTCGACGCGGCGAATTAACCGCTCTGGTGGGCGCATCCGGTGCGGGCAAGTCGACCACGGCAGACATCTTGCTAGGCTTGCAATTGCCGACTAGCGGCGCCGTCTTGGTGAACGGCACCCCCTTGTGCGAGCTGGACATCGATTCCTACAAACGACAGATCGGCTACGTCCCACAACAGAACGCTCTATTTCACGCGACCATTCGCGCGAACATTCTTTGGGCAAATCCCGATGCGACCGAAGGTGACATCATCGAAGCCTGCCGCCTTGCCAATGCCTACGATTTCATCGTCGGCCTGGAGAACGGCCTCGATACGGTCGTGGGAGATCGCGGCGTTCGCCTTTCCGGCGGCCAGTTGCAAAGAATCGCCCTGGCGCGGGCGCTGGTCCGCCGCCCATCGATCCTGGTCCTCGACGAAGCGACCAGTGCGCTGGACACGGAAAGTGAAAACCTCATCCAGGAAGCGCTCAAAACCATTTCAGAGCGAACGGCCGTTTTGGCCATTGCGCACCGTCTGTCGACGGTCCGCAGCTCGACGAGCGTTTATGTTCTCGAAAACGGCCGCGTCATCGAACACGGCAGCTTCAACGACCTTGCGTCCGCCGATGGGCATTTCGCGCGATTGGTCGACATGCAACGGCTTTGACGGCGGCCGACCCAAGCCGCCCTCATTCAACTTACCAGGAGCACCTTCATGAGCCATGCTGCATCCTTTATGGAACAGGTTTCGGAAATCGCCCGCAACCTGGACCACGACGCCATTGAAAAAGCCGCGACCACTTTGGCCGAGGTCCGAGACCGGGGCGGTCGCCTGTTCATTCTGGGCGTCGGGGGAAGCGCCGGCAATGCCGGGCATGCGGTGAACGATTTTCGCAAACTTTGCGGGATCGAAACCTACGCTCCAACCGACAACGTTTCGGAACTAACGGCCCGGACCAACGATGAAGGTTGGGAAACCGTATTCGAGGGCTGGCTCGGCACCAGCCGGCTGTCCGAAAAGGACGCGATCCTCGTTTTTTCCGTCGGCGGTGGAAATGAAGAGCACAACGTCAGCGTCAATCTGGTTCGCGGGCTTAATTTCGCCCGCGAACGCGGCGCCACCATCCTAGGCGTGGTCGGGCGCGACGGCGGGCATACTAAAAAAGTCGGCGATATCGTCGTCCTGGTCCCGACCGTCGATGATTCCCTGGTCACCCCCCATGCCGAGGCGTTTCAGGCCGTGGTCTGGCACTGCCTGGTCTCCCATCCGGCGCTCCAGGTTTGCGCAACGAAGTGGTAGCCGCTAGAGCCGCCTTACAGATTGATCCACTTTAATGTTGCGCTGGGTTCAGCGAAACAAATCGGAGCTGCTGCGCTTCGGTGTCGTCGGCGGATTTTCCGCTGCGCTCTATCTCGGCGCGTTTTACGTCCTAAAGCCGTTCCTGCCTCTTTGGGCCGCAACGCTTCCGGCCTATGGGATGGCCATGGCGTGCAATTACGCACTGCACCGTGCCTGGACTTTCGAGAGCGACCGCTCGCACCGGCAAGCTGTCCCCCGCTACCTTCAAATCCATGTCGGCGCCATCCTCATCAATATGCTGATCATGGATGTCGGCGTAGCGCGTCTGGGCCAACCGGTCCTGCCGACGCAGTTCGTCGCCTTCGTCGCGATCGCCGCCTGGAGCTACCTGCTTCAGAAAATGTGGGTCTTCCGGCGAAACCTATAACGGACCGCTCAGTCCGAGTCCTTTTCCGACACCGCCAAATACTGCGCGCCTAGGGGCAACGGGCGGAAAATGCGATCGACCAAGCTAGACAGGCGGTTGCGGAACGGAAGAAAGGTAAAATAGGACACCGTCGGTCGCGTCAGGTTTGCGGCCGCAAGCAGACGCCGTAAACCCACGGCGGAAACCAGAACCGCATTGCGGTCCAATTCGCAGGTGTTCACGACGTAAAGCGTCAGCGGATTGAACGGGTTGTGCTCAATCACCAGAATTCGCCCACCGACGCGAACCACCCTTCGCAATTCCTGGAAAAAAGTTGCCCGCTCCGCCGGCGGGACATGATGAACGACGCATATTGCGATCGCCGCATCGAACCGGCCGTCGGCGAACGGCAGGCGGCCGCCCTCGTACTCCTGATAAGAATTCCCCGGATTTTCCGCCGCCGCGATATCCAGCGAGGCCCGGGAAACATCGACGCCGGTGACGCTGTTCACGCCGGGCGCAAGAAGCGGGTGCACAGCACCTGTGCCGCAGCCGACGTCTAGAACGTCCGGCAATTTCCCCGATTGCGCCAAAGGCCCCAAGGCTTCCAGCAGAACATCCGCCTTCAATTGCGTGAAAAACCGGTGATCCTTACCGGAGAAGTGAATTCCACGGTTGATTTTATCGGCATAGTCCGGTGCATAGTCGTCGAATTCAGTCATCGGACACCCGACCATGTTTCGGGCGCCGGTCCGAGCGCCAGACCGACCGGCTTCGCCCGCTAGGAACGGATATCACCGGCATCGTCGACATTTAATAGACTCCAAGTGGATTGGAAAATGGGCACGTCGCAGCCAGAAAAAAAAGACTCCAAGTAGCCGCCCGGCACGCCAACCGAAACTATCGGTCGTTGCCCCTTGTTTCAACGAGGAAGATAACCTTGCCACGTTGATCGCCCGCGTGACCGCGTGTTGCACGGACGTCGTTGGCGACGATTACGAAATCGTTCTCGTCGATGACGGGTCGTCCGACGCCACATGGGAGCGCATTGACGCTGCGGCCAAGCAAGACCCGCATATCGTGGGGATCGAGCTATCGCGGAACTTCGGCCACCAGATCGCCCTGACCGCAGGCTTGGAAGCCTGTTCGGGCGAACGCATCCTGGTCATCGACGCCGATTTACAAGACCCTCCCGAGTTGCTCGCGGACATGATGAAACTCGCCGATGACGGTGCCGACGTCGTCTACGGTCAGCGCCGAGCCCGACCGGGTGACAGCATGGCCAGGCGGCTCGCCGCCGCCATTTTCTACCGGATTTTACGGCAATTGTCGGATGTCGATATCCCCGTCGACGCCGGAGACTTCAGACTGATGAGCCGCAGGGTCCTGGACGTTATTCTTTCCATGCCTGAACATCATCGCTACATCCGCGGGATGGTCAGTTGGATCGGCTTCAAACAAGTGCCAATCGTCTATGATCGGGATATTCGGAAGGCAGGGGTCACCGGCTACAACCTGAAACGCCTGCTGTTGTTCAGCATGGATGCGATCATGGGCTTTTCGGTCAAACCTCTGCATCTCGTTACCATGCTTGGCCTTATCGTCGTTGGTTGCAGCATGATCTTCATTGCCTGCTTGATCGGTCTCTGGCTGGCTGGCGACATTCAAGTCGAAGGCTGGGTCAGCCTTATCGCATCGGTCTTCTTGATGGGTGGCCTGAACCTTATGTTCATGGGCATCATGGGCGAATACATCGGGCGTATATTCGCCCAATCAAAGGGCCGACCGTTATATATCGTCGCCTCGCGCGCCGGCCGCCCTAAGGTCGACAAGTGAACACAACCGGCAAGCGTCCGAGCACCGGAAGAATGTTCATAAAGTCAAAAGGTATCCCTGGGTTTTGACCCGAAATTCCATCCTCGTCACAGGGGCCACCAGCTTTCTCGCCGGTCATTTTTTGCGCTGCATCGGCGATGACGCGGCGATCACGGCAACGCGCCGGGTCGATCCGTCCATCGTTGCCCGCGGCGGTTTCGATGTCGTCGTGAACTTCAGCTATGACCGCGCCTTGGCCGATCAACCCTACGACCCTGAGCGCGACCCCGACCGCATCCTGGCCGAGGCGATAGCCCCTCTTCCCACCCATTTCTTCATGCTTAGTTCCAGAACCGTATACGGTCGGGGAGACGGGTCGCGGTACAAGGAAGACGCGGCCCTTGCGCCCGCAACGCCCTATGCAAGGAACAAAGCCGAGACCGAAGCCTTCGTTCGGCATTGTCTTGGCGACAGGGCGACGATTTTGCGGCTATCCAATATCTTCGGAATGGAAGCAGGCCGTCACACCTTTGCCGGTCGGGCCCTGGCGACGCTCAAGAAGGAGCGGCGGATCAACCTGGACATCAGCGCCGATTCGGCCCGGGACTTCCTGCCGGTCGAGACCTTCGCCCTAGTCCTTGCAAAGCTCTTGACGATCCGACCCGGAATGACTCTAAACGTGGGGTCTGGGATACCTGTCCCCATTGGGGATATGGCGCGATGGTTCATCCAGGGGTTCGGCGAGGGGGAGATAATCGCCGAATCGAATGCGCGATTCGACGAATTCAGCCTGGACATCGGGGGCCTGGAATCGTTCATCGGCCCGGTGACAACGAGAGAGGCCATAAAAGCCGCGGCGCAAGCCGCCGGACGGGAACTAAAAAATGCGTAACATTCTATTGACAGGCGGCGCCGGGTTTATCGGCTC
>DJHY01000184.1:10225-10535 GCA_002433335.1 Rhodospirillaceae bacterium UBA6608 | reverse complement strand
TGAAGCCGTTCATTGCCGAGCTCGGTTCCGCCGGTATCCGCGTTTCCTTGTTCATCGAGGCCGATATCGCGCAACTCGATGCCGCAAAGGCGCTGGGCGCGCCGGTCGTGGAACTGCATACCGGGGCCTATTGCGACGCCGCCCCGGAAGACCGCGAACGCCAATTGGCGCGGATTATCGACGCCGCCACCCATGCCGAGGCAATCGGCCTGGAATGCCATGCCGGTCATGGCCTGACCTTCGACACGGTCGGCCCGATCGCCGCCATCCCCAGCATCATGGAGCTGAACATCGGCCATTTCCTGATCGG
>DJHY01000184.1:9688-9909 GCA_002433335.1 Rhodospirillaceae bacterium UBA6608 | reverse complement strand
CCATTTCCTGATCGGAGAGGCGATTTTCGGTGGCCTGGAAAGCGCCATCAAGCGCATGCGGGCCCTGATGGATCAGGCCCGGGCCGAAGCCAACGGCGAACGGTCGGCCTAAGGGTAGGGCCGAACAGCCGGTGGCGTTCCCATCATGATCATCGGAATAGGCACGGACCTTTGCGATATACGGCGGATCGAGCGCACGCTCGACCGGTTCGGCGACCGCT
>DJHY01000184.1:0-9402 GCA_002433335.1 Rhodospirillaceae bacterium UBA6608 | reverse complement strand
CGCTCGACCGGTTCGGCGACCGCTTCGTGCAGCGTTTGTTCGCCGAGGGTGAGCAGCGCAAAGCCTTTCGCCGCCAGAACCCCGCATCGAGCTTCGCCCAAAGCTTCGCGGCCAAGGAAGCCTGCTCGAAGGCTCTTGGCACCGGTTTTCGAAAAGGGGTGTTCTGGCGCGATATGGTCGTCGCCAATTTGCCGACGGGTCAGCCCTATATGGTCATCACCGGCGGGGCCAAGGCGCGATTGGATTCTCTGACGCCGCCGGGCATGACGGCCCAAGTGCATGTTTCACAGACCGACGAATACCCGATGGCCCATGCGATGGTCATCATTTCTGCGGTCCCAACCCCGCAAGGCGCTTGACCTTTGAGCCGGAGGCGCGTTTCATCCGCCCGCCGACTTCAATCCGGCGCATCTGAATGAAACACGGAAAATGACGGAACAACGGCTAATGAGCGGCGACAAATCGGGCGGTCTCTGGGATACGATCAAAACGGTGAGCTACGCGATTCTGATCGCGTTGCTGGTCCGAACCTTCGCCTACGAGCCGTTCAACATTCCGTCCGGGTCGATGCTGCCGACGTTGCTGATCGGCGACTACCTGTTCGTTTCCAAGTTTTCCTACGGCTATTCCAAGCACTCGCTGCCGTTTTCGCTGCCGCTGATTTCCGGGCGGGTCTTCGAGGACGTGCCGGAGCGGGGCGATGTGGTCGTGTTCAAGCTACCGACTGACAACAAGACCGATTTCATCAAACGCATCATCGGCCTGCCCGGCGATGAAATTCAGGTCAAAGGCGGCATTCTGCACATCAACGGCAAGCCGGTGACCCGCGAGCGCGTCGAAGACTTCGTTTCGACCGACGATTTCGGCACCACCCGCCGCGTGCCGCGCTTCGTCGAGACCCTGCCCAACGGTGTGAAGCACTACATCCTGGAAGAATCCGATAACGACCCGATGGACAACACGCGGGTCTACAAGGTTCCGGCGGGGATGTACTTCGGCATGGGCGACAACCGCGACCGGTCGAATGATTCCCGCTATAGCGATGTCGGCTTCATTCCGGCCGAAAACCTGGTCGGCCGCGCCGAGTTCCTGTTCTTCTCGACCAAGGGGACGATGTGGCAACCCTGGGAATGGCCGTCGACGGTGCGGTTCGACCGCATCTTCCAGGGTATTGAATGAGCGGCGGAAACAACGCAAAGCGGCTTTCGGCCCTCCAGGAACGGCTGGGCCATCGGTTCGCCGACCCGGCGCTGCTGACCCAAGCCTTGAAACATGCCTCCGGGCAACAGGATCGCCTGAATTCCAACGAACGCTTGGAGTTCCTGGGTGACCGGGTGCTTGGCTTGGCCGTTGCGGCCATGCTGTACGACCGTTTCCCGAACGAAACGGAAGGGCAGATCGGCTACCGGTTTACCGGGTTGGTCCGCAAGGAAGCCTTGGCGGACGTGGCGCGAGATTTGGACCTGGCCCCGTCGATCCTGTTGTCTCCGGGTGAAAAGGCGACCGGCGGGCGGGATAATCCGTCGATCCTGGCCGATGCTTGCGAGGCCCTGATCGGGGCGATGTATCTGGATGCGGGCTATGAAGCGGCCGAAGCCTTCGTTCTGCGCCATTGGACGCCTTTGGCCGATGCCCATACCGGCCCCCTGAAAGACGCCAAGACGCGGCTTCAGGAACGGTGCCAGAAATCGGGCCTGCCGTTGCCGGTCTACGAGGTCACGGGGCAAGAGGGACCGGACCACGCGCCGACCTTTACCGTGACCGTCACTGTCGAGGGGCGGGCGCCTTTGACTGGTACCGGCGGCGCCAAGCAAGGCGCGGAACAGGCCGCCGCCGCCGCCATGCTGGATAGCTGGGAGCAAATGAAATGACGACGACCGATACCGCCAAGACCCGCGCCGGGTTCATCGCCATCCTGGGCGCGCCCAATGTCGGCAAATCGACCCTGGTCAACCGCTTGGTCGGGGCCAAGGTGTCCATTGTTTCCCCCAAGGTGCAGACGACCCGCACCCGCGTGCTCGGCATCTTCATCGAGGGCTCGGCCCAGGTCATCCTGGTCGATACCCCGGGGATCTTCGAGCCGAAGCGCCGTCTGGACCGCGCCATGGTCGCCGCCGCTTGGTCCGGCGCGCAGGATGCGGACGCCGTCGCCCTGCTGATCGACGCCAAGGCCGGGATCGATGCCCGGGCCCAGGCGATCATCGACAAGCTGGCCGCGGACGGGCGCAAGGCGTTCCTGATCCTCAACAAGATCGATCTGGTCGCCAAGCCAGTGTTGCTGGCCCTGGCGCAGAAGCTGATGGATACGGGTATTTTCTCGGAATGTTTCATGGTCTCGGCCCAGACCGGCGACGGTGTGAATACGCTGACCAAGGTTTTCGCCGATATTGTGCCTGAAGGCCCCTGGCTGTTCCCCGAGGACGAAATCTCGGACATGCCCGCGCGCCTGCTGGCCGCCGAGGTGACCCGCGAAAAGCTGTTCCTGGAACTGCATCAGGAGCTTCCCTACAAGATGACCGTGGAAACCGAGGATTGGGAGCAACAGGAAGACGGCTCCGCCCGGGTTCATCAAGTGATCTATGTCGAACGCGACAGCCAGAAGGGCATCGTCCTGGGTAAGCACGGCAGCATGGTCAAGAAGATCGGCGCCGCCGCGCGCCTGGAACTTCAGGAGATGTTCGGCCATCCGGTCCATCTGTTCATCCACGTCAAGGTGCGCGGCAAATGGCAGGAAGACCGGGAACGCTATGCCGAATGGGGCCTGGATTTCGACGCCTGAGGCTTTAGCCGGGGACCTCGACCATGGAATGGCATGACCGTGGTTACATTCTCGCCACCCGCCGTCACGGCGAAAACGCCCTGATCGTCAGCGCCCTGACCGAAACCCGCGGCCGTCAGGCCGGATTGGTCCGGGGCGGGGCGGGGCGCCGCAAGCGCGGCGGCCTGCAGGTCGGCAATCTTGTGTCCCTGTCCTGGCGCGGGCGCCTGCCGGAGCATCTTGGCACCCTGACGACGGAAGTGATCGAGGCCCCGGCGGCGACCCTGTTGGACTGTCCGGACGGGCTGGCGGCCTTGTCCTCGGCCTGCGCCGTGACCGAGGCCCTGTTGCCCGAGGGCGAGGAACACCCCGCGATTTTCCACGGCTTGGCCGGCTTGATGACCGTGCTGGACGATCCCCACGTCGGCTCGGCCTATGTGAAATGGGAAGTCGGCGTGCTGGGCGAGCTTGGCTTCGGCCTCGACCTCACGGCTTGTGCCGCCACGGGCGATACGGAAGACCTGACGTACGTTTCGCCCAAGACGGGGCGGGCGGTCTCGACTGCCGCCGGGCGGCCCTACCACGATCGGTTGTTGCCATTGCCGCCGTTCTTGCTGGGAAGCGGGGCCGCCGAGACGGCGGAAGAGGTCGTCGCGGGTCTGCGCCTGACCGGTTTTTTCCTGGAAACCCACGCCTTCGACAGCCGGGGCGGGCGGTTGCCCGCGCGCGAACGCCTGATCGAGCGTTTCCAGGCGAAAAAATAGCCGGACAAAGGCCGTGAAGGGGCCGTCGCCCCCTTTCGCATCGCACCATATTTGGTATAAGTGCCCTATGGTCGCCCCCCAAATGGGCGGAAACCCCAGGATATCAAGGATTCAGTCATGACCGCGATCACGCCCCCCGGAGACTTTGGTGGCGAAATCCGCGACACCCCGTTGTCCGAGGCCCTGAGCCAACGCTATCTGGCCTATGCGCTGTCGACCATCGTGTCGCGCTCGCTGCCGGATGTGCGCGACGGTTTGAAGCCCGTGCACCGGCGGCTGCTGTACGCAATGCGGCTGCTGAAGCTTGACCCGGCCGCGGGATACAAGAAATGCGCCCGTGTGGTCGGCGACGTCATGGGTAAATATCACCCCCATGGCGACCAGGCGATTTATGACGCCCTGGTCCGTCTGGCCCAGGATTTCTCGGTCCGCTATCCGTTGATCGACGGGCAGGGCAACTTCGGCAACATCGACGGCGATAATGCCGCGGCCATGCGATACACGGAATCGCGTCTGACGGCCGTCGCGGCGGCATTGTTGGACGGGATCGACGAGGACACGGTCGACTTCCGTTCCACCTACGACGGCGAAGAAGAAGAACCGATCGTCCTGCCGTCGAATTTTCCGAACCTGTTGGCCAACGGCGCCACGGGTATCGCGGTCGGCATGGCGACCAACATTCCGCCCCATAACGTGGGCGAGATCTGCGACGCGCTGACCCATCTGATCAAGCATCCGAACGCAACCTTCGACAAGCTGGTCGATTTCATTCCGGGGCCGGATTTCCCGACCGGCGGCGTATTGGTCGAAGACCGCGAGGCCGTGGTCGAGGCCTATAAGACCGGGCGGGGCGCGTTCCGCCTGCGCGCCCGCTGGGAGATCGAGGATCAGGGCCGCGGCCAGTACGAGATCGTCATCACCGAAATCCCGTATCAAATCCAAAAAGCCAAGCTGATCGAGCGGATCGCGGACCTGATCGTCAGCAAGAAACTGCCGATCCTGCAGGACATTCGCGATGAATCGACCGATCAGGTGCGCATCGTACTGGAGCCGAAGAACCGCGCCGTCGATGCCGAAACCCTGATGGAGCATCTGTTCCGGGAAACCGACCTGGAAATCCGCTTCAACCTGAACATGAACGTGCTGGACGCCAACAACACGCCCGGCGTGATGTCGCTCCGCGACGTGTTGCAGGCCTATCTCGACCACCGCCATGTGGTGCTGGTCCGGCGCAAGAAGTTCCGCCTGGAAAAGATCGAGCGCCGCCTGGAAATCCTGGGCGGCTTGCTGGTCGCGTTCCTGAACCTGGACGAAGTCATCAAGATCATCCGCGAGGAAGACGACCCGAAGATGGTGATGATGAAGCGCTTCGACCTGACAGAGGTTCAAGCCAACGCCATCCTGGATATGCGTTTGCGCCAACTGCGCAAGCTGGAAGAAATGGAGATTCGGCGCGAAAACGACGACCTGTTGAGCGAGCGCAGCGCCATTCAACAGCTGCTGAACAACGAAGGCGAACGCTGGCAGGCGATTACGACGGAAATTGCCGATCTTAAGAAGGCCTTTGGTCAGAAGACCGAGATCGGTGCGCGGCGCACGGAAATCGCCGGTCCGCCATCCGTCGTCGTGGTGCCGCTGGACGCCATGGTCGAGAAAGAGCCGATCACCGTCGTCCTGTCGGAAAAAGGCTGGATCCGTGCCCTCAAGGGCCATGCCGATCCGTCGACCGAGGTTAAATTCAAGGAAGGCGACAACCTGAAGTTCATGGTCCATGGCCAGACCACGGATAAATTCCTGGTGTTCGCGACCAACGGGCGGTTCTACACCTTGGCGGGCGACAAGTTGCCGGGTGGACGCGGCCATGGCGAGCCGGTGCGCCTGATGGTCGATATCCCCAACGGGCATGATCCGATCTCGCTGACGACGTTCGAGGCCGGAAAGAAATACATCGTCGCCTCGGACAAGGGGCGGGGCTTCATCGTGCCATCGGACGAACTGGTCGCCCAGACCAAGAACGGCAAACAGGTGTTGAACCTGGGTACCGGCGAGGAAGCGGCGGTGATGTGCGAAATCATGGAGGGCGCCGACGGCGTCGCCGTGGTCGGCGAGAACCGCAAGCTGCTGATCTTCCGGATGGAAGAGCTGCCGGAAATGACGCGCGGCAAGGGCGTGATTCTGCAGCGCTATAACAAGGGCGGTCTGGCCGACGTCACGACCATGCGCTTCGCCGAGGGCCTGACCTGGCGGTCGGGCGGCACGCGCACGGAAACTGAATATCAGCCCTGGGTCGGCAAACGCGCCCAGGCGGGCCTGAATGTGCCCAAGGGGTTCCCCCGGTCCGGGACGTTCGGTAAGGATTGATTGGCTTAGGAGGAGGCGTCGGGCTCTACTTCGCCCGTGAATTCTTCGAAGCCCATCCATCCTTCGGACGTATGAACCTCGAGCGGGCGGAAGCGCGCCTTGTAGGACATCTTGTTACAGCCCTCGATCCAGAAGCCCAGGTAGACATAGGGCAGGCCCTGTCGCTTAGCCTCTTCGAGCATCCATAGGATCATATGGGTGCCCATGCCGCGGCGCGGCTGTTCCGGGTCGAAGAAGCTGTAGACCGCCGACAGGCCGTCGTTGACCCGGTCGCAGAGCATGGTGCCGGTCAAGGTGCCGTCTTCGTCGCGGAAGGTCGCGAGGAAGGTTTCGATCGGCGTGTCTTCGATCAGCGCCTGATAATCCAGGTAATCCATTTTCGACATGTCGCCGCCGGAATGGCGCGAGCGCTGATACCGTTGGAACAGACGGTATTGTTCCTGGGTCGCGATGGGCGAGACCATCCGCGCCGTCAGGTCCGCGTTTGCTTTCTGGATGCGCTTCATCGACGTGCGCGGCTTGAAGCCGTCGACCACGATCCGCACCGCCTTGCAGGCGTCGCAGCCCGGACAGGCCGGGGCATAAACAATGCCGTGCGACCGACGGAATCCGGCATAAGACAACTGGTCGTGCAGCTTGGTCGCGTCGCGCCCGAAAAGCTCCGTCACGACGCGGCGTTCGACGCGGTCCGGCAGATAGGGACAGGGCAGGGGCGCCGTGGCGAAAAAGAACCGCGCGTCCGAAATGGGTTTATGCCGCATGGCGTGCCTTATCCGACCCTGGGCCGGGCATCCGGTGCCGGACCCTCAGGGCAATTACTCTGGCGCAATATTACCCTGAATTTCAAGGTTGATCCCGGGCAACTGCGGGAGTGCCGGTTGCGCCGGCGCGGGACCGCTTTGCGGGGCGGGCTGCGGCGCTGGTTGCGGCGCCGGTTGAGCAGGCGCGCCCTGTTGCTGCTGTCGGCGGATTTCATTCAGGCCGGGCAGCGCTTCGTTCTCGCGTTCCTTTTTGGCCTTTTCCTGGGCCTTGGCCTTGTCGGCAGCCTTGCCCGTGCCGCGCAGAAGGATGATCGACAGCCGTCGGTTGGACGGATGCTTGGGGTCTTCGGCGATCAACGGGTCCGTCGCCGCCTTGCCGACCACGCGCTTGATCCGCTTATCCGGCACGCCGAAATGCTCCAGCTCGCGCCGGGCCGCATTGGCGCGGTCGGATGATAGCTCCCAGTTGCCGTAATCCTGGCCGGAGAACGGGGTCGCATCCGTATGGCCGGAGATCGAGATGTCCTGCGGCATCGACAAGATGACTTTTGACACGACTTCAAGCAGACGCTCGGTATGCAGGAACATTTTCGAGCTGCCGGACGGGAACATGGCCAGCCCGTCTCGGTCGATCAGCTGAATGCGCAGGCCTTCCGGCGTGTTGTCGACCAGCAGGCTGTTCTTCAACTGGCGCATCTGAGGGACGCTTTCCAGCTGCTTCTCCAGGTCGTCCTTGGCCTCTTCGAAGGCTTCCTGTTCCTTACGCGCGGCCTGAGCCTGGATATCCTCGTCGGTCGGGGTGTCCTTGGATTTGGACTCGGCTTCGCCCTGGGACAGGTCGCCGCCGGTGCCGGCCTTCGGCGGCGGCAGGTCCATGGTCACGCTGTCGCGGGCGGTGGCGCTTTGCGCTACGCCTTCCTCGCTCATCGTCTTGCCCTGCAGGATGTCGCCTGCGCCGCTCGTCGTTTGCGATGTCGAGATCGGGGCGAAGAAGTTCGAAATACCTTCCAGGGATTCTTGGGTGACCGAATTCAACAACCACAACAGCAGGAAGAAGGCCATCATCGCGGTCACGAAGTCGGCATAGGCGATTTTCCACGCGCCACCATGGTGGCCATGGCCACCCTTCTTGACCTTCTTGATAATGATCGGTTGTTTGGCCGCTTCTTCTGCCATCAGGCCTTTCCTATGGGGTCCGTTCCGTTACCGTCTGCATTCCGTCGGGCAGGGTGCCCTTACGACGCAGCCGGCAGGTTGGTCACCATTTCTTCGACCTCGGCAAAGGTCGGCCGCACGCCGTGGCTCAGGGTCTTGCGTGCGAATTCGACAGAAACCTGCGGGGCATATCCCTGCATGTGCCCGATCAAGGCCACCCGGATGCAGTTCAGGTAGGCGGAATCGGACGCGTAGGTGTTGTTGAGGGACGAGGCGATCGGCGCCATGAAGCCGTACGAGAACAAAATACCCGAGAACGTACCGACCAGCGCCGCGCCGATCAGGTTACCCAGGACTTCAGGCGGCTCGGTGATCGACCCCATCGTCACGATAACGCCCAACACGGCCGCGACGATACCAAGGGCCGGGGTCGCGTCAGCCATGTTCTGCCAAGCCGCGCCGACGGCATGAAGCTCTTCGTGGTGCTTTTCCAGCTCCGCTTCCATGACCGATTCGATTTCGTGCGGGTTGGAGGCCCCCAAGGTCAGAAGGCGCAGGTAGTCGCACAGGAACTCAACCGCGTGATGATCGTGGTGGAACAGCGGGAAGTTCGAAAACAGGGTGCTTTCATCCGGTTTTTCGACATGCGCTTCCAGCGCCAGATCGCCTTTGGTCTTGGCCAGACGGAAGACCGAATAGAGGCAGCCGAGAAGCTCTTCGTAGTGTTCGCGAGTGTAGGTGGGGCCTTTCATCAGGGTTTTGAACGACCCCATGACGCCCTTGATCACCGGTTTCGGGTTACCGGTGATGAATGCACCGATCGCGCCACCGAAGATGATGATGAATTCCAGGGGCTGCCAAAGCACGCCGTAGCTGCCGTGAACGCCATAGGCGCCAAACACGGCAACAATCACAATCAATGAGCCGACGATGAAAAGCATTCAGCAGTCTCCAAGAGCCACAACCGGGCGCGCGTGCCTTGTGTCCGGCATTTGGCGCACCGAACAAAAGCTATCGCCCTATCATCCCAAAAGACAAGCATTTCTCGTCACCGAACGCCATCGCCAATAGGTGTAATTTTATAATCCAGTCTGGCGGTTAACGTTAAAAACACCGGAAACCCGGAAAGGCTTGCCAGAGCTTCCCCCGGCAACGTATTCAAGAGCGCGTTCACACATTTTCGTGCGCAGTCCTGGGGGAGTGGCAGACCGTCCATCATGGTTGATCAGAATGCATTCAGAAACGCGTTGAGTTGCTTCGCATCCGGCGTGACCGTCGTCACCGCGCCGGGTGACGAACGCGGGCCCGTGGGCGTCACCGTAAGCGCCTTTTGCTCGTTGTCGCTGGACCCGCCGCTGATCCTGGTCAGCCTCGACAATCGCACCGGCTGCATTGCCTGTTTCACGCAGCCCGACGGGGGCTTTGCGGTCAACGTGCTGGCCGATGATCAACGAGATGTCTCGAATGCCTTCGCCGGTCCGCAGACCTTTGACATGCATGGCGTTGTCCATGTCGTCGGGGCGACCGGCGCGCCGGTGATCGCGGGCGCGATGGCATCGTTGTCGTGCCGGACCCATGCGGTCCATGACGGCGGCGATCACCG
>DJHY01000018.1 GCA_002433335.1 Rhodospirillaceae bacterium UBA6608 | reverse complement strand
CGGCATCGTCGGCATGGTGCGCACGGCCGAGGCGGCGGGGCATGACCGGCTGATCGGCTTCGACATGGGCGGCACCTCGACCGACGTGTCCCATTACGACGGCGAGTACGAGCGCACCTTCGAAACCCAGGTCGCCGGGGTGCGCATGCGCGCGCCGATGATGAACATCCATACCGTCGCCGCCGGGGGCGGGTCGATCCTGCATTTCGATGGCGCGCGCTACCGGGTTGGGCCGGACAGCGCCGGGGCCGACCCGGGCCCGGCCTGCTACCGCCGGGGCGGGCCGCTGACCGTGACCGACTGCAACGTCATGCTGGGCAAGGTTCAGCCGCAATACTTCCCCGCCGTGTTCGGCCCCAACGCCGATCAGCCGCTGGACGCCCGCGCCGTGCGTGACGGGTTCAAGGCCATGGCTCGGACCATCCGCGACCAGACCAGCGACGACCGCACGCCCGAGGAAGTGGCCGAGGGCTTCCTGCAGATCGCCATCGAAAACATGGCCAACGCGATCAAGAAGATTTCGGTCCAGCGCGGCCATGATGTGACCGGCTATGTCCTCAACTGTTTCGGTGGGGCCGCCGGTCAGCATGCCTGCTTGGTTGCCGACGCCTTGGGCATGAATACCGTGTTCCTGCATCCCTTCGCGGGCGTGCTGTCGGCTTATGGCATGGGCTTGGCCGATGTGCGGGCAATCCGCGAAAAAGCCGTCGAGGCCCCCTTGGAAGCGGGCCTGACCGGCCCCCTGATGAATGTGATCGAAGGGCTGGAAGCCGAGGCCCGGGCGGAGATTTCCGACCAGGGAATCGCGCCGGAGAACATCGAAACCCTGCGCCGCGCGCATCTGCGCTACGCGGGCACGGACACGGCCCTGATCGTTCCGTTCGGCGACCGGCAGAAAATGATCGACGAATTCGAAACCCTGCACCGCCAGCGCTACGGATTTACCGCGCCGGGCCGGGGCCATGTGATCGAAGCCGTCTCGGTCGAGGTCGTGGGCCGGGCCGGACTGGCCGAGGACCCGGACATCGAAGACATGCCGGGCGTCGCCGCCTTGCGCCCCATGGATCATGTCGCGATGGTCTCGGGCGGCGGCGCGCACGACGCCCCCGTCTACCGGACCGAGGCGTTGTTACCCGGCGACCGGGTGGTTGGGCCGGCGATCCTGATCGAAAGCACCTCGACCATCGTGGTCGAGCCGGGCTGGGCCGCCGAATTGACCCGCAAGGGACATCTGGTCCTGACCCGGGCCGAGCCCCGCCCCGAGATGCAGGCCATCGGCACCAAGGCCGACCCTGTGATGCTGGAAATCTTCAACAACCTGTTCATGTCCATCGCCGAGCAGATGGGCACGACCCTGGCCAACACCAGCTATTCGGTGAACATCAAGGAACGGCTGGATTTTTCCTGCGCCGTGTTCGACCGCCATGGCGATCTGATCGCCAATGCGCCGCATATTCCCGTGCACCTGGGGTCCATGGGCGAGAGCATCCGCGCCGTGATGCGCGGCAACGAAGGCAAGATGAAGCCGGGCAACGTCTATGCCCTGAACGCGCCCTATAACGGCGGCACGCACCTGCCGGACGTCACGGTCATCACCCCGGTGTTCGACGACGCGGGCCGGGACATCCTGTTCTATGTCGGGTCGCGCGGCCACCATGCCGATATCGGCGGGATCACGCCCGGCTCGATGCCGCCCGACAGCCGCACCGTGGCCGAGGAAGGGGTGCTGATCGACAACTTCCTGCTGGTCGATCAAGGCAACCTGCGCGAAGAAGCCCTGCGCGAACTGCTGTGCGGCGGTCCCTATCCGGTACGCAATTTCGACCAGAATTTAGCCGACCTGGCGGCGCAGATCGCGGCCAACGAAAAGGGTGCGCAGGAACTGCGCCGGATGGTCGATCACTTCGGCCTGGAAACGGTCTGGGCCTATATGGACCATGTTCAGGACAATGCTGAGGAAAGCCTGCGCCGGGTTCTCGACGTGTTGCAGGACGGCCATTTCCGCAGTGAAATGGACAACGGTGCCGTGATCGACGTGAAGCTGACCGTCGACCGCGCCAAGCGCGAGGCGACGCTGGATTTCTCCGGCTCGTCCGATCAGTTGGATAGCAATTTCAACGCGCCTTCGGCGATCTGCCACGCGGCGGTGCTCTATGTGTTCCGCACGCTGATCGACGACGACATCCCGCTTAATGCCGGGTGCCTGAAGCCGTTGAACCTGATCATCCCCGAACGCTCGATGCTGGCCCCCGCCTATCCCGCCGCCGTAGTCGCGGGCAACGTGGAAACCAGCATGGCGATCACCGATGCGATCTATGGCGCGCTCGGCGTGCTGGCCGCCAGTCAGGGGACCTGCAACAATTTCACCTTCGGCAACGACCGGCATCAGTATTACGAAACGATCTGCGGCGGCTCGGGGGCCGGGCCGGATTTCGACGGCACCGACGCCGTTCATTGCCATATGACCAATACCCGCCTGACCGACCCGGAAGTGCTGGAATGGCGCTTCCCGGTCTTGCTCGAAAGCTTCGCCATCCGCCGAGGTTCGGGCGGGCCGGGGGCCCATCATGGCGGCGACGGCGTGATCCGCCGGGTTCGCTTCCTGGAAGACATGACGGCGGCGATCTTGTCCAGCCATCGTCGCGTGCCGCCCCACGGCCTGGACGGCGGCGGGGCCGGAACGATCGGCGTCAACCGGGTGGAGTACGCCGACGGCAGGACCGAAGACCTGACCGGCACCGACCGCCGCGACCTGACCGCCGGGGATGTGTTCGTGATCGAAACGCCCGGCGGCGGCGGGTTCGGCGCGGCCTGACATCCATCCCGGCACCTCCCCGGCCTTGGGGCTTTACAATTGAGAATGATTCTCAGTATGACTATGCTCCGCTGACATCGCGGTGCCCGAAAGAACGGCGTGCCGTGCCAACCCACTGAACGAACCGGGGCCGGTCATGCGCGAGTCGCTGTTGCTGCGCGCCTATCACGAATACGAATGGGAACTGCTGAGCTTTCTTGGCCGAAGGCTGGGATCGCGTTCGCTCGCCGCCGACATCGCCCATGATCTTTACGTCAAACTGCTGCGCAGTGACGAAGACCCCAGCGTGCGCGACCGCCGCGCCTATCTGTTCACCATGGCCGCGAATCTGGCGACCGACCATATCCGGGTCGAGAAGCGGCGCGGCGAAATCCTTGCCGAAGCCGACGGCGTAGTCTGGCGGCAGGCCGAAGACCTGACGCCCGAACGGCACCTCATGGCCAAGGCCGAACTGAGCCATATGGAAGCCGCCGTTGCGGACCTTCCGGAACGCTGCCGTCAGGTGTTTTTCATGAGCCGGTTCGAGGGCCTGTCCCAGCCGGAAATCGCCCAACGAATGGGGATCGGCATCACCACCGTCTACAAGGACATGAAGCGCGTCCTCGACGCCCTGGTCCGGGCCCGGCGGCAATTCCGCGACGACGCGCCATCCGACAAAAACCCGCCGACGAAAGGCACCGGATAGCGCCGCCCCAATCGTCCATATAACAAGGACCCCGCGCGCAACCCATGACAAGACCCGAGATGCCGGATATTCAGCCCCCCGACAGCCGCATAGACGATGACGCCATGGATTGGTTCCTGCGCGCGTCCGAGGGCGCGATGACGCCCGAGGAACGGCGCGGCCTGGATGAATGGCTGCTCGCCGACCCGCACCACCGGGCTGCATTCGACGAAATCCAGCAGACCTGGGACATGGCGGGCGACATGGCCGCCGCGTTTGCGCCGACTGCCCATGGGCCCTCTCATGACAACGTCACGCCTATGCGGCCCAAACGACCGGCGCGGCGCGCGGTGATGGCAGCGGGGTTGCTCGCCGCCTGTCTGGCCCTGTTCGTCGCCGCCGAGGCATTCGACCTGCCGGTCCGCCTACAGGCCGACTACCGCACCCCGACCGGCGAACAGGCGCAGGTCGACCTGCCCGACGGATCCGTCGCCTACCTGAACACCGACAGCGCCATCGCGGTCGATTTTTCCGGCCCGACGCGGCGGGTGACCCTGCTCAAGGGCGAAGCCCTGTTCGAAGTCGCCAAGAACCCAGACCGCCCCTTCGATGTCGAGGCCCAGGACGGACAGGCCCGGGCCATCGGCACCGCCTATGCCG
>DJHY01000222.1:1318-4187 GCA_002433335.1 Rhodospirillaceae bacterium UBA6608 | reverse complement strand
CCATTTTACTTAAAAATGTGCAAAAACGCTCCGCACTGGTAAAAGACCGCATCCCGCATGAAGTAAAGGATTTCCGCCCATGCGCACGGCGACGATCGAACGCAACACCAAGGAAACGCAGATCAAGGTCACGGTCGACCTGGACGGCACCGGCGAATACAACGTCTCGACCGGCGTCGGCTTCCTCGATCACATGCTGGAGCAACTGTCGCGTCATTCGCTGATGGACCTGACGGTTGCGGCCAAGGGCGACACGCATATCGATTTCCACCACATCACCGAAGACACCGGCATCGCCATCGGCGAAGCGGTCAACATGGCGCTGGGCGACCGCAAGGGCATCACGCGGTATGGCTCGGCCCTGATCCCCATGGACGAAACCCTGTCGCGGATCGCCATCGACCTGTCGAACCGGCCCTACCTGATCTGGCGGGTGGATTTCTCAAAGCCGAAGCTGGGCGACATGGACACGGAACTGTTCAAGGAATGGTTCCAGGCCTTCGCCCAGGCGGCGGGCGCGACCCTGCATGTCGACAACCTGTACGGTGAGAACAACCACCACATCGTCGAGTCCTGCTACAAGGGCCTGGCCCGCAGCCTGCGCGAAGCGATCGAGATCGATCCGCGCAAGGCCGATGCCGTGCCCTCCACCAAGGGAACCTTGGGCGGCTCGCTGTAAGGCTTCTTCCGTCAGAAACGAAACCGTCCGATGCGCGTGTTCACCGTTCACCTTCGCCGTCACGGCCTGGACCCGGACCGGGATGTGAAGCTGGTCAAGGAAGGGTTTTCCTGGCCGGCGTTCCTGTTCACCTTCCTTTGGGCGCTGTGGAACCGGATGTGGTGGACGGCGCTGGGACTTTTCGTGATCGTTTCTGTCGCCGGATTGGTGGCCGAGGCGCTGGTTCCCGATGCGGCCTGGGCGGCGATGCTGGTGCTTTATGCGGCGGTCGGCTTCCTGGGCAACGATCTCTATCGCCGCTATCTGGGGGGGCAGGGGTTTGTCGAGGTTTCGCCCGTCTGCGGTAAGGACCGGGACGAAGCGCTCTATCGTTTCCTCGACGCCGATCCGGCCCTGGCCCGCGATCTGGCGGGTGCGGGCCTCAGGGTTTGAGTACGGGGTTTGAGTTCTGGGTTTGAGTAAGGACAAAGGCTGGTAATGACCATCGCATTGATCGATTACGGCTCGGGCAACCTGCGTTCCGCCGCCAAGGCGTTCGAACGGGTGCTGAGTGACCTGGGCCGCAGCGATACGGTCGCGGTCACCGCCGATCCGGACGTGGTCGCCAAGGCCGACCGCATTGTCCTGCCGGGTGTCGGGGCCTACGGCGATTGCCGGGCCGGGATCGATGCCTTGGGCGGCATGAACGAAGCCCTGAACGAAGCGGTGATCACCAAGGGACAGCCGTTCCTCGGCATCTGCGTCGGCATGCAGCTGATGGCGACCGCCGGGTTCGAATACGGCGAACACGCCGGGTTCGGCTGGATTCCGGGCCAGGTCCGGGCCTTGGCGCCCGCGGATAAGAGCCTGAAAATCCCCCATATGGGCTGGAACGAGCTGCTTTGGGTCGGCTATCAGGAGCATCCCGTCCTGAAAGGCCTGGCGAACGGCCATCACGCCTATTTCGTCCATTCCTTCCATATGATCCCGGAAGTCTCCGAACATCTGCTGGCCGTAACCGATTACGGCGGCCCGGTGACGGCCGCCATCGGTCGCGACAACATGGTCGGGACACAGTTCCACCCAGAGAAAAGCCAGGCTGTCGGGCTTAAGCTTATCGAAAATTTCCTAAATTGGATGCCCTAAGGGCAATCCGCACCGCCGGAGTTGGTAATGATCTTTTTCCCCGCCATCGACCTGAAAGACGGAAACTGCGTGCGCCTGTATCAGGGCGACATGGATCAGGCGACGGTGTTTTCCGACGACCCGGCGGCCCAGGCGCGCAAGTTTCAGGATGCCGGATGCGAATGGGTTCATTTGGTTGATCTTAACGGTGCATTCGAAGGCAAGCCGGTGAATGGCGCCGCCGTAAACGGCATTCTCGACGCCCTGGACATCCCCGTTCAACTGGGCGGCGGCATCCGCAATATGGCGACAATCGACGATTGGCTGGCGCGCGGCGTGCGCCGGGTGATCCTGGGCACGGTCGCCCTGACCGATCCGGACCTGGTTCGCGCCGCCTGCAAGGCCCATCCGGGCCGGGTCGCCGTGGGGATTGACGCCCGCGACGGGCTGGTCGCGGTCGAGGGCTGGGCCGAGGTCTCGGAAATGACCGCCCTGGACCTGGCGCGCCGGTTCGAAGACGCGGGTGTTGCGGCCATCATCTTCACCGATATCGGCCGCGACGGCGTGATGCAGGGCCCGAACCTGGAAGCCACGCTGGAAATGGCGCGTTCCGTGTCGATCCCGGTGATCGCGTCGGGCGGGGTGTCGTCGATGCAGGATTTGGCGGATTTGAAGGCCCAGGGCGGTGATTTGCTCGAAGGGGTCATTTCCGGGCGGGCCGTCTACGACGGTAAGATCGGCCTGAAAGAGGCCGTTGAATTGTTGGCGGCCTAGGGGGCTCAGCATATGTTGAAAGCACGCGTCATTCCCTGCCTGGACGTCAACCAGGGCCGCGTGGTCAAGGGTGTGAACTTCGTCGACTTGGTCGACGCCGGCGATCCGGTCGAACAGGCGCGGGTTTATGATGCCGCGGGCGCGGACGAGCTGACTTTCCTCGATATCACCGCAAGCCATGAAAATCGCGACACCATTTTCGACGTGGTCGCCCGCACGGCGGAACAATGCTTCATGCCCCTGACCGTGGGCGGCGGGGTGCGGACAACGGACGATATCCGCAAGCTGCTGCTGGCCGGGGCCGACAAGGTC
>DJHY01000222.1:827-1019 GCA_002433335.1 Rhodospirillaceae bacterium UBA6608 | reverse complement strand
CTGCTGGCCGGGGCCGACAAGGTCTCGATCAATACCGCCGCCGTGCACAACCCGGACTTCGTACGCGAGGCCTCGGAAAAGTTCGGCGCGCAATGCATCGTGGTCGCGGTCGATGCCAAGCGGGTCGATGCGAAAACCGGCGAACCTTCGCCCGACGGTACGCGGTTCGAAATCTTCACCCATGGCGGGCGC
>DJHY01000222.1:0-502 GCA_002433335.1 Rhodospirillaceae bacterium UBA6608 | reverse complement strand
CGGGCGCAAGCCGACCGGGATCGAATGCATTTCCTGGGCCGAGAAAATGGCCGAATTCGGCGCGGGCGAAATTCTTCTGACCTCGATGGACCGCGACGGGACCAAGAACGGCTTCGACCTGCCGTTGACCCGGGCCGTCGCCGACGCCGTGCCGATCCCGGTGATTGCGTCCGGCGGGGTCGGAACCCTGGATCATCTGGTCGACGGCATTACCGAAGGGCACGCCTCGGCGGTGCTTGCTGCCTCGATCTTCCATTTCGGCACTTATTCCATTCAGGAAGCCAAAGCCCATATGCTGGCGCATGGTGCTCCTGTAAGACTGGATGAAGACCTCACCTAAAGCCTCTCAGTTTAAAGGACTTCGGTCATGACCCATGTTCTGGATGACCTGTTCGCGACAATCGAAAGCCGCAAGGGCGCGGACCCGACCACCAGCTACACGGCTAAGCTGCTCGATGGCGGCGCGCCGCTGATCACCCGCAAGGTCGGCGAGGAAGCGGTC
>DJHY01000263.1 GCA_002433335.1 Rhodospirillaceae bacterium UBA6608 | reverse complement strand
GATTCGTACATGATTTCGCCGATCATCATCGGCGTCGGTGGAAATCTACCGACGGAAGAATATGGCCCGCCGCGCGCGACCTGCGGTGCGGCTTTGCAAAGCCTTTCACAACAGCCGGATCTGGAGATCGTGGCGCGTTCGGCCTGGTACGAAACAGCGCCTGTGCCGATCTCGGGTCAGCCCTGGTATGTAAACGGCGCCGTCGCGGTGAAAACGGCCATGGCGCCGCACGACTTGATGGCATTGTTGCTGGAGACGGAAACCCGGTTCGGGCGTCGCCGCAGCGAACGAAACGCCGCCCGCGTGCTCGACCTGGACCTGTTGACCTTCGGCGATCGGGTCCTGACCGGCGATCTCGAGGTTCCGCATCCGCGCCTGCATTTGCGGGCATTCGCGGTCTTGCCGATCCGCGATGTCGCGCCGGAGTGGCGTCATCCGGTGCTCGACCGGTCCATCACCGACCTGGCAGCGGACCTGCCGGACGATCAGGATATTCGGACCATGCCCGACGCCGACGGCTATTTGGGCACGGAGTGGCGCTCCAAAGCCTGATAAAGGCGGGGAGAATCCACGCGGAAAGGCTTGAAAATGCCTGCGCCCAGGCCTATAACCCACAGCTCGCCGCCGATTTGAGCGGCACCAGATTCCTGACATTCCGCCCGGAGGTTTACGTATGGCCCGCGTTACGGTCGAAGATTGTGTTCTCAGAGTCCCCAACCGGTTCGAGCTGGTGATGCTGGCCGCGCAGCGGGCCCGGCACATTTCCGCGGGCGCGCCGTTGTCCGTCGATCGCGACAACGACAAGAACCCGGTTGTCGCTCTGCGTGAAATCGCCGAAGAAACCGTGGCTCTGGAAGACCTGGAAGAATCCCTGATCAAAGGGATGCAGAAATACGTCCAGATGGAAGAGTCCATCGACGACCTGGATCCGGCGATCCCGGAAACCATGCAGCTTTCCGCCGGTGAAGCGGCGGCGGCGTCTGACGACGATGACACTTTGGACGTGGACGACGACGCGGACCCTGCTACCATGGGCGCAGACGTCGTTTTCCAGGATGCGGAGATCGGACCGGAGGACTAAGTCCTCGTCCGAAGCATTCTCGGCATAACAAAATCCCGGCCGGAAAGTCGGAGTTCCTGCGGTCTCCGGCTTTTTCCGGGTATTCGGGGGACGGCGTTCCGGTATTAACGGGCAAAGGGCGTCCCTCAGGTGATCCGCCAGTTCGAACTTGTTGAACGGGTAAAGGCCTACGATCCGAACGCGGACGAGGTAGGGATCAATGGCGCCTACGTGTTCGCCATGAAGGCCCATGGCTCGCAAAAGCGGGCTTCCGGCGATCCATATTTCTCTCACCCGATCGAAGTCGCCGGTATTCTCACCAGTTACCGGGTCGACAGCGCGACCATCGAAACGGCGCTGCTGCACGACACGATCGAAGATACCCCCGCGACGATGGACGATATCCGCTCGCACTTCGGCAACGAAGTCGCGCAGTTGGTCGACGGGGTCACCAAGCTGACCCGGATCGAGTTTCAGTCCGACCGCGCCAAACAGGCCGAGAACTTCCGCAAGCTGGTTCTGGCGATGTCCGAGGACATTCGCGTTCTATTGGTCAAGTTGGCCGACCGCCTGCACAACATGCGGACCCTTCACTACATCAAGAAGGAAGAAAAGCGCCGTCGCATCGCCATGGAAACCATGGAGATTTATGCGCCGCTGGCCGAACGCATCGGCATGCAGGAAATCAAGACCGAGCTTGAAGACCTGGCCTTCGCCGAGATCAATCCCGAAGCGCGCCGGGCCGTCGTCAAGCGGCTGGAACGACTGCGCGAGCAGGGGGGCGAACTGGTCCCCAAGATCATTGGCGAGCTTTCGGAAACGCTGAAGGAAAACGGCATCGCAGCCGAGGTCTCGGGGCGGGAGAAGTCGCCGTATTCGATCTGGCGCAAGATGCAGCAGCATGATGTCGGGTTCGAGCAGCTGTCCGATATCATGGCGTTCCGGATCATCGTGAACAGCATCGAGGATTGCTACAAGGCGCTCGGCGTGGCGCATAACGCTTACCGGGTCGTGCCGGGGCGGTTCAAAGACTACATCTCCATGCCCAAGCCGAACGGCTATCAGTCCCTGCATACCGGAGTTTTCGGCCCGCATCAGCAGCGCATCGAGCTGCAGATCCGGACCAAGAAGATGCACGAAGTGGCGGAGTTCGGTGTCGCCGCCCATTGGAACTACAAACAGGGCGGCCCTGATCAGGACCACACGCAATACCGTTGGCTGCGCGAACTGCTGGACATTCTGGAGCATGCCGCGGATCCGGAAGAAGTGCTGGAGCATTCCAAGATGGAAATGTTCCAGGACCAAGTGTTCTGCTTCACGCCGCGCGGCGACTTGATCAACCTGCCGCGTGGGGCGACCACGGTCGATTTCGCCTATGCAGTCCATTCGGAAGTCGGAGATCACTGCGTCGGGGCCAAGATCAACGGAAAGATGATGCCGCTGCGCACGGAGCTTCGGAACGGCGATCAGGTCGAGATCGTAACCTCCAAGGCACAGACGCCGAACCCGACCTGGGAACGCTTCGTCGTGACCGGCAAGGCGCGGGCGCGCATTCGCCGGTTCATCCGACTGCAGGAACGCGAGGAGTACGAAAAACTCGGCCGCTCGATCCTGCAGCGTTACTTCAAGGAAGCGGATTACGACCTTACGGATAAAGGCATTTCCGGCACCCTGAAAAAGTTCGGACAGGCCTCGGTCGAGGATCTGTATGCCGCCGTCGGCCTAGGCCATCTCAGTGGCCGGGAAGTCCTGGAAGCGGTCTATCCGGGCGCCAAGCGCAAAGCCAAGGAAGGGGACGATACGGTCGTTCCGCTGGCCGAGGCGCGCAATCGCCGCCGCGACCGCGACAAGAACGACAGCGGCGTGCCGATCCAGGGCTTGATCCCCGGCATGGCCATGCATTTCGCCGGGTGCTGCCATCCGCTGCCGGGCGACCGCATCGTCGGCATCGTCACCACCGGGCGCGGCGTAACCGTGCACACCATCGATTGCGATACCCTGGAGACCTATACGGAAGAGCCGGAACGCTGGCTCGATCTATCCTGGAACCGCGACGAAGCGAGCCGCGAACTGCATGCCGGGCGCGTTCATGTCACCGTCGCCAACGCGCCGGGGTCCCTGGGCGACCTGTCGACCATGATCGCTAAGAATGACGGGAATATCTCGAACCTGAAGATCATCAATCGGTCGACCGATTTCTTCGACATGCTGATCGATATCGAGGTGCGGGACGTGAAGCACCTGACCGACATCATCGCCGCCCTGCGGGCCTCGCCGGCCGTCAATTCGGTCGAACGGGCGCGGGGATAGGGCGGATCGCCGCAAGGCAGACAACAAGGACTGAACTCATGACCGGATATCTCAGGCTCGGCGTCAACATCGACCACGTGGCGACCATCCGCAACGCGCGGGGCGGTGGCCATCCGGACCCGGTGCGCGCCGCTCGGGCCGCGGCCCAGGCCGGGGCCGACGGTATCACCGCCCACCTGCGCGAGGATCGCCGCCATATCTCGGACGACGATATGGCCCGGTTGGCCCATCAGATCGACCTGCCGCTCAATTTCGAAATGGCCGCGACCGATGAAATGCTCGGCATTGCCCTGCGTCATAAGCCGCATGCAGCCTGCATCGTGCCGGAAAAGCGCGAGGAGCGGACCACC
>DJHY01000295.1:7467-7659 GCA_002433335.1 Rhodospirillaceae bacterium UBA6608 | reverse complement strand
CGGACCTTGCTCCGCAATATCGCCATCATCGCCCACGTCGACCACGGCAAGACCACGCTTGTCGACGGGCTGCTGCGTCAATCGGGCGCGTTTCGCGCCAACCAGGCCGTGGCCGAACGGGCCCTCGATTCCGGGGACTTGGAACGGGAGCGGGGCATCACCATTCTGGCCAAGTGCACCTCGGTCGAATGG
>DJHY01000295.1:0-7117 GCA_002433335.1 Rhodospirillaceae bacterium UBA6608 | reverse complement strand
CGTCGACACGCCCGGCCACGCCGATTTCGGCGGCGAGGTCGAACGCATCCTGGGTATGGTCGACGGCGTGTTGCTGTTGGTCGATTCCGCCGAAGGCCCGATGCCGCAGACCAAGTTCGTTTTGGGCAAGGCGTTGAAACTGGGCCTGCGTCCGATCGTGGTGATCAACAAGGTCGACCGCCCCGACGCCCGCATCGACGAAGTGCATGAAGAAGTGTTCGACCTGTTCGCGGCTCTGGACGCCAACGATCAGCAGCTCGACTTCCCCCTGCTTTATGCTTCGGGCCGCGACGGCTGGGCCGGTGATGCGCCCGACGCCAATGACGACGGCCTGCAGCCCCTGTTCCGCAAAATCGTCGAACACGTGCCTTCGCCCGACGTCGGCTCCGACGACGCGCCGTTCCGCATGCTGGCGACCACGGTCGAGGCCGACCCCTATCTTGGCCGTATCCTGACCGGTCGCATTCAATCGGGCACCCTCGACGCCAACATGCCGATCAAGGCCCTGCGCCGCGACGGCACGCTGATCGAACAGGGCCGGGTTTCCAAGATCCTGGTGTTCCGCGATCTGAAGCGCCAGCCGGTCGATCAGGCCCAGGCGGGCGACATCGTCGCCATCGCCGGTCTGACCAAGGCGACGGTCGCCGATACCCTGTGCGATCCGGAAGTGGCCGAAGCCCTGGAAGCGCAGCCGGTCGATCCGCCGACCCTGTCGGTGACGTTCTCGATCAACGACTCGCCCCTGGCCGGTAAAGACGGCGACAAGGTGCAGTCCCGCGTGATCCGTCAGCGCCTGGAACGCGAAGCCGAGGGCAACGTGGCGATCCGCATCACCGACACCCCCGACGACAACGCCTTCGACGTTGCCGGGCGTGGCGAATTGCAGCTCGGCGTGTTGATCGAACAGATGCGCCGCGAAGGCTATGAGCTGTCGATCTCGCGGCCGCGCGTGCTGTTCCGCTCCAACCCGGAGACGGGCCAGCGCGAAGAGCCGTTGGAAGAAGTGGTCGTCGACGTGGACGAGGAATTCTCGGGCGTGGTCGTTGAATCCTTAAGCCTGCGCAAGGGCGAGTTGCTGGCCATGAAGCCGTCCGGCGGCGGCAAGACCCGGTTGGAATTCCTGGTCCCGACCCGTGGCCTGATCGGCTATCACGGCGACTTCCTGACCGAAACGCGGGGCACCGGCGTGATGAGCCGCCTGTTCCATTCCTATGGCCCGCATCGCGGCCCGGTCCCGGGTCGGCGCAACGGCGTGTTGATCTCCAACGCTCCGGGCCAAAGCGTCGCCTATGCCTTGGCCAACCTGGAAGAACGCGGCATCATGTTCATCGGGTCCGGCGAAGCGGTTTATGAAGGCATGATCATCGGCGAGAATTCGCGTTCCAACGATCTGGAAGTGAACCCGCTGAAGGCCAAGCAGCTGACCAACGTGCGGGCTTCGGGCAAGGACGATTCGATCCGCCTGACCCCGCCCCGGAGGTTGACCTTGGAACAGGCCATCAGCTACATCGGCGATGACGAACGGGTCGAGGTCACGCCCAAGGCGATCCGTCTGCGCAAGGCGATCCTGGACCCCAACGAACGGAAGAAGGCCGAGAAACGCCGCGAAGCGGAAACGGCCTAAGCGCTAAAGGACCGGCGAGCATGAGCGCCAACGTGAACAAATTGATCGAAGGCTACCGCCGGTTTCGGACCGGGGCCTTTCAGGACTCGAAACCGCTGATCCAGGAGCTCGTGACCCAGGGTCAACGTCCGCAGATCTGCGTTGTCGCCTGTTCCGACTCGCGGGTTGAGCCGGCGACCCTGTTCCAGACCGATCCGGGCGATCTGTTCATGATCCGCAACGTCGCCAACCTGGTCCCGCCGTTGGAAGAAGACGGCAAGTTCCACGGCACCTCGGCGGCGTTGGAGTTCGCGGTGCTGGGCCTGGGCGTCAAACACGTGATCGTCCTGGGCCATGCCCACTGCGGCGGGGTCAAGGCGATGATGAACGCCGACACGGATTCCGGCGAATTCACCTTCGTCACCCGCTGGGTGTCGATGCTGGCGGCGGCCCACCGCCGCGTGCTGGCGACCATGTCGGGGGCCGACGACGCCACCCGCACCCGGGCCTGCGAACAGAACTCGGTTTTGGTTTCCTTGGAAAACCTAACGACTTTCCCCTGGGTGCGCGAACGGGTGCAGTCGGGCGATCTAAGCTTGCACGGCTGGTACATCGACATCGCCACGGCGGAACTGTCGGTCTACGACGGCGCGCAGGGCAAGTTCGAGCCCGTTGCCTGACCCCACGCAATCCGGTCCCGCCATTTCCCGGCCCCATCGGCCCGGTTGGGTCCGGGCGGTTACCCTGCATGCGCGCGGCCCGGCGCTGACCCAGCTGTTTCTGGGCTTCGCCAGCGGGCTTCCCTATCTCCTGGTATTTTCCACGTTGTCGGCCTGGTTGAAGGAATCGGGCCTGAGCATCGCCGCCATCGGCTGGTTCGCCCTGGCCGGGTCGGCCTATGTGTTCAAACCGGCCTGGGCCCCGGTGGTCAATCACATGGCGATCCCGTATCTGACCAAGCGGTTGGGGCAGCGCCGGTCGTGGCTGTTGTTGGCCCAGGGCACGGTCGCCCTGGCGATCCTGTTCCTGGGGTTCTCCGACCCGACGCAGAACTTGGCCCTGACCGCGTTTTGGGCGGTCGTCCTGGCGGCGGCCTCGGCGACGCAGGACATCGTTGCCGACGCCTACCGCATCGACAGCCTGGACCGCGAAATGGAAGGTCCCGGCACGGCCAACTTCGTTAATGGCTACCGCATCGGTGTTTTGGCCTCGGGCGCGGGGGCGTTGCTGATCGCCGATCAATGGGGCTGGCACGCGGCCTATGCTGCGATGGCCGGGTTGATGGTGGTGGGTCTGATCGCGACCCTGTCCGCGCCCGAGCCGAAACGCCCGCCCGCCCGCGCCGACGATCTGTTCCGCACGGCCCTGGTCGAGCCGTTCCGCGATTTCATGACCCGGCGCAACTGGGCCATGGTGCTGGTCTTCATTACCCTGTTCCAATACGGCGAGGGTCTGCTCGGCGTGATGGCCAATCCGTTCTATCTGGATATCGGCTTCACCAAGACCGAGATCGCGGTCGTGACCAAGGCCTGGGGCTTCGCGATGAGCATCGCGGGCGCGATCCTGGGCGGATTGCTGGTCGCGCGGTTCGGGTTGCTGCGCGCCTTGTTCGCCTGCGGCCTGATGCAGGCCCTGGCCAATCTGGCCTTTGCCTGGTTGGCTGGGCAGGGGCCGTCGATCCCGGCGTTGACCGTGACCATTGCGTTGGAGAACCTGACCTCGGCCATGGCCACGGCGGCCTTCGTCGCTTATCTGTCGGGGCTGTGCGACCGGGCCTATAGCGCCACGCAATACGCCCTGCTGTCGGCCTTCGCCGCCCTGGGGCGTAAGATCTTCGTCGCCGGCGGCGGCGAAGCGGCCCAGGCATTGGGCTGGCAGACGTATTTCGTCGGCACCACCCTGGCGGCCCTTCCGGCGCTGCTGGTTCTGTTGTGGCTGATGAACAAAGACCGCCATTTCCGCTGACGATGCCCGCCCGCCGGGGCCCGGCAATTATATTTTGTATACAAAATATGCTGACGCGCGATCGGAAACCCGCCAAAATCCCGGCCTGAAGAGACCGGCCCAATGGCGGAAACCGGCCTCCGGCAACGAAAAACCAACCTTGGAGGACTCCCATCGTGCGCGCCACCACACGCTTGCGTCAGCTTATCAACGCCAAAGAAACCCTGATCGTCCCCGGCTGCTACAACGCCATGACGGCCAAGATCATCGAACAGGTCGGCTTCCCCGCCGTCTACATGACCGGCTACGGCACGTCCCTGGCCCTGCTCGGCATGCCCGACGCGGGCCTGGCGACGATGTCGGAAATGCATCTGAATGCCCGCTACATCGCCAACGCGGTGAAAATCCCCCTGATCGCCGATTGCGACAACGGCTACGGCAACGCGATCAACGTGATCCGCGCCGTCCGCGAATACATCCAGACCGGCACCGCGGGCATCCATATCGAAGACCAGATCATTCCCAAGCGCTGCGGCCATGTCGCCGGGCGTCAGGTCATTCCCATGGCCGAAGCCTGCGGCAAGTTCCGCGCGGCCAAGGATATCCGTGACGAGCTGGACCCCGATTTCGTGATCATCGCCCGGACCGACGCCCGGGGTGCGGTCGGCGGCAACATCGACGTCGCGATCGAACGCGCTAACGCCTACCTGGAAGCCGGCGCCGACGTGGCCTTCGTCGAAGGCCCGACCACCCGCGAGGAAATCGCCAAGGTCTGCGAACAGGTCGAAGGCCCGGTGCTGTACAACCAGACCGGCGTGTCGCCGCGTTTGAACGAGGAAGAAATGAACGAGCTGGGCATCGCGCTCACGATCTTCCCGGGCATTTGCATGCGCGCCACGATGAAGGCCTTGTTCGACGTGATGTACGACATGAAGGAACGCGGCCCGCTGGTCGAATCCGAAGTGTTCGATTCCCTCAAGGGCCATCCGGCCGGCGACTTCCATTCCTTCTCCGGCTTCGACCAGATCAAGAAATGGGAAGAGGCCTATCTCGATCCGGCCGAGTTGGAAAAGTACAAGGACACGGTCGGCTTCCAGCCCGGCTCCTAAGCCTTTTCCGATAGCTGCTAAGCGGCGGTGCCGGCGCTGGTCGGCGCCGCCGTTCGTACTTTGGCCAGGGCGCTGTCGATGGTCGGCTCGAATTCGACCAGGGGCGGAGTGATTTCGTGGGCGGTCAGGTCGCGCCGTACGCTGACCGATACCCCGGTCAGGATCACGCGCACGCCCTGGCGCTGCGCCTTATGGGCCAGGCCCTCGATGGTGTTGGCGGCGGTCGAATCCAGGAACGGCACCGCCGCCAGATCGATGATCAGCGCCTTATGGGTGTCGGAGATACGCTCCAGCACAGAGCCGATGGAGGCGGCCGCCCCAAAAAAGAACGCGCCGACGATGCGGTAGACGACGACGTCCGGGTCGGCGGCTTCTTCCTCGTACGGATGGCGGTCGCCGTCCTCATTGTCGGCATGGTCCTCGGCCACGAACGGGCGGTGGCTTTCCACCGCCGTGGTCTTGGACATGCGATGGATGAACAGGACCGAGCCCAAGGCGAAGCCGACGATGATCGCCTCGGTCAGATCGCGGAAGATCGTCAGCCCCAGCGTCGCCAGCAGAACCAGCGCATCGCCGCGCGACGCCCGCAACAGGGTCGCGAAGGCATGCTTTTCGATCATCTTCCACGACACCACGGCCAGCACCCCGGCCAGGCTGGCCAGCGGGATATAGGCGGCGAGCGGGGCCGCGACCAGAATGAAGATCAGCAAAAACCCGGAATGCATCATGCCCGACAGCGGCCCATGGGCCCCGGCGCGCACGTTGGTCGCGGTGCGGGCGATGGTCCCGGTCACGCAGATGCCGCCGAACAGGCCCGAAGCCACGTTGGCCGCCCCCTGCGCCACCAGCTCGCAGTTGGAGCGATGCCGCCGCCCGGTCATGCCGTCGGCGACCACGGCGGATAATAGGGATTCGATCGCGCCCAACAGGGCGAAGGCGACGGCGTTGGGCAGCACCGCCTGAACCTTGGCCAGGGTCATGTCCGGCAGGGTCGGCAGGGGAATGTCCTGCGGAATGCCGCCGAACCGGGTGCCGATGGTTTCGACCGGCAGGTTGAAGGCCGCGACCGCCGCCGCCGCCCCGGCCACGGCGATCAGCATCCCCGGCCAGCGCGGCAGGAACCGCGAAACCCCGGAGATGACCGCGACCGTGCCGACCGACAGGGCCAGCGCCGCGCCGTTGAACGACCCCAGGCCGTGCCACAGCACCGGCAGCTTTTCCAACAAGGGGCCGGGTTCGGCCTCGGTCAAGGTCAGGCCCAACAGGTCGCGAACCTGGCTGGCGAAAATGATCACCGCGATCCCGGCAGTGAACCCGACCGTCACCGGATAGGGAATGAACTTGATGTAGGTGCCCAGTCGCAGCACCCCGACCACGGCCAGGATCAGCCCGGCCATGACCGTCGCCAGGATCAGGCCGTCCATCCCGTGTTGCTGCACCGTCCCGGCGACCAACACGATGAAGGCCCCCGCCGGGCCGCCGATCTGAAACCGGCTGCCGCCCAGGGCGGAGACGAAAAACCCGCCGACGATGGCGGTGTAAAGCCCCTGCGCCGGGGTCGCGCCCGAGGCGATGGCGATGGCCATCGACAGCGGCAGGGCGACGATCGCCACGGTCAGGCCCGCGACGGCGTCGGCCCGCAATTGCGCCAGGCCATAGCCTTCGCGCAGGACGGTGACGAGTTTGGGCGTGAACAGTTCGGTGAAGGATGCTTCGGGCGAAGCGGGTCGGGTCGGCTGGTGCGCGGTCATGATGGCGGCGGCCTTTCAGGGAACGAGAGGCGGCCGCAGGCGCCCAGAACGGGCGTCGGCGGTCAGATATCGGATAAGTGGTGTGTCCCCAGTATTGGCAGGTCGATGGCCCCGCGGTCAATGGGGTCTTTGGCGCTGCACAAAGGGTCATGCGGCGGTCATGCCGCGGGGCCAGATTTCCCCAAGGTTTTCCCACTCAGGATTTGCTATCTGCTGCACCGCAACATATATTCCGCCCCGTCGCAGAACGGCACAAAGAAACAAGGAACAGCCGCGCCATGAACATGGACAAGATCCCGGTGGGCGAAAACGCCCCCTATGACGTCAACGTCATCATCGAAATCCCCATGGGCGGGAACCCGGTGAAGTACGAACTGGATAAGGAATCCGGCGCGATGTACGTCGACCGTTTCCTTCATACGGCGATGTACTATCCGTCGAATTACGGGTTCATCCCGCACACCCTATCCGACGACGGCGACCCCGCCGACGCCATGGTTCTGGGTCAGGTCCCGGTGCAGCCGGGCGTTATCATTCGCTCGCGCCCGATCGGCGTGTTGATCATGGAAGACGAAAGCGGGATCGACGAAAAGATCCTCTGCGTTCCGGTCAACGACCTGCATCCGTACTACGGCAACGTCGACAACTACCGCGACGTCCGCCCGGTCCTGTTGGACCAGATCGCCCACTTCTTCGAGCACTACAAGGAC
>DJHY01000215.1:4700-5208 GCA_002433335.1 Rhodospirillaceae bacterium UBA6608 | reverse complement strand
TGAATTCACCGGCCGCATGATGGAGGGTCGGCGCTATTCCGAAGGCCTGCATCAAGCGCTGGAAGCCAAGGAAGGCGTGGAAATCCAGAACGAGAACCAGACCCTGGCCTCGATTACGTTCCAGAACTATTTCCGCCTGTATCCCAAGCTTGCGGGCATGACCGGTACGGCGATGACCGAAGCCGGCGAATTTGCCCAGATCTACAGCCTGGAAGTCATCGAGATCCCGACCAACGTGCCCTGCATCCGCAAGGACGAAGACGACATCGTGTTCCGCACCGGGGTCGAGAAATACGAAGCGATCATCGATCTGATCGAGGAATGCCACAAGCGGCAGCAGCCGGTTCTGGTCGGCACCGTGTCGATCGAAAAGTCCGAAGACCTGGCGGCGCAGCTCAAGAAGCGGAAGATTCCGCACAACGTCCTGAACGCCCGCTATCACGAACAGGAAGCCCATATCATCGCCCAGGCCGGACAGCCGGGCGCCGTGACCATCGCCACCAACATG
>DJHY01000215.1:0-4390 GCA_002433335.1 Rhodospirillaceae bacterium UBA6608 | reverse complement strand
GTGACCATCGCCACCAACATGGCGGGCCGCGGCACCGACATCAAATTGGGCGGCAACCTGGAAATGCGCGCCGAGCAGGAAATCAATGCCGAGCCGGGCACCCCGGAATACGCGCAGCAACTGGCTGCCATCGAGGCCGAGATCGAAAAGAACCGCGAAATCGTGACTCAGGCCGGGGGCCTGTACGTGATCGCCACCGAACGCCACGAAAGCCGCCGCATCGATAACCAGCTGCGCGGCCGCTCCGGCCGTCAGGGCGACCCCGGCGCCTCCAGCTTCTTCCTGTCGCTGGAAGACGACCTGATGCGCATCTTCGGCTCCGAACGGATCGACGGCATGCTGCAGAAGCTGGGCCTGCAGGAAGGCGAAGCCATCGTCCACCCCTGGGTCAACAAGGCCCTGGAAAAGGCGCAGCAGAAGGTCGAAGAGCGGAACTTCGAAATCCGCAAGAACCTGCTGAAATTCGACGACGTCATGAACGACCAGCGCAAGGTCATCTATGAACAGCGCAAGGAACTGATGTCAGCGGAAGACGTCTCCGAAGACGTCACCGACATGCGCCATCAGGTCATCGACGATCTGGTCTCCCTCTGCATGCCCAAGAAGGCTTATGCCGAGCAGTGGGAAATGGACACCCTGCACGAAGAGATCATGCGTATCTTCGGGCTGGACCTGCCGGTGCAGGACTGGGCCAAGGAAGAAGGCATCGCCGAAGCCGAAATTCACGAACGCCTGATCCATGCCGTGGACGCCCAGATCGCCGCCAAGGCCGCGAATGCCGGGCCGGAGATCTTCCGCTCGGTCGAAAAGGCCGTGCTGCTGCAATTGTTGGATCAGCTGTGGAAAGACCACCTGCTGACCCTGGACCACCTGCGCCACGGCATCGGCCTGCGCGCCTATGGTCAGCGCGACCCGCTGAACGAATACAAGCAGGAAGCCTTCGGGCTGTTCGAAAGCATGCTGATCGCCCTGCGCGAACGGACCACCCTGATGCTGGCCCATGTCGAATTGAACATGGAGTTTTCCGAAGAGGAATACCTGGCGCAGCACGGCGGCGCCGAAGGCGAAGCCCATCACGACAGCCCGGAATACTATGGCGGCGAAGGTGGCGACGAGGGCGGCAACGCGACCATGACCGTGGTCAATCGCCAGGCCGCGACCGAGGTCGATCCGAACGACCAGGCGACCTGGGGCAAAGTACCGCGCAACGCGCCCTGCCCCTGCGGATCCGGCAAGAAGTTCAAACACTGCCACGGCCAAGTCGCCTGATCGCGCACGCCGGGTATCTGATCATTCCTATCCGAACATAAAACAACGGCCATCCCTGCCTGGGATGGCCGTTGTTCGCATTCGATTGCGTAAGCGTCAGGCTAAGCCGTTCGCTCCCATTTTCAGGAACTTCTCCCGGCGCGCGGCTTTGAGCGCATCACCCGACAAGGGCGCTAACTGCGCTAGTTGCTTATCGATTTCCTGGCCGACGCTTTTCATGGTGTCGGTGCGGTCGCGATGCGCACCGCCCAGGGGCTCGGCAATGACCGCGTCGATCACACCCAATTCTTCCAGATCCTGGGCCGTCAACTTCAGCGCACCCGCGGCCTGGGCCGCCATATCGCCGTCGCGCCACAGGATCGAGGCGCAGCCTTCCGGGGAGATCACCGAATAGACGGAATGTTCGAGCATCAGCACGACGTTGGCCGCGGCCAGCGCAATGGCCCCTCCGGACCCGCCCTCGCCGATGATCACGGAAACGAACGGGACCTTGATCCCGAAACAGGTTTCGATGGACCGGGCGATGGCTTCCGCCTGTCCCCGGGCCTCGGCCTCGATCCCCGGATAGGCGCCGGGCGTATCGACCAGCGTGATGACCGGCAGATTGAACCGATCCGCCAGCTGCATCAGGCGCTGTGCCTTGCGGTAGCCTTCGGGCTTGGCCATGCCGAAGTTATGGCGCACGCGGGCGACCGTGTCGGAGCCCTTTTCATTGCCGATAACGACCACCGATTGGCCCCGGAACCGTCCCATGCCGCCGACCACGGCCGGGTCTTCGGCGAACTGACGGTCACCGGCCAGCGGGGTGAAGTCGTCGATCAAGGCATTGATGTAATCCATGGCATGCGGGCGGTCGTGATGGCGCGCCACCTGCGTCTTCTGCCACGGCGTCAGCTTTTCATAGGTCGAAACCAGAAGCTTATCGACCTTGGTCTGGAGCTTGCCGACCTCATCGGCGATGTTCATCTCTCCGTCGGAGGAGAGATGCCGGAGCTCCTCGATCTTGCCCTCCAGTTCGGCGATGGGCTTCTCGAAATCCAAATAATTGTGCATGTGCGTCTTCTAGCACAGCTTTTTCGGCTTTGGCGACGGTGAAAATGGTTCTTTATCGCGATTGCCGCAGTCGGCATTCCCCCGGTGCAAACCGCAGGGAACCGCCGAAAACCAGGAATAAATAAGGAAGATGAGACCTTACGACGCCGCCGAAGCCGGCTCTGACGGCGCTTCGGCAGTGGCCGGTGCATTCGACGTCGCATGCGACGATGTCAGCGGTCCGGTGGCGTTGGCGCCCGGCGCGCTCGAGGCCGCCAGTTTTTCGCGGAAGTCCTTGAACTCGTCCAGATCGAACTTGGGCGGGCCGAACAGGAAGCCTTGCACGAAATCGATGCCGCAGCCATGGCAGAACGAAACGGTTTCCGGCGTATCGACCATTTCGGCGATGGTCTCGACCCCCAGTTCCCGACAGAACGAGGCCAGGGCCGTCAGAAACGCGCGCCCACGCTCGATCGCTTCGGCATTCTTGACCACCGGCCCGTCGATCTTGACCACGTCGACGTCGATGGCGCTGAGGTATTGGAAGCTGGCCGCCCCCGCCCCGAAATCGTCCAGGCAGACAGGATAGCCGCGCCCACGCAGGCGCTGGATGAAGGCGTTGGCGCTTTCCAAGTCTTCGACCCGCGAGGATTCGGTCAGCTCGAAGATCAATTTGCCCTGTAGCCAGGGATTGGCGTCTAGGCGTTCTTCCAACCCTTTGACGTAGCGGCTGTCGATGATCGAGTTACCCGAGATATTGACCGCAACCGAGGCAAACATCGGGCTGTCCTTGTTCTCGTCGATCCAGACGATGACCTTATCGACGACGGACAAGTCGAACGCGCCGATCAGGCCCGTTTCCTCGGCGAAGGTGATGTATTTGTACGGGCTTTCGCCGTGCTTGCCCTGGAACCGGGCGAGCGCCTCGTAATGGTGAATGACGCCGTCTTCGATCCCGATGATCGGGTGCATCGCCATGCGGAAATCGGACTGCTTGACGACCCGATTGAAGGTTTCCGCCGTTTCCATGGCGTCCTTGACCAGGTCATCCATGTTGCCGGACAGGGCCTCCAGCGACACCCCGCCCTTGGCTTTGGAAAATTCGCTCATGGCGTGGATCACGCCCTTGGTCAGGGCTTCTTCCGACAACCCTTCGCCATCGGTCTCGATGGTCGCGGAGCCGACGGAAATACCCTCGGCCTCGGGGGCGATGTTGGAAATCAGCGAGGAAATCCGCTCCTTCATGGCATCGACGTCCAGCGCCGAGCCATGAACCACACCGTATTTGCCTTCGGCCAGCTTGGCCGCCGCGTCGCCGTTGATCGACGACATCTTCAAGACCGAGCCGACCGCCCCCATCAGGTTTTCCCGCTGGACCTCGTCCATGTCCTTTTGGGCTTCGGCCAGGCCGTCCAATTCGACCAGGGTCATCTTGTCGGCGCCATCGACGCCATCCGCCAGCATCTTCGATGCCAGCTTGCCGAAGCTGTCGGCGTCGTACAGGCCTTCCTTACCGGTCTTTTTCAGGGATTTGTCGGTCGTCAGACCACCCGCAATATGGAATGCCAGGAAGTACCGGTTTTCCAATTCCGGGTTGCGATAACCGGAAGAAACCAGCGGCTGCGAGTTGCCGTTAGCGCCCTTGAACCGCAGGTGGATATTATCGAACCGACCGGTGCGGGCGATCGCATCCAACATTTGTTCGGCGAGGGAACGATCTTCGTCGGCGATGATGTCGAGGACATTCATCCCCTTCAGCGCGCGCGTGTCCTTGCCCGTCAGGATCGGCAAAATGCCGCCGGCAAAGGTAATGGTGCGGTCTTCGGCCAATTCGATAATGGCCTCGGCCCAACAAAAGGAAAACGCGACGAAGCGATCGCGGTCCGAAAACTTGCGCGCGTTCTGCTCCCCCTGCGTGGCTGACTCTGCCATGTCCGTCCCTGTCCACTCTTTTGCCGGGCATTATAGAAATGATCGGCAGGCGATGAACATCCTTACTTTCGCAATAGGTAATTAGATTTCCACAGGCGCGCGCGCCGCAACGGAAAACGGCGGGCCCGGAAACCGGAACCCGCCGCCTTCGGAGAAC
>DJHY01000027.1:9864-15891 GCA_002433335.1 Rhodospirillaceae bacterium UBA6608 | reverse complement strand
TGTCCACCGGGCGGATCGTCTCTGTGCCATAGGCCAGGGCGCCGACGGCCTGCGCGCCGCCGATGCGGTAAATCTCATCGACCCCGGCGATCCCGGCAGCGGCCAGAACCAGCGGATTAACCACGCCGTCCGGCGTCGGCACAACCATGACCAAACGGTCCACGCCCGCAACCTTGGCCGGCATTGCGTTCATCAGAACCGACGACGGATAAGCCGCCGTGCCGCCCGGGACGTACAGCCCCGCGGCCTCGACCGCCTGCCAGCGATAGCCCAGGCGCAGGCCCGCGGCATCGGTGAAATCCAGGTCTTCCGGCAACTGCTTTTCGTGGAAGGCACGGATACGCTGCGCCGCCGTTTCCAGGGCCGCAAGGGTTTCCGGCGCGCATTTGTCACGGGCGGCGGCGACATCGGCCGCCGTGATCGCCATGGTCTCGCGGGTCAGTTCGAACCGGTCGAACTTGGCCGTATATTCCAGAACCGCGGCATCGCCCCGGGCCCGCACATCGGCCAGGATCGCGGCGACGACGTCATTGACGTCGGCTTCGGTCTCGCGCTTGGCGCCCAAAAAGGCCTTGAACGCGTCCTCGAAACCCGCGTCGCGGGAATCAAGCCGCAAGGGCATCGGTCGCCTCCTTGAACTTATTGACCCAATTCCCGATTTCACGGGGACGGGTCTTCCAGGCGGCGCGGTTAACCGCAAGGCGCGAGGTGATTTCGGCAATGGTTTCGATCTCGACCAGACCATTGGCCTTCAGCGTGGCACCCGTCGAGACCAGATCGACGATGCGGCGGCACAGGCCCAGCGTCGGGGCCAGTTCCATGGCGCCGTTCAACTTGATGCATTCGGCGTGGACGCCGCGCCGTTGGAAATGGCGGCGGGTCAGACCGGGATATTTGGTGGCGACGCGGATCGACGACCATTGGCCCGGGTCGTCGCTTTTGCTCAGTTCCGCCGGTTCGGCAACGGCCAAGCGGCAATGCCCGATGCCCAGATCCACCGGCGCATAAATTTCCGAGTAATCGAATTCCATCAGCACATCGTTCCCGGCCACACCCAGATGGGCCGCGCCAAAGGCAACGAAGGTGGCGACGTCGAATGACCGCACCCGGATGATGTCCAATTCCGGCACGTTCGTGGTGAAACGAAGTTGACGGCTGTTCGGGTCGTCAAAGGCCGCTTCAGGTTCGATCCCCGCATGGCGGACGAGCGGCATCACTTCCTTGAGGATTCGCCCCTTGGGCAGCGCCAATACCAGTTTCTCGTTCACATTCATCGCCATACTCATCGGGCCGGTTTCAAATACATCGAATCGAATTTATCGGGTCGGGCCGCATACATAGAGTGTTTCGCGCCATCTTACCAGTGAACAGGCGCGGAAATCCTGCCCTTCTTACCCAAAGAAATTCAGCTTTCCGCCGACAAATTCGCGACGAAAGCCGCGATCTCGGGGAATAGGACCTGCGGGGCTTCCAAATGGGGGCCATGGCCGCAATCCGGCAGGATCAACGCGCGAGCTGGCCCGGAAACGCCGACGGCGATCGCCTGGACCTGAGCCTCGGTCCCATATTGATCGTCCGCGCCTTGAACCACGAGGACGGGACAGGTCACCGGGGCCAGATCGGCCTCGACGTTCCAGTCGCGGAACGCCTCGGTCAGCCAGGTATCGTTCCACCCGTGAAAGGCGGCATCGACGTTGCCGCCGTGATAACGCTGCAGCTTCGCCCGCAGGTCCGTGCTTTCCCATGCCCTGCGCGCCTCGCGGATCCCCTGGATCGTGACGTCTTCATTGAACACATGAGCCGCCATGGTGACCACGCCGACGATCCGGGGGTCGCGCCCTGCGGCCTGCAGGGCGATGGTTCCCCCATCGGAATGTCCGATCAACACCGCCTGTGCGATCCCTGCGGCGTCCAGCACCGATGGCAGAACGTCGAATGCTTCGGTCGCATGGTAATCGAGCGGCCGGGGCCAGGGGCAACCGTCGGATCGGCCATATCCAGTGCGCGAATAAGCAAAAGCCGGAAGGCCCGTCAGCCGGGACAATTCGTCCGGAACACCCCGCCACATCTCGATACAGCCCAAGCCCTCGTGAAGGAAGACGAGAACCGGGCGCCCCGGCGGTATTTCCGGCGCGGGTTCGCCGTACCATGCGCATTCCAGGCGATGATCCCCCGCCCGCAGATATGAAACGTCGTCACCCACCGGCAATATCCATCCTCTAAATTCCGGAACAAATTATCGCTCTCAAGACCGGAGAAAAAGCCCTACCCCAATCAAGGTTTCTCGCGCTTTTTGCGAGCTGTTATGACAGAATTATCGTGTGGGAGAAGAGTAAGGGGCGTTGTCGTGTTCGAACCGCGCGAAAATTTATGGCTACCCGTCGCCACCGCCTTTATCGGCAGTGCGGTGGTATTTTTTGCCTTGGCCATGCTGGATGCCTTCGAAGGCCTCCACGAAGCGACGCGCGGTTATGAAGCTGTTCAACTGGACGAACTGATCCTGGCCGTGGCATTGAGCGTCACGGTCGCGGCCTGTGTCTGGGCGATACAGATCACCCGGCGTATGCGCTATTGGAAAGATGCCCACGACCGATTGGCGAACCGAGACGCCAACCGCAAGCCTGAGGCGGCTCAGTCACCCGGGACGCGGGCGATGTCGGCGCCACAGGCCGCCAGCTTTTCTTCCAGCCGCTCGTACCCGCGATCCAGGTGATAGACCCGGTTGACCCGGGTCTCCCCTTCCGCCGCCAATCCGGCCAGGACAAGGCTGACCGAAGCCCGAAGGTCCGTCGCCATGACCGGCGCGCCGGACAGCTTCTTGACCCCGCGCACGATGGCCGACGAGCCATGGACGTTGATGTCTGCCCCCATGCGGCACAGTTCCGGAACATGCATGAAACGGTTTTCGAAAATGGTTTCTGTGATCATCGCGGCCCCCGAGGCAACGGTCATCATCGCCATGATCTGGGCCTGCATGTCGGTCGGGAAACCGGGATAGGGCTCGGTCATGCTGTCGACGCCGCGTAGCTCGCAATTGGCGCGGTTGACCTTCAGGCCTTCGGAAGTTTCCGTCACCTCGACGCCCGCGCGCTCCAACAGGTCGATCACGCTTTCGATCAGGTCGGCGCGGGTATTGGTCAGGGTCAATTCGCCCCCGGTGATCGCGGCGGCGGCTGCATAGGTGCCGGTTTCGATCCGGTCCGGCAGAACCCGATGGCGCGCACCCGACAACTGGTCGACGCCCGTAACTTTCAGGGTGTCCGTGCCAACGCCGGAAATCTTGGCGCCCATTTCGGTCAGGCAATTGGCAAGGTCGGTAATCTCGGGCTCACGGGCGGCATTGGCGATAACCGAATCGCCCTTGGCCAGGACTGCCGCCATCAGGGCGTTCTCGGTCCCACCGACGGTGACCTTGGGGAACAGCACATGCCCGCCACTCAGGCCGTTGGGCGCGCTGGCCTGGATATAGCCTTCCTTAAGCTCGATCTCGGCCCCCAGGGCCTCCAGCGCCTTCAGATGCAGATCCACGGGCCGGGTCCCGATGGCGCAACCGCCCGGCAGCGAGACCCGCGCCTTACCGGCCCGCGCCAGCAGCGGCCCCATGACGACGACGGAGGCGCGCATCTTTCGGACCAAGTCATAGGGCGCTTCCGTCGCGGTAATCTTGCGCGCCTGAAGCGTCACCGTCGGCTCGTTGCCGGTACCGTTGCCGCCCGTGCGCGTCAATTCGACCCCCAACTCGCCCAGCAAGCTGCCCATGGTGGCCAGATCGGCCAGGGCCGGCATGTTGGAAAGCTCCAACGGGTCTTCGGTCAAAAGCGACGCAGCCATAAGCGGCAGGGCCGCGTTCTTCGCCCCGCCGATCGCGATGGTGCCGTTAAGGGGACGGCCGCCCCGGATTCGAATGCTGTCCATGCCTGTTGATTAACAGATGGAATGGGGCCGTGTCATGGCGGGAATGGGGATTGTTCGGGGCTGAGGGTAATCGACGATAAAATTCGGCCTCAGCCGACATCGCCACCGGTTTCGCCGGAATCGCGTTTTCGTTGCTGTTGCTTGCGCTTAGCCAGATTGGCGCGCAATTGCTGGGCCTGACGCTCCGCCCGATCTGCCGCCGCCTTGGCCCCGGCAGAGCTTTGGCCCGGGCGTTTCGCGCCGTCCTTGGGCGGGGATTCCGATGTGGTCATCGTAGCTCCGATTCGCATAGCAACGGCGCAGATTGTCCTCCAGACGGCAAAAGCGTCAAGGCTTAGTCAATACCGCCCGGATCAATGCTTGCCAGCCAATGCGACAAAGGCCGCATCAAGCCGCTCCGACGCGCCCTCCTGGGCCGTAATCGCCGTTTGCAGTATTTTGCGATCACGATCCAACGCACGGTCTAGACTGTCGAACAAATTGTCCAGGTCATGCCTTGATGGCCCGCCTGTGTCCTGCCGGGCCTGGACGGCACGGGCCGGATCGGTTGTCCGATCCACGGCATCAGGGTCCAGATCGACCTGCCACCCAAAAGTCCGTTCGGCGATTTCGGCAATGAATGAGGACGTTATCAGATCTGCAGCCAAACCCTGCTTCATCGCCGCGCGGACAACCGCGCCGACCAAGTGATGGGCCTCGCGGAACGAATATCCCGCGTCCCGCACCAATAGGTCAGCCAAATCTGTCGCTGTCGAAAAATTGGCCCGAACGAGTTCCGCCATGCGTTTCGCACGCGGCTGTGCCTTGCTGACGACAACCTGGGCCACGGTTGCGCCGCGGATGGCCCCTTCCAATGCGTCCCAGGCCCAGCGGAAGGCATCGCAGCAAGAATCAAAGCCGAACGAGTAATGAGCCGATTTGAGACCAGTCATCGCCGTCACATGCGCCCCAAGAACCTGGGCCGAGCTTGCTCTTAGAATCTCCAATGCAGACATATTCTTCTTTTGCGGCATCATGCTGGACGTTTGGGCAACACTGTCAGGCAGTTCCAGGGTTCCGAACTCGTAGGTCGTCATGACGAAGAGATCTTGCGCCAAACGCCCCCAAGTCGTCGCCGCCATCGCGGCAACAGACAGCAGTTCGGCCAGGAAATCTCGGGATGCAATGCAATCCTGGGCGTGACCACCCACAGAATCGAAGCCAAGCCATCGCGCCGTCGCCTCTCTATCTATGGGGAAGGAGGTTCCGGCCAGGGCCCCGGCGCCCAAGGGCGACACGTTGATCCGATCGCGGCATTGGACAAGCCTTGCGAAATCTCGTTCCAACGCCTGAGCGAAGCCAGCCAGGAAATAGCCGTAGGTTACCGGTTGCGCCGGTTGCATGTGCGTATAGCCGGGCGCGAGGACGTCGCGGTGCTCCTTCGCCTTGGCGATCAGCCCGGATCGCAAATCGATCACCGCAAGGGAAAAGCGGTCCGCAATGGTCCGCGCGCGCAAACGGTCCATAGTCGCGTACAGATCGTTGCGGCTACGCGCCGTATGAACCCGGCCGCCGACATCCGTACTGGTACGCGCGACCAACTCCGCTTCGTAATTGAAGTAAGGATCCTCCAACGCTGGATCCAACGTAAAAGCGCCTTCGCCATCAGCCTCAAGCGCCAGAATCGCCTGTGCCAGCGACCTTGCAACAGCATCGGACAAGATGCCGCGATCCGCGAGCATCAAGACGTGCGCTTTGTTGATCTGCGTAATCAAGGGAAGCACATGCGTGAATTCACGCGCCAAAACAGGCGCCAACATCGTCGACTGGATAAGGGGGTCCAGCCCTTCTTCGAACATACCGCTGACTTTCGACTCCATCCCCGCCTCCTGACCAGTGTTTCAACGCTTCGATAGCTATCGTTAGTCGGTGGCGAAAAGGCCTGAAAGGGCCATTGCCCCCCCAGAAGAAGGGCCATTAGACCCCGTTTTCTGCGTCTTTAGCGGGCTTGGAAGGGCTATGAGAAGTATACGAAAAACATCAGCACGGAGTGCTTGTCATCCGACAAACACTATACTATTGTCCGCCCCTCTTCACCCCCCGGATGCCGCCGTAGCTCAGGGGTAGAGCACT
>DJHY01000027.1:1226-9531 GCA_002433335.1 Rhodospirillaceae bacterium UBA6608 | reverse complement strand
CCCTTGGTAAGGGAGAGGTCGAGTGTTCAATTCACTCCGGCGGCACCATTCTTCATCTAGAAAATCACGACGTACATAAGCCCGCGCCGTTGGCGGGGTGGAGACGCGTGCGACCGTCTATGCCAGGATATTCACCCCGGCCAACGCGCCCGCCGTAATCGTGGGGATCATTTGGTTGAGGGCGCCGTCAACGTCCTGCAGGGCTTTCTCGGCGCTGCTGATATCTTTATCCGCCGCATCGTTGTCCTCGCGTTCCAACTGCCGTTTCGCTGTTTCAAGGATCGCTTTCAGCTGATTCTTCACATCACGTACCAGGCTCATGAACTCTTGCTTGCCCCTGGTTTCGGCGAAGCGCTGCCCCATCGACGCGGACAATTCCAACACCCGTTCGCGAACCGTCTGCCCGCCGTCGTCATTGAAGATGTCGCTGGCGTCGTCATCCTCCCCCTCGACCGCGTCCTCGACTGCCGCGCCCACAGGCGATTGCTTATCTGATTCCGCGCCGACAGGTTTGCCGGCGTCATCACTGCCGGCAGCACCAGCGTCGATTCCGGCTGCCGCCGCCGCAACCGGGGCCGCCGCATCTGCTCCGGTGGTCTGGGCATTCGGCGCTTCAGCACCAGTATTGGCCGCGGGTTGTCCCGCGCTGACCATTGACCCGACGGCCCCGGCAGCGCCTCCGCCAGCCGCGGCATACTCCTTTACCGCTGCCGCCAATTCGCGACTAAGCTGCGCGGCCCGCCGTGCAGCGGCCTCGGGATTGACCGAAGCCAGCAAGCGCAGGGATTCCAACTGCGCCTTGATTCGCTGAATTTTCTGCTGAGCCGCCGCCTTGCGTTGCTCATTGAAATCGACTTTGCGCGACTTGAGTTGCTGGATCAGGCTATCCGCCTCTTCCATCTTCTTCTTCAGCGCGCTGGCTTTTTCCGGGTCTTCTTTCGCCAATAAATCAATGAGCGAAGAGGATCTATTGGAACTCGCACGTGACGTATCCGCCACCGCGTTCATCAACAGCAGCGCTGAATTTTGCGAAGGAATTTGCTCAACCATTCCGGCCTCCTCTGCGCAATTACTGCCCGGAATGAGACGGCGCGCAATGGGCATTTTCTGCCGCCCCCGCTGCAAAACGCTCGCTTTGCGCTGCGCAACCGGCCTAAACGCTTGGCTTTTAGGCGAATGGCATCAGCCTCGTTGCCGTTTATATTCAAATAACTTAAACTGAAATTCAGTTGTGTACTTTTTAAGTCTTTCCCAAATTTTCAGCGTAAGACATATTTACGAATGCAAATGACGGTATATTGTTTAAACCGTCTGGACGTTGCCGATCGACGAACCTGTCGCATAAGGTATGCTTGCAAAATGCAGCCTGTCGGATCATCGTTCTCTGATTGATGACCCAACGCAGGGAATTTCTGCCCGCGTAACAACGTCCAGGGCACACCGACGCCGATCCGATACGGCAACCTGGAGACTGTAAAGTCTGATGAAAGAAGAAGATGTCCTAGAAGGCGCCCGTGAGGCCGCGCAATTTCTTAAAGCGCTGGCGAACGAAAACCGCCTACTCATTCTGTGCATGTTGGGTGACGGTGAAAAATCCGTGACCGAGTTGGAACAGGCTCTGGAGCTGCGTCAGCCGACGCTGTCTCAGCAGTTGGCGCGCCTTCGCGCCGATGATCTGGTGACGACGCGCCGCGACGGCAAAACCATCTTTTACAGCCTGGCCAGCAATGAGGCTGGAAAGACGCTAGAACTGATGTACGGCCTGTTCTGTTCGGAAGAGGCCATCGAACGCCGCCGCCAGATCAAGGCCGCCGCGCGCTCCGCTGCTTGATAATTTGGGGGAATGACCGGCTCCCGAGCGGCCGCAGCCGCCCGGGAACGCGTGGTCTTTCAGGCTACTGACCGCCTGCCTGCTTCATGTAGGCCAACAGGTCGTCGATTTCTTTCTGCTTCCGCAAACCGGCAAAGCTCATTCGGGTCCGACCTTTGTCGTCGCCGATATGCTCTTTGACGAAGTCCTTCGGACTGGCGACCAGGGCGGCGACGTTTTCGTCCGTCCATTTCATCCCCTTGTCCTTCGCCGCCATGAACGCCTTCGAATACTTGAAGCCGTCCGCGGTTCCGACCGTGCGGCCGAACACGCCCTGCAACGACGGGCCGATCTTGTTCTTGGCGCTGTCGAGGACGTGGCAGGCCTTGCACTTGTTGAAGACCTTCTTACCGGCATCGGCATCGCCCGCCGGTGCGGCGGCAACCTGAGCCGCCGGGGCGGCTTCGGCTTTCGTTTCGGCAGCGGCCGGCTCGGCAGCAGCTTCCTTGGCCGCCGCCTTGGCCGCGGCCCCGCCCTTGTCCGGCGTGACGTCGATGATGACGGCCCGGCCCAGGACCTTGATCTCGGGCTTGCAGTCCTTCATGCACAGATCCGCCACCTTGACCGCCTGCGCATCGGGGCGCGGGTCGTCAATGAAGTTGGCCGCGTTGGGCATTTCGATCTTGCCGATGTTCGACGCGTCGAGCACGAAATCGCTGTCGATCACGTCGTTCATGTTCAACAGGAACGCAGTGATGGCATAGACTTCGTCGTTGGTCAGGGACTGGGCATCACCGAACGGCATCGCCCGCTTGATGTAGTCGAAGATCGTCGAGGCATAGGGCCAATAGCTGCCGATGGTCTTTTCCGGCCGTTGGTCCTTCAACGTGCCATGGCCGCCGACCAACACCGGATAGCGCCCACGGGCTTCACCGAAATCGCCATGGCACATGGCGCACTTCTCGATATAGACGGCTTCCCCTTTGGGCGCCGTCCCCGAACCGGCGGGCGCACCCAGGCCGTCGGGCCGAACGTCGATGTCCCATGCCTGGATCTGTTCCGGCGTCGCAGCCGCGCCCAAAGCCGGGTACTTACGGTCCGCCGCGGATGCCGGCGACACAGCCATAGAGATGAATGCCGCAGCACCGGCGGCCAGAACCACAGTTCGCATCTGATTACGCCAAACGGACATTTTCCACCTCCCCGGTCGGATTGATTCGCCAGGTTTGGATGGCGTTGTTGTGATAGACCGAATTGACGCCGCGCACGGCCTGCAAGGCCGCCATTTCCGGCTGCACGTATCCGGTTTCGTCGATGGCGCGGCTTTGCAGATAGGCCGTATCGCCGTTCCATTCCCAGCCGTCCAGATAGAACCGGGTCAGGCATTTCGACATGATCGGGTCTTCCAGGCGCGCCTGATGCCAGTTACGGCCGCCGTCGACAGTGACGTCGACGCGGGCGATCTTGCCCCGGCCGGACCACGCCAGGCCCTTGATCACCTGCGGGCCTTTCTTACGGCACGGAAGTTCGGGGCACGGGCTGGTGATCACGGACTTACAGTCCATTTCCCAGGTAAAGCGCCGGGACCGCCCATCGGGCATCAGGTCGGTGTATTTCGAGGTTTCCTCACGCGCCATATAAGCGCCGTCGCCCACCTCGATACGGCGGATCCATTTGACCCACATGTTGCCTTCGAACCCAGGCACGACCAAACGGGCCGGATAGCCCTGTTCGGTGCGCAGGCGTTCACCGTTCATGGAATAGGCGATCATGCAGTCGTCCAGCGCCTTATCCAGCGGCAGGGTGCGGTTCATGCCCGCCGAATCGCCGCCTTCGACCAAAAGCCATTTGGCCTTCGGCTTGACGCCCGCTTCTTCCAGCAAGGTCCGCAGCGATACGCCCGTGTATTGGACGCAATGGATCATGCCATGGGTGAACTGCACGCCGTTGAGCTGCGCGCCGCGCCATTCCATGCCGCCGTTGGCCGCACACTCCAGGAAGTGGAAGCGGCTGACCGGCGGGAATCGCTTCAGATCATCGAGCGTGAAGATCAGCGGACGATCCACCAGACCGTTGATCATCAGGCGATAATCTTCGGGAATGACTTCCGCAGCCCCACCGTGGTGCCGCTCGAAGCACAGGCCGTTCGGCGTGACGATCCCATCCAACGCGTATAGCGGGGTGAAGTTGATGGAGCTTTCCGGCGTCGCCGTCAGCCATTCGACGTTGCGGCGAACGACCGTCTTTTCGAACTTCGACGGCATGCCATAGGGATAGGCATCGACGCCCGGCCCCAATACCCGCGACCAATCGGCCACGTTCGGCGGCAGGTTCGCCGGGTCGGCCATGGCCCGCGCAGGCGCGATCAGCCCCGCGGCGGCAGCCCCGCCCGCAGCCCCCAGCCCGGCCAACAAGGCCCGACGACGGCTTGAATTAACGACCGGCTCGGAAGAGCCGATTGATTGTTTGGTTTGGATGTTCCCCGGCGTTACCGGCGACTTTGCCTTTTTCATTTATGCACGCTCCAACAGGAATGGGGCGCCCCGCCAGAACAGGCGGCGTCACCATATCAATTAAGCGGCATCATTATATATTTTACGAATATGTTGTCCAGGGCAGGAGGCCGAAAAAAGACCCTGAAATCACCAATTTTCGGGCGATTTTCCAGTGCTTTTCAGCGCCTTGATCTTTTCCCGCACATACGGCCCGAACTTGCCGTTCAGATAGGCCTTTTCATGGACGAACTGATACATCGTCATGAAGTGAAACGGCTTCATATAGCCGGGCATGCGGGCGATCTCGGCTTTCTTTCCCGACACCCCGTCGGGCAGGTTATCCGGCGTCGGAAAGAAAATGGTGGTGGGCGTGAATCGCACGCCCCATTTCTCGGCCAGTTTCTTTTCGGTCATCTCTTCGCCGTCGAAATCCGTCACCGTGCGCGAACCGATGATGTTCAGCTGCACCACATTGAAATTGGTGCGGACAAAGTCGGAAATATCCTGGCGGGCGAAATTGACTTCATGCATCTCCCGGCAATACGGGCAGCCTTCGAGCGAGAAAATAACGGCAAGACGCTTGCCAGCGGCGGCCGCTTCCTCCAAATCCTCTTTCAGGATCAGGAACGAGTTGACGAACCACGGTTCGGTCATCAGACCGTCCGCGCCAATGGTCGCGGCGCGGGCTTGGCTTGTCCCACCAAACGACACAAACGCCAGGGAGGCCAAGCCACAGACGGCCGCCGTCAGGCCATTGAAATATCGCCGGGTAATCACGTCTTGGGTTTCCTTCACTTCGATGTTCGGTAGGCCCAAACATTCGTTTCGTTGAATGTATATTGACCGCATGCGCTAGGTTCTGGCAAGACGCTTAAGGGAGGATATCGAGACCATGGCTGCAAGACATTATTTTAAAACAGGCGTTCTGGCCCTGTTGATCGTTCTGTTGGCGCGTCCCGCCGGGGCCGATGCCGGGACGTTCGACGCCTTGGTCGAAGACGCCCAAAGCGGTTACCGCGCCGCCCTGTTCTATGCCCGCACCGGAAATCCGGCCCTGGCCGGGATCGAGCTGCGCCAATCCCAGGATGCCTGGGACAATATCGTCGCCAAATACGCCGCCGCCCCACCCGCGCCTTATGACAAGGACAAACAGTTCGAAAGCGACCTAAAGGCCATCGCTGCCCATATCGCCCGCGGCGCGGACCTGTTGGACGAAGAAAAAGCCAAGGAAGCCCGCACCGAGTTGGCCCCCGTGCGCGACCTGATTTACGGCCTGCGCGACCGGGCCGGACGCAAGGGCTATGGCGAATGCGTCACCGATCTGAACCGTCAGATGGCAGTTCTGTTCAAGTGGCGGCACGACCGTCCTGATTTCTCGGTCGGCGGCACCGCCGACAAGGTGATGCGCGAATCCATGAAGTACCGCGACATCCTGCGTCATTGCCGCGAGATCGCACCCGACGCCCGCAAATCCGCCGCCGATTTCCAACGAATCTATGACGGCGCCGATGCCTCTATCTCGACCATGCCGCGTGCGGTCGAGCGCAAGGACCCGCTGGGCGTGGTCAATATCCTGCGCGAGCTGATGTCGTTCGACAGGATCTTGTATTTCAAATTGGGATAACGAGACGGCTCAGCCGATCTTGCCCAGGCTGGGGAAGGTGTTGAGCAGCCAGTTGGAAATTTCCGACACGCTGCCGGTCAGGAACAACACCCCGGTAATGACCAGGAACAGGCCCATTACCTTTTCCACCACACCCATATGGCGGCGGAACTTCTTCATGAAGCCCAGGAACGGGCCGACGGCGAAGGCCGCCGCCAGGAACGGCAATCCGATCCCAGCCGAATAAACGCCGAGCATGCCGGCCCCATCCCACGGCCCGTCGCCGGACGCCGCCATCATCAGGATGGCCGCCAGCACCGGCCCGACGCAGGGCGTCCAGCCGAAAGCGAACGCCAGACCGACCAGATAAGCGCCGATCACGCCGACCGGGTTCTTGGGCCCTTCGAACCGCGCGTCCCGTTGCAGGAATCCGATCCGAAATGCGCCCAGGAATTGCAGGCCCAAGATGATGATGATCGCGCCCGCGACCTTGGACAGGACCGAATGATACTCGGCGATCAACTCGCCGACGACCGAGGCCGTGGCCCCCATGCCGACGAACACCGTCGAAAACCCAAGGACGAAAGCCAAGGCCGTCCGGCGGACGCGGGCCAGGGCCGCGCGGTCCTGCTCGCCGCTTTGGTTGTCCAGGGCCTGAAACGTCGTCCCGGCCAGGAAACACAGATACGGCGGCACCAACGGCAGCACGCAAGGAGACAGGAAGCTCAGCAATCCCGCCAGGAAGGCACCACCGTAAGAAACGTCCATGGTCGTCGTTCAGTCTTTTGCCGGTCGAAAACGATCCACCGGGGCCTTAGGCCCCGATGACCTTGACCGTTTCGTTGCGGGGAACGCGGATGGTCTTTTCGCGCGCGATGTACTGCGCGACCAGATCATAGGCGGGCGGCCCTTCCGTGCCCTCGTTGACGGAAGCCCAACCGGCGACCACGTATTTCTTCGACGGGTCGATGGGTTTGCCGGTCTTCATTGAGGTCATGTTGGAGATACGGCTGCCGATCTTCTTGTTGATATCGATGGTATAGGCCATCCCGCCGACGCGAACCATGTCACCGCCCTGCTGATAATAGGGGTCGGTGTTGAACAGGTTATCGGCCACATCTTCCAAGATCACCTTGAGGAACTCGCCCGTCATCTCCGTGCGGTAGACGTTGGGATAGGTGATCGAGGTGTGATGATGGACGTCGTCCACGGTGATCGCCTGACCCGGCAGCAGCGAAGCCCCCCAGCGGAAGCCCGGCGACATGGCGATTTCCGCGTCGCGTTCCTTCAACAGCGCCTGACAGATCACATCGTCGAAGGTGCCGTTGAAATTGCCGCGGCGATACAACAGGTCTTCCGTATGTCCCAGCACGCGGCTGATCTCGGCCTGGTGCGGGGCGCGGATTTTCTCGACCAGCGCCGTCATTTCCTTGTCCGGTTCGATCACGTCGGAGAACACGGGGATCAGGCGATAGTTGAAATCGGTGACTTTCTTGCCCGAGACCTTGAGGTCCAAACGCGACAGGAATTTCCCGTGGCTGCCCGAAGCGATCAACAAGGTGTTGTTGACCTTAACCGGGGCCGGCAGGGCATCGTGCGTATGGCCGGTCAGGATCACGTCGATCCCATCGACCCGCGACGCCATCTTGCGGTCCACGTCGAAGCCGTTGTGCGACAGGACGACGATCAGGTCCGCACCCGCGGCCTGGGCGTCGGCGACGCGCTTCTTCATGTTGTCTTCGTTCACGCCGAACGACCAATTGGGCACCAGATAGCGCGGGTTGGCGATCGGCGTATAGGGGAAGGCCTGACCGATGACGGCGATCTTGACGCCGCCGCGTTCGAAATAGCTGATCGCCTCGAACACGTCTTCCTGCCATTCCGTGTCACGCACGTTGGAGCACAGGAACGGGAACTTGAGCTTGTCCTTCAGCTCGCCGACCCGGTCCGCGCCATAGGTGAATTCCCAGTGCGCGGTCATGGCGTCCAGGCCCAAGGCGTTCTGGACATCGACCATGTCCTCGCCGCCGGTCTTGAGCGAGGTATAGGACCCCTGCCAGGTATCGCCGCCGTCCAGGAACAAGGTGTTGTTCGGGCGTTCGGCGCGGATCGCCTTGACCAGAGTCGCCATGCGGTCGACGCCGCCGACCTTGCCATAAGACTGTGCCATGGACGTGAAGTCCTGATCGGTCAGGGCATAGGCTTCCGGCGTGTCCGGGCCGATGCCGTACTTGGTCAGGAAGTCCTTGCCGGTGATATGCGGCGGCAGGCCCCGGACCTCGCCGACACCGATGTTGACCGTCGGTTCGCGGAAATAGATCGGGACCAACTGCGCATGCATGTCGGTGAAGTGCAGCAGGGTCACCTGCCCCAGGCTGTCGAACTGCAACAGGTCCT
>DJHY01000027.1:0-829 GCA_002433335.1 Rhodospirillaceae bacterium UBA6608 | reverse complement strand
GCCAGATGAAAGAATTCACGCCGACTTAACACGTTCGTCTCCGCTTACCGTTGTCCAGATGTTCGCTGTAAAATTTCTTAAAGAAAAAGGCGTCCGGAGGATCGGAGTTGCCGTTCCTCCGGACGCCCGCAGAATGAATATCAGTTACGCACCGCCGGGGTTTCGACAGGCAATCCCTGTCCCCGCGACATGACGTAAAGTTCCAACGCCAGATATTCGTCGCTGCCGTAACCGTAAGGTTCCGCGCGAACCTGCTTGTTGCAGCCGCGGAAACGACGGTGCAACGATCCGACGCCGTTCCATTTCAGACGATAAACCGGGAAGCCGTTGGCCTGCCCCTGGCTGAGGGTATTGGCGCGCAGGCGCGTGCCGGGATAATCCTCGTGGCAGTGCTTGCAGGCCAAGTCGAGCTGACCGCGACGCTCGTTGTAGAACGCCTTGCCCTTTTCATAGAACGCAGCGTATTCGCCGTCGGTCTTGACCTTGATCGGCATGCCCAGGGACTGGTGACGCACGAACACCGTCATGCCCAGCAGTTCCTTGGATTCATACTTCCAGGGTTCGGCCTTCATGTTTTCCGTACGGCAGCGGTTGATACGCTGCTCCAGGTTTTCCAGGTTCTTCTTGGCAGCCACATATTTGGGATAGCTGACCGCGACGCCCTTCATGCTGCTCGGGTCCTTGTGGCAGGAAGCGCAGGACTTGCCCGCCTTGCCTTCCACTTTGGCCCAGTTCTCTTCGCCGATTTCGGTCCAGAGCATGCCTGGGTTCTGGAAGTTATCGTCCTGCATGGCCCGGGTTTCCGGCTCGGCAAAGGTGTAACCGGAAC
>DJHY01000060.1 GCA_002433335.1 Rhodospirillaceae bacterium UBA6608 | reverse complement strand
CCCGATTTCATGCAGCGGTCTTCCTTGGGGATTTCCTTGGTCACGGCGAAGATCAGGGCCCAGGTCTGTTCGAACGCCGGATACGGCAGAATGTTCGTGCCGCAGACCGTGATGCCCATTTCCTTGGCCTTGGCCATGTCCCAGGCCAGATTGCGCATGCCGGTCGTGACCATCAATTTCAGGTCCGGCAGCTTTTCCAACTGCGACGCGGGAAAGCGCGTGCGCTCGCGCATGCCGACGATCACGTCGTATCCGGCCAGGGCCTTGGCCAGGCGGTCTTCGTCGGTCTGCAGAAATTCGTTGAAGGACGTAACTTCGACGTCCGCGCCCAGGCTGCCCCAATCGGCCAGCTTCGTGGCGACGTTCTGGTAGTCGTCCAAAATCGCGATGCGTGTCATTTGATGACGGTTCCTCTGTTTATCATGCCCGGCTATTGCGCCGGATTCGCTTTGCCATGGGTATGCCCCGAGCGACGCTGTGCCAGCAAGTATTTAAAAAATAACGGCCGGACGTCAGGTTCACATCAGCTCTGGTTTTTATGTTACTTTTGTTGCACAAATTGCGCCCATGGGGAGCGGACATACTAATTAATTCAATCCGTTGGGGGCTGGCCGTTCAAGGCTAGAGGCGATACGACCGATGACGATTACCGCCGGTTTTTCATTTTCCGATATTGTTGCTCGCGCGAACGATGCCGTGTTCGTAGCAGAGGTCGGCGCCACGCCGTCTTCATCATCGACCATCGTTTATGTAAACGATGCCTTTTGCCGCCTGTCGGGATACGGCGAGGATCAGGCGGTCGGTAAGCCGTCGTCGTTTCAAGATGGCGAGGATACGGACGACGACACCCGCGCCAAGATCGAGGAAGCGCTCAAGGCCGGGCGCCACATCCGTACCCGCCTGCTGCAATACGCCAAGGACGGAACGGCCTATTGGGTCGACATGAACATCATGCCCCTGCTTGGCGAAGATGGATCGATGACCCATTTCGCCGCCATCGAACGCGACGTCACCGAAAATGTGGAACGTGAAGCGGAACTGCTGTCCCTCGCCACCACCGACGATTTGACCGGCGCCAAGAATCGCCGCCACTTCATGGAGCGCGCCGAGTTGGAAGTGCACCGCCTGCGCCGTCATGGCGTGCCGTTTTCGGTCGCCCTTCTGGACCTCGACAACTTCAAGCAGGTCAACGACACCTATGGCCATCAGGCCGGTGACGATGTGCTGAAGGAAGCGGTGCAACGTTGGCAGAAGGGCCGCCGTCCGTTCGACACCCTGGGCCGCCTGGGTGGCGAGGAATTCGCCATTCTCTTGCCGGGTGCTGACGCCGACGCGGCGATGATCGTTGCCGAACGCCTGCGCATCGCCATCTCGGATCAGGTAGTCAAGACCATCGCGGGCGATTTGAAGGTCACTGTTTCAATCGGTGTGGCCGAAGCGGAAGAAGACGACGCCAGCATCGAAGGCACGCTGGGCCGGGCCGATGCGGCGCTCTATGAATCCAAGCGCGCCGGTCGCAACTGTTCGACCAAGGCCTCGCCGATACCGGCGGCCAAACGCAAGGCCGCCGGCGGCGAAAGCTGATTTAGCTTTTCAATTGAAACGACACCCTAGGCGGCTTGGTCCGTCTTCAGGCGCATGGGTGTGCGCGGGCCCATGTTGTAGTGGTCCGCGAATTTCGGATCGAGCTTCCGCCCGTTGCGCATGTTCATCCACAAACGCAGCAGGTTGCGCTTACGCGATGCCTCGGGCCAATCCTCGAACGCCGCCCGCGAATGCAGGGTGACGTAATTGTTGAGGATCTGGATGTCGCCTTTGTCGAACGGCATGTCGAAACGATATTTGTCGCTGGCGCAAAGGTCCTGGATGTAATCCAGCGCCTCTTTAGCCAGATCGGAGATCGGCTCGCCCACGAATTCCTGACCTTCGACAATGGCTTTGCGCAGATAACGGCAGCTCAACCGCCCATCGCACCAACTGTAGACCGGCACCTTGTGCTCGGTCACCGGATGGCTCTCCCCGGCCTTGCCTTCGCCGCGCAGGTTGAAGTGGAAACCTTCGTACAGCACCGGCAGGTACTCCGGATGGTGGGTCAGAATTTCGTTGTAGACGGCCATGGAAGACGCGATCTGGCTTTCGCCGCCCGACATTGAAGGCTGCAGGCACAGCAAGCTGACGATATCCAAGCCGTCACAGTGGAAGAACAGCTTCTGTTTGCTCTTGTAGCCGCGAACCAGCGGGTCGTTGTAATCCAGCCCCTTGTCCGTGACCTCGGCGATCATTTCGCCGTCCGGGTTCTGGTGCATCGGGGTGCTGAACAATACGCTGAGCAGCCAATACATGGTTTCGACCTGGCGGCGCTCGTAGCGGTCGACATCCAGCCCCCGCAGCACGACACAACCGCGCCCGAATTCCAATTCCTCGGCAATCCAGTCGGCGAGCTTGCTCAATACCGGCGATGAGACGTCGTCGAAGCGAATATTCGGTGCGTATTTACCCGCCGAGATCAACGCCTCGGAGACACGCTCCAGTTCGCTGATTTCATCGTCGGACAGACGGCGGTTCCAATTGGGATCGGCGGCCAGTTCGGCGGCCGTCCAGGCGGATTTCTCGGTACAGGGAGTAAGGGGATGTTCGCTCATTTTCTTTTCCACGGTTTATTTGGCGCTCACGACGCCATTCATTGGGCCATACGGGCTTCGAAAGCCTTTAAAAACGCCACATCGACCGGAAGCGCCATCCCCAACCACAGGGCGTTGTCCGTGTGGTCTTCGACGGGCGACCCGGTTTCCGGATGCACCAGAATGCTATGCCCCGCCCTGTTCAACATCAGGTACGGGACGACTTCGGCAAAACGCGGGACGGGAATATGGACCAGGATATCCGGCTTTGGATGCGGTCCGGCAGCCACTTCACGAATGCCCCCGGGCGTGCATCCGAATTCGGCCAGCAACTTTTCTCGCAAAAAATAGGCATGTTCGCGCGCTTCCGGCCCATCGAAATAGATATGGGCGTGATACTCGGAAATGATGTCGAAACCGCGCTCGGACATGGCCAACCTATAGGAAAACCGGGTGTTACATAAATGGCAAACCCTTGGCTTCTTTGCAATGGAATGTGAAGAAGTTGATGCCATCTATCGCCCAAGATTGTATACAGTTCGCCAATCGAAACACCATCAACGAATGCCACTAACGAACGGAGGAACTCCATGACCTGGCTTGAAGGCAACGGTCGAGACAAACGCCCGGCGGGCGAACGGCTTCGCGAACTTTTGGATCGCGGTGAAATTGTGCGCGCGCCCGGCGCCCATAATGCCTTCGCCGGCATGATCGCCAAGAACGCAGGCTTCGAAACCTTGTACATCTCCGGCGGCGCGGTCACCGCGTCCTTGGGCCTGCCCGATCTGGGGATCATGACCCTGGAAGAAATGTGCAACGTCGTGCGCAGCGTGTCGCGCACCACGGACCTGCCGCTGATCGTCGACGGCGATACCGGCTACGGCGGCGTTCTGAACGCCATGCGCGTGGTCAAGGAACTGGAAATGGCCGGCGCCGGCGCAGTCCATATCGAAGACCAGCTGCTGCCCAAGAAATGCGGCCACCTGAACGACAAGCGTCTGGTCGAGCCCGAGGAAGCGGCCACCAAGATCGCCGCCGCCAAGGCCGCCTCGTCGCATCTCGTGATCATCGCCCGTACCGACGCCGCTGGTGTCGAGGGCCTGGACGCCGCCATCAAGCGCGCCAACCTGTACCGCGAAGCGGGCGCCGATGTGACCTTCCCCGACGGCCTGCCGTCGGCCGAAGCGCACCTTGAGTTCGCCAAGAAGGTGCCGGGCCTGAAGATGGCCAATATGACCGAATACGGTCGCACGCCGTTCTTCACCGGCCAGCAGTTCCAGGAAATGGGCTTCAACATCGTGATCTGGCCCGCAACCTCGATGCGCGCCGCCGCCAAGCTGTTCCAGGACCTGTACAGCCACATCAAGGAACACGACGGCACCGAAGGCTTCATGGATCGCGTGATGTCGCGCGGCGATCAGTACGACACCCTGGCCTACTACGACTACGAGGCCTTGGACGCATCTGTCGCCCGCACGGTCCTGCCGGAATACGGCAAGTAAGTTTTCCGTATCTGCGGATGAAACGGCGGAGAGAAATCTCCGCCGTTTTTTTTTAGAACTGAAGCCAGATCGCGGTCAGATCGTCCGTCAAGGGCAGTTCCGAGCGAACCAGGAAGGCATCGACCAATCGGTCCAAAGGCCGCCCGCCGGACCGCCCCCCCACCAATGTCCGCCGGACCAAATCCATCAGGCCGTCATCGCCCAGCATCGATCCATCGGGGGCTTCGCCTTCCAGCATCACATCGCTGTATAGAAATAGAAAGCCGTCTTCCGGCAGGTCGAGCACCCGATTTTCATAAGTCGACCGCCGAGACAGCCCGACCGGCACTCCGGCGCTGTCCGCCATTTCAACGGCGCTGCCATCCGCCCGCCCGAAGATCGGCCCCGGGCAGCCGCTTGCGGCGTAGGTGAAGGTACGATCGGCCACATCGACAATCCCATAAAGCATGGTTGCGTATTGCCCCCGCGGCAGAATTTCGCACATTCGGGCATTCAACCGCGTCAGGTAGCTCCCCGGCCCATCCAGCGGCGGCGGCATATCCCGCATCGCGGTATGAAGGCGAAAGGTATTGATCGCCGGACCCACGCCGTGGCCGGAAAAGTCCACGGTGTACAAGCCGAACTTGCCGTCACCGAAATCCGTCAGCCCCCACCAGTCCCCGCCCAATTCGGACGACATCTGAAACCGCGCCGACAGATCGACGCCGTTATTGGACGACAGGTCGGCCATCGCCTTGTCGGTCGGCATCATGGCTTCCTGCATGCGCTGCGCCTGGGCCAATTCCTGTTCGACCCGCCTGTAATAGGCGCGCAGTTCCCGCATCATTGTCAGGCTGCTCAGCAGTTGGCGCACGCGATGGATCAACACGTCCGGCTCGACCGGCTTGGTCAACACGTTGGTCGCGCCGAAACGCAACGCGTCCGAGCGGAATTCCCGGTCCTCATGGGCGCTGACCAAAACCATCGGCAGTTCTTCGAAGCGCGCATCCGCCCGCGCCCGTTGCACCAATTCCAGCCCGGTCATGCCCGGCATCGAATGATCGAGGATCACGATATCGGGCGGCTGGTCGCCGGAAATTTTCTGCCAGGCGGCTTCCCCGTCCATGGCGACGTCGATCCGGCGAAATCCCGCGTCCTGCAATTGAAACCGCGTCATCTCGACCAGAATTTCCTCGTCATCGACGATCAGAACAGGACAGTTATGAATGACCTTGTCGATCGAGGACAAAACGTCCCGCCGTCCCCGGCCCACCGTGGCCACCGGTTTGGCGCCATGGCGAAACACGACGGTCGACCGCCTGCCCCCGTCATTGACGATCAGGGCATCCGACAAATCGCGGATGATCATCCGTCCGCGCCCGCTGAATCCGTCGGGGTCCGCCTC
>DJHY01000254.1 GCA_002433335.1 Rhodospirillaceae bacterium UBA6608 | reverse complement strand
CGCCCAGGCGTTCGCCCTTGTGGCTGCCGGTGCCCATCGGGCCGGTCACGCAGACGATCGCAGGGACCCCTGCGCTGGCCGCACCCATCAACAGGGCGGGGACGGTCTTGTCGCAGCCGCCGATCAGCACCACCGCGTCCATCGGCTGGGCGCGGATCATTTCTTCCGTGTCCATCGACATCAGGTTGCGCAGGAACATCGAGGTGGGATGGGCGAAGCTCTCGTGGATCGAGATGGTCGGAAACTCGACCGGCAGCCCGCCCGCCAGCATGACCCCGCGTTTCACAGCCTCGATCAGGTCGGGCACGTTCTTGTGACAGGCGTTGTAGCCGGAAAAGGTATCGGCGATGCCGATGATCGGGCGGTTCAGGGCGTCGTCGGTATAGCCCATCGCCTTGATGAAGGCTTTGCGCAGGAACAGGGAGAAGGCGTCGTCGCCGTAGCGGGTCAGGCCTTTCTTCATACCAGTTTGTTCCTGGCCTGTTTGGTCTTCGGGGGTGTCGGACATGAATGCTTCCTCTGGGGGATTATTGGGTTTTCTTGAAATGTTGTGCCGACTTTATACCACCGCCAACCGCCAGGGCGGGAGGCATGTAGGTAAGAAAGACGAAATTCTCGTGTCGGGTCTGTTGCGCTGCACCAAACGATGTTCTAGGTTTTTATCATCAACTTGAGGGCCACTGACGACCTTGTCTGATAACAAGAAACCCGCAACTTTCGACGAGATGCATGCAGCCGACGGCACGATCCGCGCTGCGTACCGGGATTATTCATCTTGGTTGACGGACCAGTCCCTCGACCGGCTTCGGCAAAAGCATGAACAGGCCGATCTGCTGTTCCGCCGCCTGGGCATCACCTTCACCGTTTATGGCGAAGACGAGGGCAGCGAACGCCTGATTCCCTTCGACGTCATCCCCCGTATTCTCAGCCATGAGGAATGGACAGTACTGGAACGCGGCGCGATCCAGCGGGTCGATGCCCTGAACGCGTTCCTGCACGACATTTATCATGACCAGGAAATCATCCGCGCCGGGGTCGTCCCGGCGGAACTAGTGATGACCAACGAGGCCTTCCAGCCGCAAATGCTGGGTCTGGACCTGCCGCGCCAAGTCTATGCCCATGTATCCGGTGTGGACGTGGTCCGGGTCGACGACAAGACGTTTTACGTCCTGGAAGACAACGTGCGGACGCCGTCCGGGGTGTCCTACATGCTGGAAAACCGCGAAACCATGATGCGCCTGTTCCCGGACCTGTTCGCGCGGTCCGTGGTCGCGCCGGTGGACCGCTATCCTGAGTATTTGCTGCGCTCGCTGCAGGCCGTGGCGCCCCCAGGGGTGGACGACCCGACAGTCGTGTTGATGACGCCCGGCCAATACAACAGCGCCTATTTCGAACATGCCTTCCTGGCGATGGAAATGGGGATTGAGCTGGTCGAAGGACGGGACATGTTCGTCGATTCAGGCTCGGTCTTCATGCGCACGACCGAAGGGCCGAAGCGGGTCGACGTTATCTATCGCCGGGTCGATGACGGGTTCATCGACCCCTTGGCGTTCAATCCAGATTCCGCCCTAGGCGTGCCGGGAATTCTGTCTGTTGTGCGCAGCGGCCGGGTGACGGTTTGTAACGCCATGGGCACCGGCGTGGCCGACGACAAGGCGATGTATTGCTTCGTCCCGGACATGATCCGTTTCTACCTGGGCGAAGAGCCGGTGCTGCAGAACGTGCCGACCTATTCCTGCCGCAAGCCGGACGATCTGAAATACGTGCTCGACAACATCGGCGAGCTGGTCGTCAAGGAAGTTCACGGATCCGGCGGGTACGGCATGCTGGTCGGGCCCAAGGCGACCAAGGCGCAATGCGAGGATTTCCGCAAGCGCCTGCGCGATGAGCCGGACAATTACATCGCCCAGCCGACCCTGGCGCTGTCGACCTGCCCGACGCTGGTCGAAGAAGGTATCGCACCGCGCCATGTCGACCTGCGGCCGTTCGTCCTATCTGGCGAGAAAACCCGCGTCATGCCGGGCGGCTTGACCCGAGTGGCGCTGAAGGCCGGGTCGCTGGTCGTGAACTCGTCGCAGGGCGGGGGAACCAAGGACACCTGGGTGTTGGAAGCGCCGGCGGAAATCGCCGAAGCGGACCAGGAAGAATAGGGGGGCGGAGCGATCATGCTATCGAGCACGGCCGATAACCTGTTCTGGATGGCGCGCTATATGGAGCGCTCGGAGAATACGGCGCGTCTGTTGACCGGGCTGTATCATATGTCGCTGCTACCCGCGCGGCGGGGCGCGCAGGCCGGTCTTTGGGAAGGGCTGTTCCAGTCCACCGACGAGCGCGAGGCCTTTCTCGCTAAACACGACGTCTTCAAGACTGATCCCGTCCTGACCTATATGGTGCTGGACCGCGACAACCCGTCGAGCATCCGGTCCTGCGTATGGTCGGCGCGCGAAAACGTCCGCGCCACCCGCCATGTCCTGACCACGGACATGTGGGAAACCATCAATTCCACCTGGCTGGATATCGCGCAGATCACCTATGGCGATCTGTTGGATATGGGCCATCACGAGTTCCTGGAATGGATCAAGGTTCGCTCGCACCTGTTCCGGGGCGTCGCCCACGGTACGATGCGGCGCGGCGATGCCTTCGAATTCTGGCGCATGGGCGTGTTTATCGAGCGGGCGGAAAACACCATTCGTCTGTTGGCGGCGCGGGCCCATACCTTCAAATCGACGGCCCCGGTGTCCAAGCCGGATACGGCGACCCTGGATTACTACCAGTGGGGCACGCTGCTGCGCTCGGTGAATGCCTACAAAGCCTATCGCGAGATCTACAAAAGCCAGATCGACCCCCGCCGGGTGGTTGAGCTGTTGACCCTGAACCCGGAAATTCCCCGCTCGGTCATGGCCTGTGTCGAGGAAATCCATGAGGTTCTGGAAGGCCTGCGGCCGCGCTCGCAAAGCTTCGAGCGCGCGGGGGACCTGTTGAATCGCCTGCAAGCGGCGCGGATCGACCGCATCTACCGCACGGGCATGGCGCGTTTTCTGGAAGACTACCGGTCCGGGTTGCACGACCTGAGCTGGCAGATCCAGAAAGACTTCCTGATGATTCAGTGAGCGGCCCATGCATCTGACCGTCAATCACGTTACGCATTTCCGCTTCGAACAGGCGGCGACCCATTCGATCCAGTACATTCGGATGACCCCGCGCGCCGATCTGTGCCAGCGCGTGCGCTATTGGGACATCTCGGCCACGGGACGCCTGACGCCCTGGGCCGACGGGTTCGACAACCAGGCCCATGTGGCGACGTTGGACGGCGAACACGACGAAGTCCGCGTTACCGTAATGGGTGAAATCACGACGAGCGACACCAACGGCATTCTGCCGATGGACGATGGCTTGCCGCCGCATATCTTCCTGACGCCGACCGATTACACCGACGCCGACGAAGCCGTGCGCAAGTTTGCCGCACCCATCGCCAAAACCTTGGAATCCAAGGGCGCGCTGGACGCGGGGCATGCCTTGATGGCGGCCGTGGCCGAGGCCGTGAAATACGAAGCCGGTCAGACGACGGTCGAAACCAAAGCTGCGGAGGCCCTGGCGCATGGCAAGGGCGTTTGCCAGGATCAGGCGCATCTGTTCATCGCCGCCGCCCGCGAATTGGGGCTGCCGGCGCGCTACGTGTCCGGGTATCTGGCGATGGAACAGGGAAACAACAGCCACTTGGCCAGCCATGCCTGGGCTGAAATTCTGGTCGACGGGCTGGGTTGGGTCAGCTTCGATCCCGCCAACAAGCAATGCGCCACGGACGCCTATGTCCGATTGGCCGTGGGGCTGGATTACGGCACGGCTTGCCCGATCCGCGGCCTCCGCTCGGGCGGTGGGCTCGAGGAAATGGACGTCAACCTGAAGATCGAGGAGCAATAGCTCCTTCGACCGCCTTTCCCGGGCGGTCCTTCCTGACGGCGGCGTCTAGCGGATTAACGACCGCGCACGAAATCCAGGATCAAGGCCAGGCCCAGGGCCGCAACCACCCAAAACACCATCGAGCTGAGATGCAGCGTCTTCGCCATGAAGCCTTCGGGACCATGGTGGCGGCGGATCACCGTGATCGCGTTGACGACGATCCCGGT
>DJHY01000124.1:1021-5561 GCA_002433335.1 Rhodospirillaceae bacterium UBA6608 | reverse complement strand
CCACCACTAAGACCCGCAATGCACTGAAATCGTATCCGTCGGTCATGGGCGGTTTATGACCGGCTGCTGCCGGGGCGGTTCCCCAAGTCGTTGAAATATCCATCGGACACTATCCAAACTTTTGCCCGCATGAGCAATCCTACAGCTTAAGCTGACCAAAACCTGAACGATGCAAAACTGCTTTGTTCGCCGCGCCCCCTGTTTCGGCAGCACGCATGCCCTTATATACAGGCTGCGGCGGCGTCATACGTATATGACTTTAGTCAAGATTCCCGCTTGTATCTCGGGCACCGAAGCCCAACCATATGAAACTCAATACATTTCAGGATTATCCCATATGCGGCGTGACGACCAACAGGCCTCCGCGGGCACCCGCCGGAACGACTGGCAGACCGTAAAAACCCTGCTTCCTTATCTTTGGCCTGACGGCGAAAAAGATTTGCGCCTGCGCGTAATTTTCGCAGTTTTATTCCTAATTGCGGCAAAAGGCACCAGCGTCGCCATCCCGCTGATCTACAAATACACGGTCGATGCCCTGGACAGTAAGACCGCCGCCGTCGTCGCCGTACCGGTGATGATCCTGTTGGCCTACGGCCTGGCGCGTATCCTGTCGCAGGCATTCGGCGAACTGCGTGACGCCGTTTTCGCCCGCGTCGCCCAGCGGGCAATTCGCCTGGCCGGGCTCAAGACCTTCCGCCATCTGCATCAACTCAGCCTGCGTTTTCATCTGGACCGCAAGACCGGCGGCGTCAGCCGCGCGGTGGAACGCGGCACCAAGGGCATCGAATTCCTGCTGCGTTTCATGCTGTTCAACATCGTGCCGACCCTGTTCGAGATCGGCCTGACTTGCGGCATCCTGTGGTACCTGTTCGGGCCGATGATGGCCCTGGTCACTTTCGTGACCATAGCGCTCTACATCTACTTCACCCTCTGGGTGACGGAATGGCGCATTCAGTTTCGCCGGACCATGAACAACACCGACAACGAAGCCAACACCAAGGCCATCGACAGCCTGTTGAACTTCGAGACGGTCAAATATTTCGGCAACGAAGATCACGAAGGGCGGCGCTTCGACCATGCCCTCGCCCGGTACGAAGAAGCGGCGGTCAAATCCAATACCTCGTTGGCCATGCTCAACATCGGTCAGGGCGCGATCATCGCCGTCGGCCTGACCGCGATGATGTGGATGGCGGCGCAAGGCGTGGTCGACGGCACCATGACCATCGGCGACTTCGCCATGGTCAATGCCTATCTGATCCAGCTTTACATGCCGCTCAACTTCCTGGGCTTCGTTTATCGCGAAATCAAACAGAGCCTGACCGACATGGAACAGATGTTCGGCCTGCTCGACGTCGACCCGGAAGTCGCCGATGCCCCTGACGCCAAGTCCCTGGACCTGGCCGGCGCGGAAGTGACCTTCGACAACGTGTCCTTTGCCTATGATGCCCGCCGACCTGTCCTGAAAGACGTCAGCTTCACCGTTCCGGCAGGCAAGACTGTCGCCCTGGTCGGCCCGTCGGGATCGGGCAAATCGACCATTTCACGACTGTTGTTTCGGTTCTACGACGTCTCCGGCGGGCGCATCCTGGTCGACGGCCAGGACATCCGCCAAGTGACCCAGCAAAGCCTGCGCGCCGCCATCGGCATGGTTCCGCAGGACACGGTGCTGTTCAACGACACGATCTTCTACAACATCGCCTATGGCCGCCCCGGGGCCAGCCCCGCCGAGGTCGAGGAAGCCGCCCGCACGGCCCAGATCCACGACTTCATCATGGACCTGCCCGACGGCTATCAGGCAACCGTGGGCGAGCGTGGCTTGAAGCTGTCCGGCGGCGAAAAGCAGCGCGTCGCCATCGCCCGGACGGTCCTGAAGGCCCCGCACATCCTGATCTTCGACGAGGCGACCTCGGCACTGGATTCCCGCACCGAGCAAGACATCCTGAAAGCCCTGAAGGCCGTCGCCAAGGGCCGCACCACGCTGACCGTCGCCCACCGCCTGTCGACCATCGTCGATGCCGATGAAATCCTGGTTCTCGAGTCAGGACAGATCATCGAACGCGGGCGGCACGAGGACCTGCTGCAACACGGCGGTCGGTACGCCGAAATGTGGGCCCGTCAGCAACAGCAGGAAAAAGCCCGCGAGGCCCTGGAAGAAGATGACGAAGGGCCCAGCATCCGCGAGACGGCGGAGAACCCGGCGGCGGGATAATCCGCCGCGTCGGGTCTGCTGGAAGGCACGCTACGGTAAAAACCGAAGTAATTGGCCCTATCCTCCGGCATCGTTCCGCCGTAGCGTTAGCGTCCCTCCTCTTTCTCGATCTTCCGGGACAAGGACGGCCATGGGCTTGATGGAACTCACCATTCTGGCGGGCGCGCTTGCGGGCGGGTTCGTTTCAGGATTGACCGGCTTCGGCACGGGAATTACCGCCTTGGCCATCTGGTTGACCGCGGTCGAACCGGTCGTCGCCGGGCCGTTGGTGGTCGTCTGTTCGCTGATTTCGCAGCTTCAGAATTTGCCGTCGATCTGGCACGCCGTCGACTTGCGCCGGGTCATGCCCTTTATCATCGGCGGGTTGGTCGGCATTCCCCTGGGCACCCTGGCCCTGCCCCATGTTTCGATGACCGGGTTCAAGCTGGGGGTCGGGCTGCTGTTGATCGCGTTCTGCACCATCACCCTGTTGCGCCGCGCGGCACCCAAGGTCACCTGGGGCGGTGGTTGGGCCAACGGCGTCGTCGGCCTGGGCGGCGGGGTCCTGGGCGGCCTCGCGGGCCTGTCCGGCCCCTTGCCGACCATCTGGGCGACCTTGCGCGGCTGGACCAAGGATGAGAAACGCGGCGTTTATCAGGCCTATAACACCACCATGCTGGCGCTCTCGCTGGTCAGCCAGGCCATCGGCGGTTTCATGACGGCCGAGGTCGGACGCTTGGTCCTGGTCGCTTTCCCCGCGACCATCGCCGCGTCCTGGCTGGGACGGCGCGTCTACGATCGCTTGGGCGACGGCCGGTTCAATCAGGTCGTGCTCGTGCTGTTGCTATTCTCCGGCATTTCCCTGGTCGTGACGGCGCTGTGGTCCTAAGCTTTCGGCATCGCGCCTTATCATCTTGAAAGCTTCGTTATGGACCTGCCCGCCCCCCTGCTTCACCTGTCCGCCATCCATTTCCTGATGGCGATGGTGCCCGGCCCCAATACGGTCGTCGTCAGCTACGCCGCCGCGGCCCAATCACGCCGCGCCGGATTGACCGCGGCCTCGGGCGTAATGGTCGCTTCGGTAATCTGGGTCGCCCTCAGCCTGGGCGGGATCGGCCTGGTGCTGATGCAGGCGGGCGAGCTTTACACGGCGGCGCGTCTGTTGGGTGCGGCCTATCTGGTCTACGTCGGGATAAAGCTGTTCCGGGCCGGTCGCCCGGAGGACACGGCGGCGGCATTGAACACGCGCCCCCGCTTTCGCAAATCGCCATTCGTCGGCGGGCTGTTGACGACGATCAGCAACCCCAAGTCCGCCGTGTTCTGGACCAGCGTCTTCACCCTGGTCGTTCCCGGCAATGCGCCCATTTGGTTCTATGGCGCGATTGTCGCCCTAATCGCGGTGCAGTCGATGGTCTGGTACGGCGCGGTGGCACTGATGCTGTCGACGCCGGTCGCCCGCGCGAACTATGCCCGTTTCGCCCGCTGGCTCGACCGACTGGCCGGTGGGGCTATGATCCTGTTGGGAATGAAGGTTGCCGACGATGTGCGCCGTGAATTGGCCGCACGCAGTTTGTAGCGGATGGCCGAGCGAGTTAGCAGGCAAATTGGCACGCAGCCTGCATGATCGTTTGCCGATATACCGACCTTCACCAATAGAGTTCCGCCATGCCGCTCAGTCAAATCCTATACACCAGCCAATCCGCGCAACCCATCGATCAAAAGCGTTGCAGTGAAATCCTGCAGAAATCGCGCGTCAACAATCAGCGCGACGATATCACCGGCCTTCTGGTGCTGCTGCCGAATGGGACGTTCGTGCAGCTTTTGGAGGGCGAGCGAAGCGTTTTGCAAAGCACGATGGATCGCATTCTGCAAGATCGCCGCCATGACAACGTTGGCGTGATCTTCGAGATGGAAGTATCGAAACGGTCCTTCCCCGAATGGGAGATGGGATATCGCGCCGTTGGCGAGGACGAGGTCGCCGATATGGCCGGCCACCGCAACACGACGACCAGCGGAGAATTGCGGGCCTTGTTCGACCCCGGTTCGCCGATCCATGCCGTCATGCGATCAATCTGCATGGCTAATCTATCCAGACAGTCCGCCTGAGCTTAGGCCCCCTGGGCGGCGGCGGGCCATCCTGAAACGGTATGTCTGCGGCAACGATTAAGGGATACCCCAAGCAGGGCGATCAGAGTCGGCACCAATAGGCGCCGACGCGGCATCACGCCGTGGTTTCCCGCGCGATCCAGCCGCCGCCCAGGACCCGGTCGCCCTGATAGAACACGCAGGCCTGACCGGGGGCGACGCCGTTCTGCGGCTCGTCGAATTTGACCGCCGCCGTATCCTCGCCCC
>DJHY01000124.1:462-721 GCA_002433335.1 Rhodospirillaceae bacterium UBA6608 | reverse complement strand
TAATTTGCCCGCCGCCGTATCCTCGCCCGTGCCGAACAGGGTCGCCGCGACGGGTTTGACCATCGAGCGGATCTTGACCTGCACGCGGTGAACCTTGGCCCGCAGCGGACCGTCGCCCAGCCAATTGACCTCATTCACGTTCAGGCTGCCGCGCCCCAGGGCGGCGCGCGGACCGACCACGACGCGGCGGCCTTCCGGCTCCAACCGGATCACGTACAGGGGTTCTTCCGTGCCGCCGATGCCGATGCCCCGGCGCTGG
>DJHY01000124.1:0-150 GCA_002433335.1 Rhodospirillaceae bacterium UBA6608 | reverse complement strand
GCCCCGGCGCTGGCCGACCGTGTAGTGAATGATCCCGTCGTGATGGCCCAGGACGTTGCCCGCCTGATCCACGATCTCGCCGGGCTCGTTCGCTTCGGGGCGCAGGCGCTCGACAATGCGGGCGTAATTGCCGTCGGGCACGAAGCAGAT
>DJHY01000081.1 GCA_002433335.1 Rhodospirillaceae bacterium UBA6608 | reverse complement strand
AACCAACTGAGCTACACCCCCTTGCCAGGGGTCTCTCATGCCGTTCCGGTTGCCCGGGGTGCGTGAGAGAGCGCACCATGTACTCCAGCGTCGGAAGGGGTGTCAAGGAGGATAACCGAGAAAAGTTTTCGTTATTTCCAAGACGCCCGAAACCTGGGCTTTTTCCCCCTTCCCTATTTCGGGAAATCAGGAAAATGGTGGGCGGTGAGGGGATCGAACCCCCGACCTTCTGGGTGTAAACCAGACGCTCTCCCAGCTGAGCTAACCGCCCATGACCGTCGGCATGATGCGACCGACGGCGACGGCCCCTATTTACGGGGTCGGCGACGGCGGCACAAGCATGCCGACGATTCGCAATTCCGATTTTTCGCCACACGCCCCTGCCCCTCGGATGCCCACGATCGCGATTCGAACGCGTCGCCAGGCATACAGAGAAACAAGGGAAACCGGCAAAAGGAAACCGGCCGCCGAAATCTCGGCAGCCGGTTCCCAAAGGCGTGTTTGGTGGCTGAGACGCCGGTCTTAGTTGACCGCGTCCTTCAGGCCCTTGCCAGCCTTGAACTTGGGCTGGTTGGACGCCGGAATCTTGATCGTTTCGCCGGTCCGCGGGTTACGGCCCGTGGTGGCGGCGCGCTTGGTCACGCTGAAGGTACCGAAACCGACCAGACGGACTTCATCACCGCCCTTCAAAGCGCCGGCGATCGCGTCGAAAACGCTGTCAACCGCGCTGGCGGAATCGGACTTGGACAAACCGGTGCTGTTAGCGACGGCTGCAATAAGATCATTCTTGTTCAATTGAAGGCCCCCTCTTGCTGAAAGGATTCGGGTTGGGACAATATTAGATTATTATCGCGAACGGGCGAGGAATCGCCCGCTCGGAACGCCGGTGAGTGTATGTGCACACCCCAGGGGCGTCAATGTCTGAGCCCCAGTTTTCCCCAGATTTTTGCGGGTTTCGACGAATTTTAGAGCATTCGTTCCGGGCTCAGAATCAAGGCATTTGAAGGGCATTCAAGCCCCCCACCCCACTCAGAAACGGCAACGGGCCGCCGGTTGACCCGGCGACCCGTTAAAAAGCCTTTTAGAATAAGGGGTTGTGCGGATTAGTGGGTAACGACACCACCGACGTCATCATCCTCACCCGTACCGGAACCAAGGGCCCGGGCGTCCAAATCGGCCTTTTCCTCATCCCATTCGATCGGGGTCAAAGGGCCCGCCAAAGCGTGCTCCAGGACCTCATCGACGGTCGTAACAGGGACGATTTCCAGGCCTTTCTTCACATTTTCGGGAATCTCCGCCAAATCCTTCTCGTTGTCTTTGGGAATCAGGACCTTCTTGATTCCCCCGCGAAGGGCAGCGAGCAGCTTTTCCTTCAGCCCGCCGATCGGCAGAACCCGACCACGAAGCGTGACTTCGCCGGTCATGGCAACATCCTTGCGCACGGCGATTCCGGTCAGCACCGAGACAATCGACGTGACCATGCCGACACCGGCCGACGGACCGTCTTTCGGCGTCGCGCCTTCCGGCACGTGCACGTGAATGTCCCGCTTGTAGAACATCGGCGGCAGAATCCCGAGCGAGGCCGCCCGCGATTGGACATAGGACTTGGCCGCTTGAATCGATTCCTGCATCACGTCGCCGAGCTTGCCGGTAATGGTCATCTTGCCCTTGCCGGGCACCATCACCGCTTCGATGTTCAGCAGCTCACCGCCGACTTCGGTCCAAGCCAAGCCGGTGACGACGCCGACCATGTCTTCGGCCTCGATCTCGCCGAACCGGTATTTCCGGATGCCGGCGAATTTCTCCAGGTTCTTCGGCGTGACCTTGATGGTCTCGGCATCGCCGACCATGATTTCCTTGACCGCCTTACGGGCCAGATTGGCCAGTTCGCGTTCCAGGTTACGCACACCGGATTCCCGCGTGTAATAGCGGATCAGGTCGCGCAGGGCGTCTTCGGTGAGCGAGAATTCGCCCTCCTCCAGCCCGTGGTCGGCGATCTGCTTGGGCAGCAGATGGCGCTTCGCGATCTCGACCTTCTCGTCCTCGGTGTAGCCTTCCAGCCGGATGATCTCCATCCGGTCGAGCAGCGGCTGCGGCAGGTCGAGCGTGTTGGCCGTGCACACGAACATGATGTCCGACAGGTCGAAATCGACCTCCAGATAGTGATCCTGGAAACGCGCGTTCTGTTCGGGATCGAGCACTTCGAGTAGCGCCGACGCCGGATCGCCGCGGAAATCCTGGCCGAGCTTGTCGATCTCGTCGAGCAGGAACAGCGGGTTGCTGGTGCCTGCCTTGGTCAGGTTCTTGACGATCTTGCCGGGCAGCGAACCGATATAGGTACGGCGATGCCCGCGAATCTCGGCCTCGTCGCGCACGCCGCCGAGCGACTGGCGCACGNNTAATAGCGGATCAGGTCGCGCAGGCCGGCTTCGGTGATCGCCCATTCGCCAGGCTTCAGACCATGGGCCTTAATTTGCTTGGGAAGCAGGTGCCGATTGGCGATTTCGATCTTTTCGTCCTCGGTGTAACCGGACAGGCGGATGATCTCCATGCGGTCCAACAGCGGGCCCGGCAGGTTCAGGGTATTCGCCGTGGTCACGAT
>DJHY01000077.1 GCA_002433335.1 Rhodospirillaceae bacterium UBA6608 | reverse complement strand
GCTGCGCCAAGGGCGGCAATTGCGGGATGGAGGGGTTGGTCGCCTTCGCGCAATCGACGCACGGCTCGGTCGCCAACGTGTTCTCCCTGGATACGGATTTAGTCGAATCCGCCTTTGTCCAATCCGATGTAACCTATTGGGCATATACGGGCACCGGGCCGTTCAAGGACGTTAAGACGGTCAAGAAGCTCTGCGTCCTGTCCAGCCTTTATCCGGAACACGTCCATGTGGTCGCCGGTAAGGGCCGCGACATCAAATCCGTCGGTGATTTGCGTGGCAAACGGGTTTCCATCGGGCTGCCCGCGTCGGGGGTTTTGGTCGGTGCGCGCTTGGTCCTAGGTGCCTACGGACTGGAGGAAAAGACCGATTTCAACCCGGAATACGTAAAGTCGAAAACGGCGACGGAGCTGATCCGCGACGGTCATTTGGACGCGTTTATCGATGTTTCGGGGTATCCCAACGACGGGATCGTGGATATGGCCAATTCCACCGGCATGGTTCTGATCCCGGTTCAGGGTAAGGAACGCGACGCCTTGATCGCCAAGGCCCCGTTCTATTCCGCCGATGCTATCCCCGCGAACACCTATCGCGGCAATCCCAAGGCCGTCGATACGGTTTCCGTGTCGGCCTTGTGGGTGTCGCGCCGCAACCTTCCCGAAGACCTGCACTATGGCGTGGTCAAGGGACTGTATGGAAACATGCAGGCACCGCATCTGTTGAACAATGGGCATGCCAAGGGCAAGAATCTGACCCTCGAAACCCATAATCAGGGCGTTTCGATCCCGTACTGCCCCGGTGCGGCCCGGTACTACAAGGAAAGAGGAGTCTACAAGGCGCCGTCGTGCCTTCTGGCGAATAACAATGGATCTACATCGTCTGACTGCCGTTGAGGCATCGGCCCGCATGACCGCGGGCAGCATTTCTTCCCGCGATCTGGTCGAATCCTGCCTGGAACGCATTTCCGCCCGCGAAGACGCCGTTCAGGCCTGGGCCTATCTGGACCCGAACCTGGCGCTGGCGCAGGCCGATGCCGCCGACGAACGCCGTCGGTCCGGTACCGGCGGGGCCCTGAACGGCCTGCCGGTCGGAATCAAGGACATCATCGACACGGCGGATCAGCCGACCGAGAACGGCTCGAAACTTTGCGCCGGTCGTCGGCCGGATGCGGACGCGACCCTGGTGCGCCTGCTGCGCGAGGCCGGGGCCGTGATCATGGGAAAATGCGTGACGACCGAATTCGCGCTGTCGGCCCCGGGGAAAACTCGTAACCCGCACGACCCGGAGTGCACGCCGGGTGGGTCGTCCTCCGGTTCCGCCGCCTCGGTGGCGGATTTCATGGTGCCTTTGGCGATCGGATCGCAAACCGGCGGCTCGATGCTGCGCCCTGCGTCCTACAACGGAGTATACGGATTGAAGCCGACGTTCGGGACCATCTCCCGGGCGGGGATGTCGCCGCTATCGCGCCGCTTGGATCATCCCGGGATTTTTGCCCGTTCGCCTGAAGATATTGCCTTGGCCGCCGGGGTGTTGATGCAGCGCGATCCCGCCGACAAGGACATGCGCGGCCATATTCGCCTGGGAGACGCCGACCCGGTTACGGCCCCGCCGAAAATCGCGTTCGTGCGCGGCCCGGTCTGGGGGCAGGGCGATGCCGATATGCAACGCGGCATCGAGGACTTGGCCCGACAGTTGGGGGCGGTCATCACAGAGCGGGAGCTGCCGCCTGTGTTCGAAGGGGCCGCCGAATGCCATTCGATGATCATGAACGGCTCGGTTGGGCAATCCCTGGGGCCGTACTATGAGCGTGACAAGAATGGGTTGGACCCGATCACCCGGTCGCGTGTCGAACGGGGCCTGCCGGTCACGTCGCGGGAATATCTGGATGCGCTCTATCTGGCCGAGGAAATGCAGGACGCCCTGGCCGGATTCTTTGCCGAGTTCGATGCGATCCTTGCCCCTGTGGCGCCGGGGCAGGCGCCGCGCGACCTGGCCCGGACCGGGTCGGCGATCTTCAACGGGTACTGGACGTTGATGGGGGCGCCCGCCGCCAGCCTGCCGCTGCTGAAGGGCGACGATGGCTTGCCGATCGGCGTGCAGTTGATTTGCCCTTGGGGTCAGGACGCCCGACTGTTGAAACTGTGCCGCTGGCTGGCGGACCAATCCGGAGAATGGAAATGACGGCAACGACCGTAACAATCGACAAGGACCGTTTGTGGGCCTCCCTGATGGAGATGGGCAGCATCGGTGCGACCGCCGGCGGCGGGGTCGGGCGCGTGGCGTTGACGGACCTGGATAAGCAAGGCCGCGATTTGTTCGTGACATGGTGCCGGGATGCGGGCCTGGACGTGCGCGTCGATTACATGGGCAATATCCTGGCTCGGCGGGCCGGGACGGACCCGGACGCAGCGCCGGTGATGATGGGCAGCCATCTGGATTCCCAACCCCTGGGCGGTAAGTTTGATGGCGCCTATGGCGTGTTGGCGGGGTTGGAGGTCATCCGCGCCCTTAATGACGCGGGTGTGCAAACGACGGCGCCGTTGGAACTGGTCAACTGGTCGGACGAAGAGGGCATGCGGTTCCGCTCGGGGTTGGTGGCCTCGGCGGTGTTCGCCGGTCTGTATGATCTGGACTACGGCCTGAGCATGCCGGACCAGGGCAGTGATGCGACCTTCGGCAGCGAGTTGGCACGGATCGGTTATGCGGGCGAAATCCCGTGCGGCGGTTTTCCCGTCGCGGCCTATTTCGAGGCCCATATTGAACAAGGCCCTATCCTCGAGAACGAAGGCGTGCCGATCGGCGTCGTCCTCGGTGCGCAGGCGCGGCGGTGCTTCACGGCAACGGTGACGGGTGAAGAAGGCCATGCCGGCACCCTGCCGATGCCACTGCGCAAGGATGCCATGGTCGGGGCCGCGCGGATGATCGATGGCATGAGCCGGCTGGTTTACGAGATGAATGCGGCGCCGTTGCCGATGATTACCTCGGGTCATATGCAGATCCGCCCCAATTCGCGGAATACCATTCCGGGGCAGGTTCTGTTTTCAATCGATGCGCGCCATCCGGAAGAAGCGGTGCTGACGCGTCTGGTCGATGCCTCGATCGATCGATGCCGCGAGATTGCGGATGAAGCGGGCTTGGGGTTCGAGATCGAAGAAACGGCGACGCACCCCGCGGTGTCGTTCCATCCC
>DJHY01000032.1:649-18692 GCA_002433335.1 Rhodospirillaceae bacterium UBA6608 | reverse complement strand
GAACCAGGCGACCTTCGACAAGACGACGTTGAAAGCCAACGGCGGCCCGTGCGACGGCGAATACTACTGCCTGCCGTGGCCGTGCTGGGGCACCGCGGAAATGAAGCACCCGGGTACGCCCAACCTGTACGATCCGTCATTGCCGGTGGCCGAGGGCGGGCTCGCCTTCCGCGCCCGCTTCGGGGTCGAACGCAACGGCGTCAACCTGTTGGCCGAAGGCTCTTATCCGGTCGGCTCGGAAATCAAGGACGGTTATCCCGAGTTCACCATGGCCGCCCTGAAGAAACTGGGCTGGGACAAGGACCTGACCGACGAAGAGCGCAAGGTCATCGAAGGCATCGCCGGCGATAAGACCAACTGGAAGACCGACCTGTCGGGCGGTATCCAGCGCGTTGCGATCAAGCATGGTTGTGCGCCCTTCGGCAACGCCAAGGCCCGGGCCGAGGTCTGGGGCTTCCCGGATCCGATCCCGATCCACCGCGAGCCGCTGTACACGCCGCGCCGGGACTTGGTCGCCGACTATCCGACCTATCGCGACGGCCGCATGTACCGCCTGCCGATCCAGTACGAAAGCATCCAGAAGCAGGACTTCGCCAAGGACTTCCCGCTGGTGCTGACGTCGGGCAGCGTGGTCGAGCACGAAGGCGGGGGTGCGAAGTCGCGCGCCAACCCGTGGCTGGCCGAACTGGCCCCGGAAGCCTTCATCATGGTCAACCCGCGCGATGCCAATAACCTGGGCATTCGCCATAGCGACAAGGTGAAGGTCGAAGGACCGGAGGGCGGCGAAATCTTCGTCAAGGCGAAGGTGACCGAAGCCGTGGCGCCGGGCGTGACCTGGATGCCCTATCACTGGGGCGAACAGCTTCAGGGCAAGGATATCACCAGCAAGTATCCCGATGGCACCGGTCCCTACGTCGTCGGCGGTCCCGCCAACGCCGTGCTCACCTATGGCTACGATTCAGTGACGAATATTCAAGAAAACAAAGCGTCGCTGTGCCGCGTCTCTAAGGCTTGAGGAGGAGACTGAATCATGGCTCGTATGAAGTTCCTTTGTGATGCCGAACGTTGCATTGCCTGCAACGCCTGCGCCACCGCGTGTAAGAACGAACACGAAGTGCCGTGGGGCATCAATCGCCGCCGCGTCGTCACCATCAATGACGGCAAGGCGGGGCAACGGTCCATCTCGGTCGCCTGCATGCATTGCTCTGACGCACCCTGCATCGCGGTCTGCCCGGTGGATTGCATCTATCAGACGGAAGAAGGCGTGGTCCTTCATTCCAAGGACCTGTGCATCGGTTGCGGGTACTGCTTCTTCGCCTGTCCGTTCGGCGCACCTCAGTATCCGCAGGCGGGCAATTTCGGCAGCCGGGGCAAGATGGACAAATGTACCTTCTGTTCCGGCGGGCCGGAGGAAGACAACTCCGCCGCCGAATTCCAGAAGTACGGCCGCAACCGGCTTGCCGAGGGCAAGCTCCCGTTGTGCGCCGAAATGTGTTCCACCAAGGCCCTCCTTGGTGGTGACGGAGACCTAGTCTCCAACATCTACCGCGAGCGTGTCGTTGCCCGAGGTTTCGGGTCGGGCGCTTGGGGTTGGGGCTCTGCGTACAGCCCCAAAGCCGGTTCCTAACACCGGTTGATTTGCTGGTACCTTTGAGGTGGCGCCGCGAGTTCTCCCTTGGCGCCACCTCATTTTTCTAAGGTTGCAGACCCTTGGGTGCCGGCGTCGAAACACATTTCGCCAATACTTTCTGGCAGGGCCGACATGACTGATCGTCCCGAAATCAGTTGGGGGATTTGCAAATGATCCGTTCCCGATTTTCCGGTCTCCGCGCTGCTCGTGCGGCCGGCATCTTGTTCTTCAGCGTCTGTCTGATGTTTGCGGCGATGGCGGCGACCTTGCCGTCGCCCGCCCTGGCGCAATCCAATACGCCCGCGGTCACGTCGCAGGGCCTACCCACCCATCTGGGCGCCATCGGCAGCACCGCCGAAATGTGGCGCTCCGTCCGCCACGGCATTCAGGGCACGACCGGTCTGCCCGATCCCAAGGCCGGGACCCTAGTCCAATCCGAAGGCGAGAACCTACGCCTGTTCCGAAACGGTCCGCTGTCGCGCTGGGGTGGCTGGCTTTTGTTGGCGGCCGTCGTCGGCATCGCGTTGTTCTTCGCAATTCGCGGGCGCATCCGCATCGACGCCGGGCCCTCGGGCCGCACGATCGAACGCTTCAACGCGCTGGAACGTTTTACCCATTGGCTGACGGCGGTGTCGTTCATCGTGCTCGGCCTGACCGGGTTGAACATCCTGTATGGCAAGATCGTGCTGCTGCCGATCCTGGGGCCATCGGCGTTCGCCACGCTGACCGCCTGGGGCAAGTACGCGCATAACTACATTGCCTTCGCCTTCATGCTGGGCGTGGTGTTGATGTTCGTCCTGTGGGTTCGCCACAATATTCCGAACCTGGGCGACCTGCGCTGGCTGGCCAAGGGCGGGGGGCTGTTTTCCAAGGGCACGCATCCACCGGCGGCGAAGTTCAACGCCGGACAGAAGATCATTTTCTGGTCGGTCATCCTAGGTGGTGGGTCAATCGCCTTTTCCGGGTTGTGCCTGTTGTTCCCGTTCGAGATCTATCCCTTTGCCGGAACATTCAAGATTTTGAACGGCCTTGGGTTCAGCCTGCCGACGGCGCTGACGCCCCTGCAGGAAACGCAATTGGCCCTGCTGTGGCACGCCATTGTCGCCCTGGTGCTGATCGCCATCGTCATCGCGCATATCTACATCGGCTCGCTTGGGATGGAAGGCGCGCTCGACGCCATGACCTCCGGTCAGGTCGATGTGAATTGGGCGCATGAACACCATTCGATCTGGTTGGACGAAGCCCAAGGGCACGCGCCCGCGGGCGGCGACGACTGACGATTATCCCGCTCTTTCGGGAGGAGTGAGGACGGTGCGAGCCGGCGGTTCAAAGACGGACCGCCGGTTCCGCCGGATAATCCAGCGCAAACGTGCCGGGCTGGGGCATATTGCCTTGTGCCAGGAAAAACGTTTAGGTTGACGACCCTAACAACCGGCGGGTGGGTCGCATATGCCTCTAGGGAAAGAAGAATTCCTGACGACCAAGGAGTTGGCGAGCCTACTCCGCGTTAAGGAACGTAAGGTTTATGAATTGGCGTCCAATGGTCAGGTGCCCTGCACCCGCGCCATGGGAAAGCTGCTGTTTCCGCGCGATGCGGTCGATCGCTGGTTGAACGAGAACGCCTCGGGCTTCGACGCCGCGCCCTCTCGGACCCTGCCGAACGTCTTTCTGGGTAGCCATGACCCCTTGCTGGATTGGGCGCTGCGGGAATCGCAATGCGGTATCGCGACCTTTTTCGATGGATCGTTGGACGGCTTGGACCGGTTCGACAACCGCGAAGGCGTGGCCACGGGGCTGCATGTTTATAACGCCGCCGATAAAAGCTGGAACGTCGGCCCGGTCGAAGCCCGCTTCAAACAGTCCCCGGCCGTTTTGGCCCAATGGGTCTGGCGCGAACGGGGCCTGATCGTTCGCCCCGAACTAGCGGGCAAGGTCACGGAATTGGCCGATATCAAAAAGCTGAAACTGGTGCCGCGCCAACGCGAAGCCGGGAGCCAGCGCCTGTTGGAACAGTTGCTGGACGACGCCGGGATCGCGGCGGCGGACCTGAACCTGCAAGGTGTCGCCCGGACCGAAACCGAAGCCGTGATGTCGGTTTACGAAGGCGCGGCGGACGTGGCCTTCGGCCTGCAATCCCTGGCCCATCAATATCGCCTGGCCTTCGTGCCGATGATGCGCGAACGCTTCGATATTTTGGTCGATCGCTGGTCCTGGTTCGAAGAACCGATGCAGGCGTTCCTCGCCTTCTGCAACAGCGACGCCTTCCGCAAGCGCCTGGGAGATCATCCCGGCTATGATGCCGAGGGCATGGGGACGATCCTGTTCAACGGCGCGCCCTGAGCCGATAAACAATCACGCAACCTGTTTCAAACGGCGCTTTATGCGCCGTTTGTATTTTTCGTCCTTTTTCGGCACTATTCCCGCAACGATTTCGCATATTCCGCGAAACGGGTGGGAACGTCATGGATCGCAGCAAATCGCAAAAGGTCACCGGCTGGCTGGGCGAATTATCCGGTTCCGTCGCCGATTTCGGCACCTTTCTGCCGTTGGTCATCGGCGTGCTGGCCATTCAAGGCTTTGATGGCGCGGGTGTCCTGACCGGATTTGGGTTATTCGCCCTGATCGTCGCGCTCGTTTATCGCCGTCCCATCCCGATCCAACCGATGAAGGCCGTCGCCGCCCTGATCATCGTCGGCGCCCTGACCCCCGCCCAGGCCATGGCCAGCGGGGTGATCATCGGTGGGGTTCTGCTGATCCTGGCGTTATCCGGGGTCGTCAGCCGGATTGCCCGCTTGGTTCCGATGTCGGTCATCATGGGCATCCAATTCGGGGTCGGCGCGCAATTAGCGCTGTTGGGTGGGCAACTCGTTTTCGATCAGCCGTTGTTCGGCGGCGCGGCGTTGGCCTTGTTGCTGCTGTTGTTCCTGACGCCCTATCGACATTTGGGGTCGTTCGTCGTGGTCGTCACGGCGGCGATGGCGTTTCTGTTGTCCGGCGATGCGCCGCAGGCCTCGTTCGGCCTAGGCTTGCATCTGCCTGCCGTCGCTTTCCCGGCCCTGTCTGATTTCCAAGTCGCCTTGACCACGGCGGCTTTGCCGCAGTTGGCGTTGACGCTGTCAAATGCGGTTCTGGCGACTTCGGCCATTGCCGGGGATTATTTCCCGGAGGACAAGGCCCGCCTGAGCCCCCGGAACCTGTCTCTCAGCACCGGGGTTCTTAATTTGGTTCTGGCGCCGTTCGGCGCGCTGCCGATGTGTCACGGCTCCGGTGGATTGATCGCGCAGTATCGTTTCGGCGCGCGGGTCTGGGGCGCGCCGCTGCTATTCGGTGTGTTCTGCCTGGGGTTGGGCCTGGGCTTCGGGCCGCAGGCGCGGGATATCCTGATGCTCATCCCGATCGGCGCGGTGGGCGCGATCCTGGCCGTGGCCGGGGCGGAAATGGCCTTCCACCGCAAGGTGTTCCAGGTCAAACCGAGCTGCCGCGTGGTGATCCTGGTGACCGGGCTGGCTTGCGTCGGCATCAACGTCGCCGTCGGCTTGCTGATTGGTCTCGCCGCAGAAGGGCTGCGGACCCTTTATTACCGCCGCCGCGGGGAAAGCACCGGCATTTGAAAGCTTATGCTGCCGGTTTGCGCAGCAACAGGCGGGCGATGCGCGCCTCGCCGCGATGGCGCAGGCCCTCGTTGACGCGGATGCGGCCTTTCAGGGCTTCCATTACGTCCAGCCCGTCCAGGGCGTCGAGCAGGTCCGTCATTTCGTAAAGCAGATCCGGGTTGTCCGGGCCCAGGGTTCGGCCGCCGGCCCCGGCGGGGGCGAAGCCTTCGGCGACGAACCAGCCGCCAGGGGCCAGAGCCGCCGCGGCCCGCCGCGCAGCCTCGAGCCGGACCGCGGCTTCGCACTGCAGGTACATCAGGAACACGGAATCCCATTGCCGTCCCGCTGGCGGCGTCCAGTCAGCCAGGTTGGCGACGATGCGGTCCACGGTCACGCCGCGCGCCGCATCGTGGGCCAGGGCGTGTTTGGTCGCGGTCTGGGACATATCGACGGCCGTGACCGCCAAGCCCTGTTCCGCCAGCCAGCCACCGTTGCGCCCGTCGCCGTCGGCGAGGCACAAGGCAGAGCGAGGGGCGAAGTCCGAGCGGGCCATGATTTCGCGCAGATATTCGCAGGGCTGATCGCCGAACAGGCGGTCATGGGGCTCGGTTCCCGCCTTGGCGTAGCGTGAATCCCAATCCTTCATGGCGTCCTCCCCGTCGGCATGGTCGTGCTTCTTATTCCTACGCCTTCGGGCGGGAGTTTTCCAGTTCTGGCGGGGCCTTAGCTGAGCGACCGGCGGTCGAAGGTGATGCTTTTGATCATCGCATGGATCGGCAGGCCGGGGGCCAGTTTCAGGTCGGCCACGGCCTCGCGGGTGATGCGCGACCGTAGGCGCCCGCCGCCCACGTCGATCAACGTTTCGGCATAGGCCGTGCCCGGCTCTTCGCGAACTTCGACGACCGTTCCCGCCAGCACGTTTCGGATGCTGATCCCGGTCGGCGGTTGCAGGGCCAGCGAGACGTCGCGGGCGCGGATGCGCAGGCGCACCGTCTCGCCGATGGCAGCATCGACGGCGGGGATGGTCAGGGTCTGACCGTTCAGGTCCAGGCGGGTCAGGTTGAATGCGGCATCCTGTGCTTTCACCTGGGTGGTCAGCATCACACCCGCTTCGAACCGGCCGGTCAGCGGTTGCAGGTCCAGGCGCTCCAGGATATCGCCGACCGGTCCTTCGGCGACCTTGCCGCCGCGCGACAGGATGACCAGCCTGTCGGCTAGGCGCGTGACCTCGGCAATGTCGTGGCTGACGTAGAGGATCGGAATATTCAGTTCCTGATGAAGCAATTCGAAATAGCTGAGGATTTCGTCCTTGGTCGAGCGGTCGAGCGCCGACAGGGGCTCGTCCATCAGCAACAGGCGCGGTTCGGACAACAGGGCCCGACCCACGGCCACGCGCTGCCGCTCGCCACCGGACAGTTTCGCCGGTGCGCGGTCTAACAGATGCTCGATGCGCAGCAGGTCGACCACTTGATCGAAGGCGATGGCGGGCCGGTCGCCGTTGTCGCGTGGCGCGCGGCGCGCACCGTAGTCCAGATTGCGCCGCACCGACAGGTGGGGGAACAGGCTGGCTTCCTGAAAGACGTAGCCGACGCGCCGTTTGTGCGGCGGGCGGAACAGACCCTGGGTGTCGTCCTGCCAGGGGCGGCTGCCAACAGTCAGGCGACCGGGCAGGCGATGCAGCCCGGCGATGCAGCGCAGGATCGTCGTCTTGCCGCAACCGGATGCACCGAACAGGGCGGTGACGCCGGACAGCGGTGCCTGAAACGCGATGTTCAGGTCGAAGCTGCCGATCCGCCCGGCGAAGGCGGCGTCCAGGATGGGCTGGCCGTCGGTCATGGCTGCGGCCGTCCGATGCGTTTTTCGATCAGGGTCATGGTCAAGATTACGACGAAGGCGAAAACCAATAGGCCACCGGCCAGGATATGGGCCTCGGTCCAGCGCAGGGTTTCGACATAGTCGTAGATCGCGACCGACAGGACCTTGGTCTCGCCCGGAATGTTGCCGCCGATCATCAGAACCACGCCGAATTCACCGACCGTATGGGCGAAGCCTAGAACAGCCCCGGTCAGGAAACCGGGCCGGGCCAGGGGAACGGCGACGGACCAGAACGCATCCCAGGGCGAGGCATGCAAGGTGGCAGCGACCTCCATTGGGCGGTCGCCGAAGGCTTCGAAGGCGTTGCGGATCGGCTGTACGACGAAGGGCATGGAATAGAAGACGGAGCCGATGACCAACCCTTCGAAGGTAAAGGCCAGGGAGCGTTCGCCCCAAAGCCCCGCGATCCAGCCGCCGGGTCCGTCCGGCCCCATGGCGACCAACAGGTAAAAGCCCAACACGGTCGGCGGCAGGACCAGCGGCAGGGCGACCACGGCGGCGACGACTTCCTTCCACCGGGCCTTGGACCGCGCCAGCCACCAGGCGATGGGCGTGCCGATAATCAAGAGGGCCACGGTCGTAACCGCGGCCAACTCCAGGGTCAGGCGAATGGGCGACCAGAGGCCGTCGAGATCAGGCATCGGGTTTGATTTTCGGAGGCTCGCCCACGCCATAGCCGAACTTTTCCTTCACCTGGTTGGCGTCGGGGCCGCCCAGGAAGATCAGAAAGGCCCGCGCGGCGGGATTGGTTTTGCCGTTGTTCAACAGGATCGCGTCCTGAGCGATGGCGGGATACAGGTTTTCCGGCACCAGCCAGCGCGACCCGTCGGTATGGGCCGCGATCTGCGACAGGGCGACGAAACCCAATTCCGCGTTGCCGGAGGCGACGAACTGATGCGTTTGGGCGATGTTGTTTCCCTGCACGATCTTGGCTTTGACCGCGTCGTACACGCCCAGCGCCTTCATCGCGGCCACGGCGGCGGCGCCGTAGGGGGCGGTCACCGGGTTGGCGATGGCGATCTTGGAAAACCTGCCTTGCTTCAGGGTGCCGGGGCCGTCGACCAATTTGGCGTCGCGGCTGTACAGCGCGATCTTGCCGGTGGCATAGGTAAAGCGGCTGTCGGCCTGGGCCAGACCTTCGGCCCCTGTTTTCTGCGGGCGTTTCTGATCTGCGGCGAGGAATACCTCGAACGGTGCGCCCTTGGCGATCTGGGTGAACAACTGCCCGGTCGACCCGAAGCTGAACACTGCCTTGTGCCCGGTCTTTTCCTCGAACAGCGCGCCGATATCTTTCGCCGCCTGGGTAAAGTTGGCGGCGACAGCGATCTTGACCTCATCAGCGTTGACCGGAGCCGCAGCGAAACAAAACGCGACGGCGGCGGCGAATTGAACCACCCGTCGGCGAAGCTGGGTTTTGAGTTGGAATGCGGCGGTCATGGTGGTTCCTCCCGATAGACTGAATCCCGATATGACAAGTTGGATATATCGGAACCTATATCGCGAACCGGCCTGTTGGCAAGCCTGACAATTGCGGGCGGCTATTCTTCGCGGCCCGAAACCTTCAACAACAACTCCCGCATCCGGGCAAGATCGCTGGCAATGGCCTTGGTCGTCTTGGCTTCCATCTTGCGGTATTCGTCCAAAACGGTCTTGCCCAGGTCGGTCAATGCAGCACCGCCCCGGGCGTTGCCGCCGCGTGACGTGGTGACCAGGGGTGTGCCGAACTGTACGTTCAGGGCCTCGATCAAACCCCAGGCTTTCTTATAGCTCATGCCCAGGCGCCGCCCGGCGGCGGCGATGGAGCCGGTTTCGGCGACGCCTTCCAACAGATCAGCCTTGCCGGGCCCGATCGCGACGTCGGGGGCCAGGACGACCCGCAGACGCGCGCCGGTTTGTTGGTTTCCTGCTTTCATGGGGGCATTCTATCTCTAGGAATCCTTGCGGTCAGGTGAAATTCCCCATTCATGGGTTGGGCCGCTTGGGCGGGCTGGGGTAGGATGCCCGCCGCTTGAATTCATTGTTTCTGACAGGACCGGAACCGACGACCATGACCAAACCCGCCGACGACCAGGGTGCCGTGCATCTGACCCGCGAAGGGAACGTTGCCTTTCTGACCTTCGACCGCCCGCAGGCCCGCAACGCCATGACCTGGACCATGTACAACGACATGGCCAAGGCCTGTGACGAGATCATGGACGACCCGACGGTGCGCGTGGCCGTGTTCCGCGGCGCGGGGGGCAAGGCCTTCGTCGCTGGAACGGATATCGCTCAGTTCCTGGAATTCTCCTCGGGCGATGACGGCTTGGCCTATGAGGAAAAGGTCGAGACCTATATTTCCCGCCTTGAGCGCCTGCCCATGCCGACCCTTTGCGTGGTCGAAGGCTGGGCCGTCGGCGGCGGGATGGCCATCGCCAATGCCTGCGATTTCCGCATCGCCACGGCGGGTTCGCGCTTCGGCGTGCCGATCGCCCGCACGTTGGGCAACTGCCTGTCGGCGCAGAACCTGCGCGCTCTGACCGAGACCCTGGGCCTGCCCATGGTCAAACGCATGCTGATGCTGGCCGAAATGCCCGAGGCGGAAGAGCTTCTGTCCCATGGCTATCTGCTCGGTGTCGCCGATCCCGATGGGATCGACGCCCTACAGAACGAGATTGTCGGCAAGCTTCTCGGCCATGCCCCGGTGACCATGCGGGTCACCAAGGAAGCCCTGCGCCGCCTGGGCACGGACCTGACGCCCGACGACCGCGACCTGATTCACGCCGCTTACGGCAGCCGCGATTTCAAACACGGCGTCGAAAGCTTCGTGAACAAGCAGAAGCCGGACTGGAAGGGCGAATAAGCCCGACCCTACGGCGCGGCGAAAAACTCGAACCGCAGCCCACCCGGAATCGTACACAGAAAATGCCGCGCCGGAGATTCCGGCCGGACCGGGCAGGGCGCGCATTCGATCGCGACGCCGGGCCAATCGCGGACCCGCTCGTATACGGTTTCGAGCGCCTCCGCGTTCGCGACTTTCAGCGCCAAGTGATGCAGGCCGATGTTCTTCTTTCGGTCGAAGGGCGTAGCGGTCGCGGGATCTTCCGCCTGCCACAGCGTCAGCATGACCGTCCCATCCGAAACGAATACCGCCGGATAGTCGGGGACTTCCCCGACTTGTTGAAAGCCGAGTGCGTCTTCCAGGAAAGTCTTGATCGGGGCCAGGTCGGGAACCGTCAGGCCGACATGATGCGCGCCTTGGGTCAGCGGGGCTGGGGTGGTCATTTGAATGCTCCGTTCTGAGAAAAAATATACAGAACGGTCTATATAATATATCGGCAAAGACAACGGCAACCGTCTTGTCACCGGGTCACGCGTTCTTGATGGCGGGGTGGTGCGTCAGGTAGGGAAGCGGCGCTGCAGGTCCGCGACCTGTTCCGGCGTCAGGAAGCTGGTATCCAGCCCGCGCAGCATCAGATAGAGCTTGGCCGTTTCTTCCAATTCCTCGGTCGCATAAACCGCGTCGGCCAGGGATTTTCCGGCCACGACCGGGCCGTGGTTGGCCAGCAGCACTGCATGATGGTCCGAGGCCAGTTCCTTCACCGCCTTGGCCAGATCGATGCTGCCCGGCGGGAAGAACGGCACCAGGGGCAGGGCCCCGACCTTCATGGCGTAATAGGCGGTGATCGGCGGCAGCACGTTCTTCGGGTTCACTTCCTTTAGGCAGCTGACGGCGACCGAATGGGTCGAATGCAGGTGCACGATGGCCTGCGCCTGGGCGCGTTGCTCATAGACCGCCATATGCAGGAAGGTTTCGACCGTCGGTTTGTCGCCGTCGATATGATTGCCCTCGCGGTCCAGCTTGGATATCCGCGCCGGGTCTAGGCGGCCCAGGCAAGACCCGGTCGGCGTCATCAGCCAGCCGCCGTCTGCCGTCCGGACACTGATATTGCCGGTCGAGGCATGGGTCAGGCCCCGGTCGAACATGGATTTGCCGAGCAGCGCGATCTCATCCCGCAGTTTGCTCTCGGCGCTCATCAATCGTCCCCGCCGTCCAACATGCCGAGGGCTTTCTCGAAGAAGTCTTCCCCGCCGAAATTGCCGGATTTCAACGCTAATGCCAGGGGCGCTTCGTCGGTGGCGCCCAGGGTCAGGCTTTCCGTCCACGGCACGCCGGGATCGATTTCCGGGCCGATCCGCATTGCCCGCACGCCCAACGCCGTGACGACCGCGCCCGAGGTCTCGCCCCCGGCCACGACGAACCGCCGCACGCCGCCGTCGCGCAGGTTCGCGGCCAGATGGCCGAAGAACCGTTCGACCGTGTCGCCCGCCCGGTTGCGACCCAGCTCCGACTGAACCTTCTGCACCGTGTCCGGATCGGCCGTGGAATAGACGACCTGCGGTCCGGCCTCGATGTCGCGCAAAATCTCATCGGCGAGGGTCCGCGCGGCGACCGCCGCATCGGATAGCTTCAAGGGATCGATCTGATGGCTCGGCCAGCGTTTGCGCGCGCGGGCGACCTGGGTCCGCGTCGCCTGGGAACAGCTTCCGGCCATGACGATCGTCGGGCCATCGACCTCCGGCAGGCGGGGCGGCGTCGCCGCGCCCAACAGGCCCCGGCGGCGATAGTTTTCGGGCAGGCCGAGGGCGATACCAGAGCCACCGGTGACCAGCGGATGATCGGCCACGGCGCGGCCGATCACACCCAAATCGGCGTCGTCCAGGGCATCGACAATGGCATAGCGGTTGCCGCCTTTCTTCAGGGCCTCGAACGCGGTTCTCACGCGCTCGTACCCATGGCGTACGATATTCAGATCGACCAGCCCGACCAGTTCGTCGGTTTGGCGGCTGAGGACCCGGACCAGATTGGGGTCGCGCATCGGCGTCAGCGGATGGTCCTTGAGGCTGGATTCCGATAGCAGCACATCGCCGACGAACAGATAGCCTTTGTAGATTGTCCGCCCCGTGGTCGGGAACGCCGGACAGGCGATGGCGAAATCGGCGTGCAGGGCATCCAACAGGGCATCGCTGACCGGCCCGATGTTACCGATGTCGGTGGAATCGAAGGTCGAGCAGTATTTGAAGAAGAACTGTTTGGCGCCGACGACCTTCAGCCATGCCAGGGCGGCCAAGGAGTCGGAAACGGCTTCGTGCACGGGGCAGGTGCGGGACTTCAGCGCCACGACCACGGCATCGGCATCGCCCAGGTCCTTGGCGCTGGCGCTGCCGGGCACGCCATTGACCTGAACCACGCGCATGCCGTTCTTGACCAGGGTATTGGCCAGGTCCGTTGCCCCGGTGAAATCGTCGGCGATACACCCCAGGATGATCGGCATGATGGATGGTCCTTATCTTATTCCTGCACGTTACGCATGGTCATGGCCGTGACCGCCCCGGCCAGGGCAAGGGCCGACAGGACGGCGATCGCCGTCGCGATGCTGAAGCCCATGAGAAAGCCGACGAAGGCCCCCGTCATTAATAAAAGGACGCCGATCACGGTATTGCTGAGCGCCACATACTCGGCCTTATGCTCGCCCCCGGCAAGATCGACGACATGGGTCTTGCGTCCGATCCGCACCCCGGCGTGGGCGATCCCCAGCACGAACAGCACGCCGGCATAGAAGGCGATGGAATTGGCAGCCGTGGGCGCGAATTCCAGCACCGCCAGAACGACAACGCCCAAAGCCCCGGCAATGGCGGCCGAGATCGCCATCGTGGCGCGGGACGAGCGATCCGCGAACGACCCCCAGAACGATGAGCTGACTGCCGATGCCAGCCCTGTGGCGACGATCAGCCACCCCAGACCGTCCAAGGACAGTCCCGATTGCGCCTGGGCCAAAGCGACATAGAGCGGCGAGACCAGGGCCGTCGACAGCATCAAGGCCCGCGCCGTCAGAAACCGGCGCAATTCGGGATCGTGCATCAGAAGCGTCACCTGTTCCCGAACCAGACTGCCGATCCCGCGCCCGCCCTCGGTCGCGCCGGGAAATTCGACCACCCGCATGTAAACGGCGGCGGCGGTCAGCCAGCATCCCCCGGCGGCGGCGATCAAACCGAACAGCAACCAGTCGGGGCGCGTTTCCGCCGGGCTGAGCATCAGAAAAACGCCGACCGCTCCGGCGGCCAGACCAGAGGCCGTGGCCGCATGGCCGCTGACCCGGCCGCGCCGTCCTTTCGAGACGGTCTTTCCCAGTACATCCTTGGAAGCGATAGAGCCGAACCCCCGCGCCAGGCTGAACGCGAACAACAGGGCGATCACGGCCCATCCGGCGGCGGTGCCATGCAGGCCGAGAAGCGCGGCCCCCGCCATGGCCAGGATGCACAAACCTTGGATCACGGTGGCGACGGCCCAGAAGCCCTTGCGCACGGGGTAATGACGGATTGCCGCCCCGGCCAGGATTTGCGGCAGCAGGGCCAGGGATTCCCGGATCGGAACCAGGAAGCCGGTGAAATAGGCGGGTGCCCCCATGGCCCCCAGCAGCCAGGGCAGGACGACCTTTGAATCCGCCAGGGCGTCGCCGGTTTTGCTGAGCGCCTGGGCCGCCGTCTGAGCGACGATGTTGATCGGCTGTTCATGGCATTGGGATTCGGGGATGTCGCGGCACAGGCGCGCGTCCTCGTCGCCGGTGACCATGTCCAGCAGTTGTTCCGTCACCGGGGCCGTGATCGACGTCATCGCTCGGGTCCGCTTTCCGGGGTCAGTCTGCCACGTCGAGACGGGCCAGGTAGCGCGGATTGCTCTCGGCCAATTCGGTGCGAACCACGGCGCGCAGATGCGCCAGAGTGCCTTGCGGGGCTTTGCCGTCGCGGATCGCCCGGACCAGGGCGCGGTTCAGGGATGTCAGGTCTCCGTCCGCGTTCAGCAGGTCTTTCAGGGTTGCTGCTTCGGCCTGTTCCGATGCATCGCCGATGGCGGCTTGTCGCTCGGCAATGGCGCGGGCGTTGCGGACCATGGCGGCGACGTAGTTGGCGTTTCCGGCATTCGGGTCGGCCTGGGCCTCGGTTTTATCGGCGACGTCGATCAGCGCTGCGCCGCTGGGGTTCTTTCTCATGCCGCGTCTCCGGTCATGGCCAGGATTTCGTGTTCCAACTCCGGCACCACATGGGCGGTCAGGGCTAGCTCCAGCGAGGTCTCCTCGCCCGAGACATGCCGCCACGCCTGTTGCAGGGCGATCACCGCCCAGCGCACATGGGCCATTACTTCCCAATAGGTCACGGCGGCGGGATCGACCGACGCGCCGGAAACCGAGGCATACCCAGCCAGGAACGCCGCGCGCGGGCCCAGACCCCCGGCCTCTTCCTCCCACCGGCCGAAGCGCCAGCATTTGGCCAGGAACCAGCCGATATCCTCTAACGGGTCGGACCATCCGGCGAACTCCCAATCCAGGGTCGCGGAGAGCTTGCCGTCCTCGATCATCAGATTGCCGGTTCGGTAATCGCGATGGCACAGCACCAAGGCGCCCGGGGCCGGGGCATGATCGGCCAGCCAGGCCAGTCCCCATTCCACAGCGGGATGCGGGTCTGGCAGGGCGTCCAGATAGGCGCGGTACTGCGCGACCGAGGCCCGGGCGGGATCGGCCGGCGGCGGCCCCAGGAATTCCAGTCCGGGACGCGGCGGCGTGATGGTGTGTATTCGGGCCAGGTTGGCCCCCAACTCATGAACCAAGTCCGCGTTGGGGGCGGCCTTGACCAGCCGTCCGCCACGGGCCTCGCCCATCACCCGGTGCATCAGGAAGAACGGCCCGCCCAGGATCCTCTCGTCCTCGCATAGCACGCAGGGCGTGGGCACGGTCACGCCCGCGTCATGGGCGGCTTTCAACAGGGCGAATTCCTCGGCCCGGGAATGGCTGGTCGCCACGGCGGATTGGGCGTCGCGCCGCAGGACCAAGTCATGATGGCCGGGCCAGTCGCCACCGGCGACGGAGATTTCCAGGCGGTGGTTTTCCTGAATGGCGCCGCCGGACAGGCGGTTGGTGGAGATAACCTCCACCGCCACCCCGGCCTGCTCCGCGAGCCATTCAGTCAGACGGGCAAGATGATCTGCCGACAGATTTCCGGACACGGTCGGGCTCAGCCCCAATGCCAATAGTCCAGGCCGTGCTCACGGAACTGCCCGGCCAGGACCATTTTGTGAACCTCGGACGCGCCGTCGACCAGCCGCGCCTGACGGGCGTAGCGATAGATCCATTCCAGAACCGTGTCCTTGGAATAGCCCTTGGCCCCGCAAAGCTGGATCGCCGTATCGACGCATTTATGCAGGGTATCGGCGACCTGAACCTTGGCGGTCGAAACCTCGGCCCGCGCCCGGCTGCCCTGGTCCAGGGTCCAGGCGGCGTGCATGGTCAACATGCGGCCGATCTGGATTTCCTTGGCCGCGTCGCCCAACAGCAACTGCACGCTTTCGCGGTCGGCCAGACGGGTGCCGAAGGCTTCGCGTTCGGAAATGTATTCATCGGCGATTTCCAGCGACCGCTTGGCCAGGCCCAGCCAGCGCATGCAATGGGTCAGTCGCGCCGTGCCCAGGCGGATCTGCACGCATTTCATGCCTTCGCCGACACCCATCAGGCGGTTTTCGTCGGGAATTTCCAGGCCGTCGAACTTCAGCTCGCAATGGCCGCCGTGTTCTTCCGGGCCCATGATCGGGACGCGGCGGACGATTTCCCATCCCGGCTGGTCCTTATGAAACAGGAAGGCCGTCAGGTTGCGGCGCGCGTCGTCGGACGTCCGCGCCAGCAGGATGAAGTGATCGGCCACGCCGGCCCCGGTGATGAACCATTTGTGGCCATGCACGACCCAGGTGTCGCCTTTCTTTTCGGCGCGGGTCTTCATCATCCCGGACGGATCGGACCCGGCCCCGGGGGCCGGTTCGGTCATGACGATCGAGGACCGGACCTTGCCGTCGATGATCGGCTGCAGCCACTTTTCCTTTTGCGCGTCGGTCGCGACCTTGTTCAAAACATACATATTGCCGTCGTCGGGGGCGGCGGCGTTGAACACCACCGGGCCGAAGATCGAGCGGTTCATTTCCTCGTAACAGGCGGCCATGCCGACCGTGTCGAACCCGCGCCCACCGCGCGCCACCGGCATGGACAGCGACCACAGGCCTTGTTCCCGGGCCTTGGCGCGCATGGTTTCCAGCAGGTCCAGGCGGATATTCTCGTGTTCGTCGAAGCTGGACGGATCGGATTCAAGGGGAAGTAGGTTTTCGGCGACGAAGCGGCGAATGGCTTGACGCGTTTCATCCACTTCGGGTGTCAGATTGAAGTCCATAAAGGCTGTTTCCTGTCATTCTGCACAATGTCGTGCGGTTCTTGCCCGCGGTCGGGGCCGGGAGAGTAGCAGATTTGGCGAAAAAACCGGAAGCCTCCGCCAAGGATTCCTTCGATATCCGTCGGAAAAAACCAAGTTGTCAGGATGCGATCAGGATGTTGGCCCATCATTTGCTTAATTGAATAAAAAACAGCTCTTGGGGGCGGGGTGATCAATTTCAAAGGTCCCCGCCATGATCTTGAACGAACATAAAGATTTTCGGAAAAACCCACGATCTGCCGTGCACGGCGAGGTCGAGGTGGAGGTTTCCTGCGCCGGCTTGCACCGGGGTGCGCAATTACGCGACATGTCGGTCGGCGGGGCCTCGGTCGTTTATCCCGATGGGGTGGTGTCCGCGGAGGACCCTATCCAACTCGATGAAGAGATCCTGCTGGTGATCCGCGGTCGCGCCCATGTGCCGGGCCGTGTGGTGCGGGTGTTCGACAACGGTTTCGCCGTCGAATTCGATTGGTCGATTGATGTCGAACGCGACCGTTTTAACAACTATGCCTAAAGTCGGTACGGACGAATTTTAGTCCGCTCTGGCATGGTTGTTGCTCCTATCGGTGCGGTGCATCCAGATTGGAGTTTCGACCATGCTGACCAAATTCTTCGCCAAGAAGGTAGACCTTGCCGCTGACGCCACCGCTTCCTTGCGGGCGATCGGCAACTCGACGGCGATCATCGAATTTTCGCCGGATGGAAAAGTCATCTCGGCAAATCCCAACTTTCTCCGCGTGATGGGTTACACCCTTGATGAGATCAAGGGGAAGCACCATTCGATGTTCGTCGATCCTGCTGAACGCGACGGGTCCGAGTACCAGGAATTTTGGAAGAAGTTGGCCGCTGGGGAATTCCATGCCGCCGAGTTCAAGCGTATCGGAAAGGGCGGGCGCGAGATCTGGCTTCAGGCTTCTTACAACCCGGTCATGGATAAGTCCGGACGATTGCTCAAGGTTATCAAGTGCGCGACGGACGCGACCGAGGAAAAGCTGCGCCGGGCCGACGTGACTGGTCAGATTGACGCCATCGGCAAATCTCAGGTCGTGATCGAGTTCGAAATGGACGGTTCGATCATTGCCGCCAATTCGAAATTCCTGGATGTCATGGGGTATTCGCTGGAAGAACTACAGGGACAGCACCATTCCTTGTTCGTCGATGAGGGGATGAGGAAATCGCCTGAATATGCCGCGTTCTGGGAAAAACTCAGACAAGGCATCCATCAGGCGGGAGAATTCCACCGGATCGGCAAGAACGGCCGTGACGTCTGGATTCAGGCCTCCTACAACCCGATTCTGGATATGAACGGGCGTCCTTACAAGGTCGTGAAGTTCGCTTCTGACGTGACAGCGGAAAAGCTGCGCACGGCGGACTTCACCGGCCAGATCGACGCCATTGGCAAGGCCCAGGCCGTGATCGAATTCGAATTGGACGGCACGATCATTACCGCCAATTCGAACTTTCTGAATGCCCTGGGGTACAGCCTGGAAGAGATCAAGGGGCGGCATCATTCGATGTTCGTCGATGCGGAACAGCGTGACGGCCAAAGCTATCGGGAGTTCTGGGAAAGGCTCGCTGCCGGCCAGTATCAGGCCGGGGAATTCAAGCGCGTCGGCAAGGGCGGGCGCGAGGTCTGGATTCAGGCCTCCTACAACCCGAT
>DJHY01000032.1:0-347 GCA_002433335.1 Rhodospirillaceae bacterium UBA6608 | reverse complement strand
ATTCAGGCCTCCTACAACCCGATCCTGGACATGAAGGGCCGACCCTACAAGGTGGTGAAGTTCGCCTCCGACGTGACGCAGGCCGTACTGGCGCGGAAAAAGGCGGAACACGTCCGAGATTTGATGGAAAACACCGCCGCTGGGGCCGAGGAATTGAATGTCTCGGTCCGGGAAATCTCCCAAAGCATGACCAAATCCCGCGAGGTTGCCGACGATACCTTCAACCGGGCGATGCTGGCCGATCAATCGACGCAGCGGTTGGATCAGGCGGCGAAATCCATGGGCGGGATCATCGATGTGATCGCGGAGATTACTGGACAGATCAACCTGCTGGCCTTGAACGCGAC
>DJHY01000056.1:2263-2590 GCA_002433335.1 Rhodospirillaceae bacterium UBA6608 | reverse complement strand
CCTCGGTCGAGGCCCTGGTCGCCGGGGTGATCGAACGCCATGGCCGGATCGACATTCTGCATTGCAACGTCGGGCTGGGCAAAAGCGGCCCGTCCGAGGGGACGTCGCCCGCCGAATGGCGGCGGATCAGCGACGCCAACCTGACGTCGCTGCACGTCGCGTCCCAGGCCGCGGTCCCGGCCATGCGGGCCCAGGGCAGGGGGGTGATCACGATCACCTCTTCGATCGCCGGAATTCGTTTCCCGGGTTATCCGCATCTGGCCTATAGCGCGACCAAGGCGGCGGCGAGCCACTTCGCCACGGCCCTGGCGGTGGAACTGGCCCCGG
>DJHY01000056.1:1347-1962 GCA_002433335.1 Rhodospirillaceae bacterium UBA6608 | reverse complement strand
CCCTGGCGGTGGAACTGGCCCCGGACAACATTCGCGTCAATTCGATCGTCGCTGGGCTGATCGATACGCCCCGCATCGGTGTGACCCTGGCCAAGAGCTATGGCGACCGGGACGAGGCCCAGATGCGCGCCGCACGCGATGCTAGCTGCCCCATGGGGCGGATGGGCAGCGCCTGGGACATTGCCGAGGCGGCGTTGTTCCTGGCCACGGACCGCGCCGGCTACATCACCGGCACGTCGCTGGTTGTCGATGGTGGGTTGTCGGCGACGGTGCGTCAGCCGAAAGAGGTTTAACGGTTCGGCTGAGGGCGCGGGTGCTTAAGAAAGCCCGCGCCAGATCAGCCCGCCGCCCAGCAGGACCAATCCGACCAGCACCGCACGGCGGAAGGTTTCCTCGGATATACGGTCGCGGATCCAGAACCCGATGATCAGCCCAACGCCGGTCGGGATCAGGGCCAGGAAAGATGCCCCCAACTGCGTCCAGGACAAATGGTCCTCCGCAACCAAGCGCAGGTAAAGCGGGATGGAGCCGGTCATGGCGGCAATGGCCATCTGCGCGACGAACAGGTCCTTGGGCAGGCGCAGCGCCGCGAAATAGACGATCACCGGGGTGAAG
>DJHY01000056.1:0-1028 GCA_002433335.1 Rhodospirillaceae bacterium UBA6608 | reverse complement strand
TCCGGGGTGAAGACCCCGGTCGCCCCGCCGCACAGGCCGATGGCCGCCCCGGCGAACGGGTTAATGAAGCCCGAGCGGCCTTTCAACGCCTTGACCTCGCGGATGAAGACCTGGGCCAGAGTGGTTACGATGACGAGGCAGCCCAGGGCCAAGGCGATGGTCTTTGGATCAAGCGAGGTCAGCGCCCCGGCCCCGATCCAAACCCCGATCACCAGTGTCACCAGGAACGGCCAGAACCGTTTGACGGCGGGCAGGGACTGCCCGGCCTGCTTGATCTGCCAGATGTTGGACAGGATGACAGGCGCTACGAACAAAACCACGGCCTGCGCCGGTTCAAGCTGCAGCACCAGGATCGGCAAGCCGACCGCCGGAAGACCGCCGCCCAAAGCCCCCTTGACCATGCCGCCGATAATGAAGGCGACCAGGATGACCACCAGGGTCAGCGTCGGGATGTCCGGCAGGCTCATGTCGATGGCTTCCGCCGGGCCTTTCAAATGCGTGGGCTATGGGCGTTGGGCGTGGCTCTGTTGGTGCTCAGGTTACGATGGGCGTGTCCTGACGGCCACCCCATTCGGACCAGGACCCGTCGTAGATCGCGACGTCTTCCTTGCCGATCAGATAGAACGCCAGGGCCGCGTAACAGGCGGTAACGCCCGAGCCGCAGCTGGTCACCAACGGGCGCTTCATGTCGATCCCAGCCTTGTCGGCCAGGGCCTTGATCTCTTCGGCGGAACGCATGACGAAGTTCTTTTCCGGGTCCATCAGGTCGCCGTAGGGCAGGTTGAACGCACCCGGCATATGGCCCGAACGCATGCCTGCACGCGGTTCCGGGGCGGTCCCGGCAAAGCGGCCGGCAGCACGCACGTCGATCACGTCTTCGCGCTTACTGTCGATGTTGGACAGGATCTGTTCGATGGAGCGGACCATCATGTGGTTTTCCCGCGCCGTGAAATGACGTTCCTGCGGCGTCGGGATGTCGTCGGTCACCGGGCGGCCTTCGGCCAGCCATTTCGGCAGCCCGCCGTCCA
>DJHY01000140.1:2175-7311 GCA_002433335.1 Rhodospirillaceae bacterium UBA6608 | reverse complement strand
GGCCAGTGTCGTCGCCAGGGGATCAGGCAGATGGGCCGAAATCCAGAACGCTGCGACGCCGGCGATGGAAACCTGCATCACCAGCTTCAACTTACCGGGCAGGCCTTTCGAATTGCGCTTGGTGACTTTCAGGTAATCGTCCAGGAAGCCGATCACGCCATAGCCGATGGTCACGCCCAGCGCCGTCCAGACGAAACCGTTCTGCAGGTCCATCCACAACAGCGTCGCCAGGACCGAGGCGATCAGGATCATCAGACCGCCCATGGTCGGCGTGCCCTGTTTGGTCAGCAGGTGGCTTTCCGGGCCATCGTCGCGGATCGGCTGGCCGCCTTTCTGCCGCGAGCGCAATAGTTCGATCAGAACCGGACCGATCAGAAAGCTGACGATCAGCGCGGTGATGATCGCGCCGCCGGTGCGGAAGGTCAGGTAACGGAAGACGTTGAGGACCGCGAATTCATCCGCCATCGGGAATAGGATTTGGTAGAGCATCGTTTCTTTTCCTTATTCCCCGTTGGCGGCGCGGCTTTGGCCGCCGTCGGCATTGCTCTCGCCCAGGGCGCGCAGGGCGTCGACGACGGCCCCCATGCGCGATCCGAACGATCCCTTGATCAGCACCACGTCGCCCGGCCGCACGGCCGAGGCAACCAGGGGTGCGAGTTTGTCGGAGGTGTCCGCGTGGCCGCCGCGGATGTCGCGGGGCAGTTCCTCGAACAACCGGCCCATGTTCGGCCCGGCGGTATAAACGGCATCGATGTGGCGCGCGGCCAGCGGCCCGGCCAAGGAGCGGTGCAGGCCTTCGGCCTGTTCGCCCAACTCCAGCATGTCGCCCAGCACGGCGATGCGGCGCCCACCCTCGCCGGGCTCGCTCATGCCCAGGACCTCGATGGCGGCAACCACCGCGACCGGGCTGGCGTTGTAGCTTTCGTCGATCACCGTCAGCTCGCCGCCCGGCACCTGAACGATAATTCGGTTGCCCCGGCCTTTCGGCGGAGACAAGCGCGCCAGCATCGCGGCGGCGGCATCCAGGTCCGCGCCCATGGCGTTGGCGGCGGCCAAAACGCCCAGGCTGTTGATCACCCAATGGCTGCCCGGCGCACCGACGCGATAACGCAGATCATGGCCCATGGCCCGCGCCTGCACCGTGGTGCCCAGGCCATCTGCCCGGCTGTCGCGCAGTTGGAAATCGGCCTTGTCGTTGCGACCGAAGGACACGATCACGCCCGCGCCCGCGCGCTTGGCGGCGGCGGCCAATCGGTCGAACATGGGATTGTCGCGGTTCAGCACCGCCGTGCCGCCCTCGACCATGCCGTCGAAAATTTCAGCCTTGGCGTCGGCGATGTCCTCGATCGAATTGAAGTACTCGCTATGGGCCAGTTCGACCGTGGTGATCAGCGCCACATGCGGCCGCGCCATGCGCGACAGCGGGCGGATTTCACCAGGATGGTTCATGCCCATTTCCAGCACGCCGAACTGGGCCTCGAGCGGCATCCGCGACAGGCTGAGCGGCAGGCCCCAATGATTGTTCAAATTCCCTTGGGTCGCATGGGTCACGCCGAAGCGCTCCATGATCATGGCCAGGGCTTCCTTGGTGCCGGTCTTGCCGACACTGCCGGTGACGGCGCAAATCTTGGCCCGCGAGCGGTCGCGGGCGGCCCGGCCTAAACCTTCCAAGGCCTGGGTGGTGTCGTCGACCCGCACACCCGGCGTATCGCCCGGCAAGCCGGTGAAATCGCGGCGCATGACCAATCCCGCAGCGCCTTTCTCCAGCGCCTGGGCGGCATGGTCATGCCCGTCCGAGGCAACGCCCTGGATGGCGACGAACAGGTCGCCGCGGCTCAAGCTTCGGGTATCGATGGAAACGCCCGTGGCCTGCCATTCGCCGACGGCCGTGCCTTCGGTCGCCGCCGCGGCGGCGCCGGCATTCCACAAAACAAAGGGAGCGCGCTGCATGCCCATGCTCAGCCCTCCCCCGCCAGGGCCGCGCGGGCGACCGCGCGGTCGTCGAACGGCAGAATGGTGCGGCCGACGATCTGTCCGCGTTCGTGCCCCTTACCGGCCAGGACCAGTATTTCACCCGCGCCCAATTCGGCGACGGCGGTGTCGATGGCTTCGGCCCGGTCGGCGATTTCCGACGCACCCGGGGCCGTGGCCAAAATTTCGGATCGAATCTGCGCCGGGTCTTCGCTGCGCGGGTTATCGTCGGTGACGATCACCCGGTCCGCCAGGTCGCTGGCGATGCGGCCCATTTCCGGGCGCTTGCCTTTGTCGCGGTCGCCGCCGCAACCGAACACCACGGACAACGCGCCCTTGGCATGGGGGCGCAGGGCGCGCAGCACGTTTTCCAACGCATCGGGGGTATGGGCGTAATCGACATAGACCGCGCCGCCGCCCGTTTTCTCTCCGATCAATTCCATCCGGCCCGGCGCGCCGGCAAGGGTCGCCAGGGCGCGCAGCCCGGTATCGGTCGGCACGCCGGTCACGGTCGCGAGGCCAAGGGCGCAAAGCGCGTTCATGGCCTGGAACCGACCCGCCAGGGGCAGGAACAAATCTTTCTCAACCCCCTCGACCATCAGGCGCAGATGCTGGCCGCTGGCCTCGGGCGCGGTCGAAACAAGTTTGAAATCCACGCCGCGCGCGCCATAGGTTCGAACCCGCAGGTGCCGGGCCTGGGCCGCCGCGATCAGTTCGGCGCCATGGACATCGTCGGCATTGATGACCGCCGCCCCGCCATCGACGACCAGTTCGTCGAACAGGCGGCGCTTTGCCTTGAAATAGGTTTCCAGGCTGCCGTGATAGTCCAGATGGTCACGGGTCAGGTTGGTGAAGGCCCCGGCGGCAACGCGCACGCCGTCCAGGCGGTATTGATCCAGACCGTGGCTCGATGCCTCCATCGCCAGATGGTCGACACCAAGTTCGGCCAGATGGGCCAAGTCGGCGTGCAGATCGGCCGGATCGGGCGTGGTCAGACCGTCGTCGCGATTGAACACCTCGGAATGAATGCCCAGCGTCCCGGCGCTGGCCGCCTGGAACCCCGCGGTTTTCCAGACCTGGCGCAGGAAATTCGCGACCGAGGTCTTGCCGTTGGTGCCGGTCACGGCGCAGACCGTTTCCGGCTGGCGCGGATAGAACCGCGCCGCCAGCAGGGCATAGCGGCGGCGTGGGTTGTCCGTATCGAGGAGCGGGGTCGTCTCGTATCCGTCGGGAAGTCGGGTGCCCGGCGGGGCGAGGATCGCCGCCGCCCCGCGCGATAGGGCATCGGCGATGTATTCCCGCCCGTCATGGGTGCCGCCGGGGATGGCCGCGAACAGGAAGCCGGGCGCGACGCGGCGCGAATCACAGGTCACACCTGTGATCTCCGGTCCGCCCGCACCGACCGTATGGCCGCTGTTCATCTCATCCACCCACATGTCACTCAGCCGCACGCACCTGCTCCGGTTGACGGGAAACACCTTGAACTTCACGAAGAGAGGCCGGGCGCAAGGCCGCCTCGATTTCCTCGGCCATCGGCGGCAGGTCCTTGGTCGCGGCCAGATGGGGCATGCCGTATTCCGGCGCAATCCCCATGATGCCCGCCGTACGTTGGACGATGGTGCCGACCGCCGGCGCGGCAACCCAGCCGCCCGTGGCATAGCCGAAGGATTCCTTGATGCCTTTGGGTTCGTCGACGACGACGCAGACCACATAGCGCGGCGCATGGATCGGGAACGCGCCGACGAAGGACGCGATATTCGCCTTATCCGAATAGCCCCCGGCCTTGGCCTTTTCCGCCGTGCCGGTCTTGCCGCCGATCAGATAGCCGCCGGCTTCCTTTTCCGCGTTCTTACCGGTGCCCCGGCTGACGACCAGACGCATCAGGCCGCGCATCTTGGCCGAGGTATCGGACGAGAACACGCGGTTGCCCTGGATGCCTTCGGGGACGTCCTGTTTCAACAGGGTCGCCGGGCGATACATGCCGCCGTTGACCGTGGTCGCAATGGCGTTGGCCAATTGGACCGGCGTGACCGAAATACCGTGGCCGTAGGAAATGGTCACGGTGTTGATCTCGCGCCAGGTCGCGGGGAGAAGAGGATGACCTACCTCAGGCAACTCAACAGGGGACGGACGCAGGAGGCCGAGTCGCCCAAGGTAGGTCTGTTGGGCTTTGGTGCCCACATCGAGGGCCATTTTGGCTGCCCCGATATTCGATGAATAAATGAGGATCTCCGGCACGCTGAGCCAACGGTTCTTGGCGTGGTAATCGGTGATCGAGAAGCGCGCGATACGCATCGGCTTGGATGCGTCGTAGCCGCCGGAAATCGGCACCACCCCGGCATCCAGCGCCATCGCCGCGGTCAGCAGCTTGAAGGTCGAGCCCATTTCGTACACGCCCTTGGTGGCGCGGTTGAACCCGGCTTCGCCCAGCAGTTCGACCGGGCGGTTGGGGTCGAAATCGGGCAGCGAGACCATGGCCACCAACTCGGACGTATTGGCGTCCATCACGATGGCCGTGCCGCCCAGGGCGGAAAACTTGGTGACGGTGTCGTTCAGCACTTCGTGGGCGATGGCCTGGATCCGCACGTCGAGGGACAACTGCAGCGGCTCGCCCGCACCGGTCAGACGCTTCTCGAAACGGCGCTCGATCCCGGCCGTGCCCCGCCCGTCGATGTCGGTCACGCCCAGGATGTGGGCCAGCAGGCGGCCCTGCGGGTAAACCCGGCGTTCGCCCCGTTCGAACTGAATGCCCGGCAAGCCGAGACGGTGAACTTCGTAATGCTGTTCCGGCGTCAGGTTGCGCTTCAGGTAAACGAACCGCCCCCGCGACGACAGGCGCTTTTCCAGCTTGTCGCGGTCCAGATCCGGCAGGACACGGACCAGCTTGTCCGCCGTTTCCTGCACGTCCAGGACATGCTTGGGATCGGCATAGACCGACACGGCCGGCAGGGACGTGGCAACGACGATGCCGTTGCGGTCGACGATATCGGCCCGTTCCTGCATCGGCGCGGTCGGCGACACGCTGCGCGCCAACCGCGGCTCGGCCCGGTCGGTGAACAGGGTCAGGTCGACCACCCGCCAACCCAGGGCGGCGAAAGCCATGGAAATCACCAAGCCGGTCACGACCAGGCGTGAGCGCCCGGTTTCCAGCGCCTCGGCGGCACG
>DJHY01000140.1:0-1883 GCA_002433335.1 Rhodospirillaceae bacterium UBA6608 | reverse complement strand
TGAAGGTTTCCAGCGCCTCGGCGGCGCGGCCCGTGGGACCGCCGCGTCCGCGCGCGAATTCGAACAGATCGCCTTGCAACATCGAGGAAATCATTGCGTTCCTCCTTGCTCGGGATGGGGCGGCAGGCCCAGGGCGCGGCGGATCATCGGCAGCGCGTCCTCGACCGACTTGTCACGCGGCGACACCGCCGCGACGGGCGACGCGGTGACGACCTGCGACGCGGGTTCGGCTTGCTGGGCGACTTGCGGCGCGGATTGAACGGCGGGGGCTTCATTCTTGTCGGCAACTTCGACCACCGGGCGCCAGGGAATGTCTTCGACCTTGCCCAACTGCTTGGTGGCGATGGGCTCCAGCCCCAGGTAGCGCTCGGCCAGCATGCGAAGACGCTGCGGATCGTTCAGATGCGCCCATTCGGCCTGCAACACATGCACGGCGCGGCTATCGCGGGAGATGTCGCGATTCAAACCGTCGAGCTGATCCTCCAGGTCATGGACCTGATAGCTGATCATGAACAGACCCAGCGACATGACCGCCGCCAGAGCCAGAGCGAAGAAGGTGGTGCGTTTGCTCATGGCCCGACCCTCCTCACGCCGCCGCCCGGGCGGGCGCATCCGTGCGCTCGGCCCAACGCAGGCGCGCCGAGCGCGCCCGGGGGTTGCGACGTGTTTCGGCCTCGCCGGGTTTTTCGGTGCCGCGCTTGATCAAGGTAAAGGTCGGGGCCGCCCCCTTGGTCGGCAGGTCCGGCAGATGGCGCGACGGGCGCGGGCCCGAGCCCGACCGTTCGCGCAGGAATTCCTTGACCGCGCGGTCTTCCAATGAATGGAACGAGACCACAGCCAGCCGTCCGCCGGGGGCCAACAAGGCCTCGGCCCCGGCCAGGCCCCGGGTCAGCTCGCCCAGCTCGTCATTGACGACGATACGCAGGGCCTGGAACGTCCGGGTCGCCGGATCGATCCCATCCTTGGATTTGCGGACGACGCTGCGGATCAGGCCGGCCAGCTCTTCGGTGCGGGTGATCGGCGATTTGGCGCGCTGTTCGACGATGGCGCGGGCGACGCGGCGCGAGGCCCGTTCCTCGCCATACTTATAGATAAGGTCGGCCAGTTCCTGTTCAGCCAAGGAATTGACCACATCGGCGGCGCTCATCCCGCCGTCGCTGCCCTGCCCCATGCGCATGTCCAGGGGACCGTCGGCGCGGAACGAAAAGCCACGGGCCGGATCGTCAAGCTGCATCGACGACACGCCCAGGTCGAGGGCCACGCCATCGACCCGCGACACGCCAACCGAATCCAACAACTGATACATATCGCCGAAGCGACCGGACAGAACCGTCAGACGGCCGCCGAACTCGCGGCCCATTTCCTGGCCGATACCTTGCGCCAGGGGGTCGCGGTCGATCCCCCAAACGGTGCAATCGGCGGCTTCCAACAGGCCGCGGGAATAGCCGCCCGCGCCAAATGTCGCATCCACATAAACGCCACCGTCGCGGGGCGACAGGGCCTTCAGGACTTCGGCAAGCATCACCGAGGAGTGACGAGGATCAGACATCGCCGCCCTCCCCGGTGGATGCGCCTGGCCGTTTCGGTAATTTCAGGGTCATGCCGCGCGCGCGGGCCCGCTCGAAGGCGTCGCCGCGCTGGGCTTCGTAGGCGGTCGGCTCCCACAGCATCATGCGTTGGCCGCGCCCGACGAACAGGACTTCGTCGGAGATATTCGCGAACTCGCGTAGATCGTCGGTCAGGACGATTCGTCCTTCCGGATCCATCGGCAGTTCGCGGGCGTTTTCAAGGATCACCGCCGCCAGGTCGTCCTGGTCGTCGGAGAACACGTCCAAATCTTCCAGCCCTTCGGCCAGCCGCGCCATGAAGGCCTCGTCGCAGGC
>DJHY01000190.1 GCA_002433335.1 Rhodospirillaceae bacterium UBA6608 | reverse complement strand
AGCCGGAATCGTTTGGGTAATGACCCCAGGCGGCATCGGAATTCAGGACCAGCTGTAGCAACCCCGCCGCCAGATCCGGGTCGGTCACCGGACAGTCGCCCCACATGCGGACCAGCACATCGGCCCCGGTCAGGTCGGCAGCCATCAAAAACCGAGTGACGAGATCGTCGTCCGGCCCGCGCACGACGCGAATTTGCGGATATCCTTCGACCGCGGCTTCAAGCGGGTCGTTGGCTTCGCCGGTCGGGATCGCCAGGACCAGATCGTCGACGCCCTGAATGCGCAGGGCGCGGTCGAACAGGTGGTGCATGACCGGCCGTCCGGCCAGCGGCAACAATGCCTTCTGCGCCAGGCGGATGGAGGTCAGACGCGCTTGGATAACGCCGGTGACCTTGGTCATTTGTGCTGCTCCCTTTCTGGTGCCGCGTGAAAAATCATTGGCTCTGACCGCTTTGCTGATCAAGGAAAATGCGCGCCGAGATGAAGCTGAACAGGAACTTAGACAAGCTGTTGGTCGCCATGTCGTCGGACAGGAAGGCTTCGAACTTGGTGCGGTCGATCAGGTCGAAGATCGGCCCGTCGGCCAGCAGGCGATCGCGGGTGTCCGGATCGCTGCGGTCGACCAGGGAATTGATCGAGGCGTTGAAGCCCCGCTTGCGCTTGTCCAGGCGCACGCTGTCGGGAACCAAGCCTTCGCCCGACTGGCGCAGCAGGAATTTGGCGAAGCCTTGGCCCATCAAATATTCGCTGGGCACATTGAACATGAATTCGACCAGATTCCGGTCCAGGAACGGGGACCGGTTCTCGACCGACCAGCGCATGGAATTGCAGTCGTCCTCGTGCAGGATCACGGGGATCGCTTCGGCGAACAGCTCGTTCATCATCCGGTTGCGCAGCAGTTCGCGGGAAAAGGCGGTTTCCTCGAAGTCTTCGTGGAACGGTACGGCCAGCAGGCTTTCGAACAAATCCTGGTCCAGGATGATATGCCCGCGCTGGTCCGGATCCTTCACAAAGGTCATGGGGTCTTGCAGCAGCGGGTTCTGGACGTAGGACCCGAAACCGCCTTTCCAGTCGGCCAGCAGCGTTTCGAAGTCGACCGTCGCGTCGATCTGCGCGCGGCGCCACATCTGCGCCAGCCACATGGAATAATGGTCGTAGTAGCCGGTATAGATTTCATCGGCCCCGGTGCCTGAAACGGCGACCTTGTATCCCGCGTTGTGGATCGCTTCCGACAAGAAGGAATGTACGTAGTAGCTGATCGTCGCGACCGGCGCATCGTGATAGGCGACGATGTCGCCCATGCGCTCGAAAAAACCCTCGGTCGATGTGCGGGTCACGTGATGGCCGCAGCCCAGGGCATCGACCATGGTTTTGATGTTGGCGCTTTCGTCATAGCGCTCATCCGAATCGATGATCGAAAAACAATGGATATCGGCGCCCAGTTTCTTCGCCGCGATGGCGGCCAAGGTTGCGGAATCGATGCCGCCGGACAGGCAGAACGCAACCGGCACGTCGGCCCGCAGGCGCAATTCGACCGAGCGAAACAGCCGTTCCCGCGCCCCTTCCAGCGCGTCATCAGCGGACATCGGCCGCGGGATGTGGCGCAACTGCCAATAAAATTCCGGCGGCGACAGCTTCGGCGACTTGAGCGTCAGATAGGTCGAAGGCGGCAATTCGAACACGCCGTCGAAAAAGGTGTCGCCGTGTTTGTAGAGCGATTTGTAGCCGAGCGTCAGATAACGCAGGATCTGGGTCTGGTTGACCGGCGGGGCCGATCCAGCCAGGGCGGCCAGGGTTTTGATCTCGGATGCGAAGTACAGCACGCCGTCCTTGGGCCAAAGGTACAGCGGCTTTTCCCCGAACCGGTCGCGGCACAGGGTCAGGGTGCCGGCAGCGGTATCCGCCACGGCGAAGGCCCACATGCCTTCAAGACGGTCCAGCGCCTTAGGCCCCCATTGCCGCCAGGACGCGGCCAGGACTTCCGTATCCGATGAGGTCTGGAATTTGTGGCCCAGGGCTTCCAGGTCGGCTTTGACCTCGAGGTAATTGTAGATCTCACCGTTGTAGGTGAAGACCAGGCCGTCCCGTTCGAACGGCTGATTGGCGCGCGGGTCCAGATCGATGATCGACAGGCGGGTATGCAGAAGCGCGACCTGCTGTTCGCCGAACGACAGCACGCGTTCGCCCGAGGCATCCGGACCGCGCCGGTCCATGGTCGCCAGGGCCGCCTGGATACGGGCGGCGTCGGGCGCCGTGGGGCCGAGGGTTCCTGCTATGCCGCACATGTCGAAACTGTCCTTTTGTTATTTTGTTTGGCTCGCCCGGTCGGCGTACTGCGCCAGGCAATAGTCCTTAACGGCGGCGGGCATGGGCGTATAGAGCTTGCCGATCCGCTGAAGGTGATTGACCGTCAACATCCCGCCATCGGCGAAGAATTGCATGACCTTCAGCGCGCCGGTCACGCAGCCTTCGGTCACCGCCTTGCGAAGACCGGCCAAGGGGGTGCCGTCCGCGAGGTGAACAGGCAGCGCCCGCAGAATCGCACCGGTGTTCGGGTTTTCATCGGCGTATTGAACGATGCTTTGCAGGTCGTCGGTCAGGCCATGGTACACGGCCCACAGATGGGTGTCCGCGCCGCGAAAGTCTTCCGGGTTGCCGGCATGAAGGACCACTGCGTGGTCTTTCGCCAATTCGATGATTCCGGCACTCAAGGGGCCAGCGCCAAAGGCGACGATGACGTTCGGCGCCAGGTCGCGCACGGTATCGAGTGCCGCCGCCGATGTCATGTCCGGCACGGAAAAAACCGGACCGAAATCGGACAGCTCCGGGATTTTCTGAGGAAACCAGTTCGCTGTTTCATAGGCCTCGGTTTCCGCGTCCAAGGGGTGTGCGGTCTCGAACGGCAGGGGCGGGAGGCTGGTGGCCGTCAAAACCCCGCATAGCTCGTACTCAGCCGCCAGGGCTTGCGCGCAATACAGCGCGGGCAGGCCGTCGGTGGTGAGCAGAGCGATCCGCATGGGGGCTTAGCCTTCCGCCAAATGGTCGGGCAGGATC
>DJHY01000174.1 GCA_002433335.1 Rhodospirillaceae bacterium UBA6608 | reverse complement strand
CGGCGTCGACAGGCCGCGCGCGATGTCGTTGGTCATGTGACCGCCGCCCAGCGGGATCACGTCGGTATGGACCAGCTCGCCGTCGCAGAAGATCGCCAGCGAGGTCGTGCCCCCGCCGATGTCGATGCAGGTCGTGCCCAATTGCCGCTCGTCATCGACCAGGCAGGCCAGTGCCGAGGCGAAGGGCGTCGCGACCAGGGATTCGATTTCCAGATGGCAGCGACCGACGACCGTGCGCAGGTTCTTGACCGGCCCCGACTGCGCCGTGACCAGATGCAGATTGGCGCCCAGGCGATTGCCGAACATGCCGCGCGGATCGCGCACGCCGCGATTGTCATCGACCGAATATCCGACCGGGATCGAATGAATAAGGTCGCGATCCGCCGGAACCCCGGCGGTGACCTGATCCGCCGACAGGACACGGTACAGATCCGTTTCCTCGATCTCGCGCCCGCCGATATCGACCTCGTGCGCGGTCAGCTGCGATTTCGGTTTGCCGCAGGACAGGTTGACAAAGACCTTGTGGATGTTCTCGCCGACCATTGCTTCGGCGGCTTCGACCGTGGCGCGGATCGTCGCCTCGGCGGTGTCGAGGTCGATCACGCTGCCCGATTTCAGACCGTGGGATTTCTGATGGCCGATGCCGACAACGCGCGCCGTCGTCTGACCGCCGCCCGCGACCCCCGTGCCCAGGCGGGCGATCAGGCAGGAAACCTTGGACGATCCCAGGTCCAGGGCGGCAACCAGGCCGCTGCGCGGTTTCGTATTTCCCAGTGGTTTCTTCATCGCGGTCGTCTCGTTCGTTCAATCAGGTCGTTCAGGCAATCAGGTCGTTCAGGCAATCAGGTCGTTCAGGTCAGTTTGATTCAATTCAGGTTTCCTGACCCTTGGGCTTGCGCGGCGGGCGGGGCTTCGATGCCTTGCGCACGATCAGGCGGTCCGGCAAACGCAGGTCCAGGACCTCCACATCGCGGGCCAGAACCTTGTGCTGGCGCTCGTATTCGGCCAGTCGGACCCAGGCCCCAGCGGGGTCGGTTTCGGGCAGTTGCACGTCGATGCCGTTGTCCAGGGTCAGCGTCCATCGGCGGCCCGAGACGCGAACGGCGGCGCGGACCTGATTCATCAAATCCGGCTCGGCCTTCAGCGTTTCCAGCAAGGCGGCGGCATGTTTCGGAGCATCGGGGCCGACGACAATCGGCAGGTCGGAGAACCGCTCCAACCCCTTGTTGAGGATCACCACGCCTTCGTCGTCGATCAGATGAAATTCACCCTTGTTCTGCCACAGCGCCAGGGGCATGCGTTCGTCGATGTGCAGCATTACCGTGCCGGGCAGCATCCGTTCGACCACGGCGCGTTTGACCCAGGGCAGCTTTTCCACCCGGCGGCGGGCATCTTCGGGATCGAAGCCGAACATCGGCGCGCCACGCGTCAGGCGCAGCGCCGCCAGCAAATCGGTGCGGGTCGTCTGCGACCGACCGGTCACGAAGATATCGTCGATCCGCAAGCCCGCATCGGCAGTGCGATCCACCGTCCACAGGCGCGCCTGTTCGGCGGCGCTTGAAATCATGTCATGGGTCCAGACCCACCAGCCGCCCACCGCGGCGCCACCCAACAGGGCCGCGACCCCGCCGGCGGCGACCGCCCGGCTGACCCGGCCGCGCATCACGCGTTTGCGCGGCGCGCCGAGCATGCCGTCGTTCGAGGTGTCCTTGCTTTCCGTCTTCTTCTTGTCGGCCATCAATCGCACTCCGCCTGTTCAACCATCCATGCGACCAAGTCTGGGAAGGACATGCCCTTGTAGGCGGCCTGTTCCGGCACCAGCGACGTGGGCGTCATGCCCGGTTGGGTATTGATTTCCAGCATGTAGAGGTCTTTGCCGTCGTAACGCAGGTCGGCCCGCGCCACCCCCCGGCAGCCGACCGCGGCATAGGCCTGTTCCGACAGTGCCATCGCCCGATCGAACACATCTTTTTCCACCTCGGCGGGAACGACATGGATCGACCCGCCGTCGGCGTATTTGGCGTCGTAATCGTAGAACCCGCGCGCGGTCGTGATCTCGGTGACTGTCACGGCCTTGCCGCCCATCACCGACACAGTCAGCTCGCGACCGGGGATGTAGCGTTCGAACATCACTTCCTCGCCGTAGTTCCAGCCGGAACCTTCGAACGGCGGCTCGTTGTCGCCCTCGCGCACGATATGCACGCCGACGCTGGAGCCTTCGTTGATCGGCTTTGCCACATAGGGCCGAGCCATCGGCTCCTTGGCCCGCGCCTGTTCGATGGTCGCAATGACGTGTTCGGCCACGGGAATGCCCTGGGCCTGGAACAACTGCTTGGCCATCACCTTGTCCATGGCCAGGGCCGAGGCCAGCAGACCGGAATGGGTATAGGGGATGCCCAAAATATCGAGCAGGCCCTGAATGCAGCCGTCCTCGCCGAAGCGGCCATGCAGGGCGTTGAACACCACGTCCGGACGCGGATACAGGCGGGTGATCAAGGCGCCCACGTCGCGCTGCACGTCGATTGTCGCGACGTCGTATCCCGCTTCCTTCAGCGCTTTGGCGCAGGCCGCGCCCGACACCAGCGACACCTCGCGTTCGGCGGACCAGCCGCCCATCAGCACGGCGACATGTTTGGTCATGACCGCACCTCCCGCGCCGGGGGCTGCGCCGGACGACCGATGCGGCGGATTTCCCAATGCAGCTCGATCCCGGATTTTTCGAACACCCGGCGACGCACTTCCTCGCCCAGTCCTTCCAGGTCCGCCGCCGTGGCGTTACCCGTGTTGATCAGGAAATTGCAGTGCTGGGGCGAGACCTGCGCGCCGCCTCGGGTCAGGCCCCGGCAACCGGCTTCGTCGATCAGTTCCCAGGCCTTGTGGCCATCCGGGTTGGCGAAGGTCGATCCGCCGGTGCGCGATTTGACCGGCTGGGTCTCACCGCGCGATTTCTGGATTTCGGCCATGCGTTCGGCAATGGCCGACACATCGCCCGGCACGCCGCGCAGGGTTGCCTGGGTGAAGATCACGTCTTCGGGCTGACCGCAGTGGCGATAGGCGAAGGCCATGTCGGCCGGGGAGAGGGCCGCAACCTCTCCCCTGCCGTTCACTGCCCGTGCGGCCACGAAAATATCGGAAATCTCGGCCCCGTAGGCCCCGGCGTTCATGCGCAAGGCCCCGCCCAGGGTGCCCGGAATGCCGATCAGGAATTCAAATCCGGTCAAGCCCGCATCCCGCGCGGCGCGGGCCAGGTTGACGTCCATCGCCCCGGCACCCGCGGTGATGGTCGCGCCCTCGACAGAGATATCGGCGAAGGATTTACCCAGGCGCACGACCACGCCGTCGACGCCGCCGTCGCGAACCATCAGGTTCGAGGCCACGCCGATCACCGTCACCGGCACGTCGTCCGGTAGCGCCGCCATGAAGCTCGCCAAATCATCGGCATCCGCCGGCTCGAACAGAACCTCGGCCAGACCACCGACCCGGAACCAGGAGAACCCGGCCATCGGCGCATTAGCGGTCAGGCGACCCCGCGCGCGGGGCAGACGGTCCAACAGCGAGGTATCGAATTGCGCAGCCATCATGCGCCCGCCTCCCCACTACGTCCGTTACCGCCGGGAATTTCCCGCAGGCCGCCACCCAGTTCCTGCATCTGTTCGGGCAGGGCATTGGCCCATTGGCTGATCGTTCCCGCCCCCAGGCAAACCACGAAATCGCCGCTGTCGGTCAGGTCCATGGCCACGCGGGCCAGGTCTTCCGGCCCGGACAGAGCGACCACGTTGCGGTGGCCGTGAACCTTCAGCCCTTCGACCAGGGCGTTTTGGTCGATGCCCTCGATCGGGGCCTCGCCCGCCGCATAGACCGGGGCGACGATGACAGCGTCGGCATCGTTGAAGCAGGTGCAGAATTCTTCGAACAGGTCGCGCAGGCGGGTATAGCGATGTGGCTGAACCACGGCCACGACCTTGCCCGTCGTCGCATCGCGCGCGGCGGACAGAACCGCCGCGATCTCGACCGGATGGTGGCCGTAATCGTCGATCACCGTGACGCCGCCAACCGTGCCGGTGCGGGTGAAGCGCCGTTTGACCCCGCCGAATTTGGCCAGGGACCGGGCTATGTCGGCATCGGACAGCGCCATTTCGCTGGCGATGGCGACCGCCGCCAGAGCGTTCTGGACATTGTGCTGACCATACATCGGCAGATGCAGGTCGGCGATCTCGCGGACCTCGCCGGTTTTACGATTGCGGATCACCGCGTCAAAGGCGATGCCGTCCAGGCCCGGCGTCATGTTGACGGCGCGGACGTCGGCCTGCGGGCTGAAGCCGTAGGTCACGACCCGACGGTCGGAAACGCGGGGGATCAGGTTCTGAACCTCGGGGTGGTCGATGCACAGAACCGCGAAGCCGTAGAACGGGATGTTTTCGACGTACTGGACGAAGGCGCGCTTCAAGGTTTCGAAGTCGCCGTAATGGTCCATATGTTCCGGGTCGATATTGGTGACCACGGCGATGGTCGCGGGCAGTTTCAGGAACGTGCCGTCGCTTTCGTCCGCTTCGGCGACCAGCCAGTCGCCGGTGCCGAGGCGCGCATTGGTGCCATAGGCATTGATGATGCCGCCGTTGATCACCGTCGGGTCCAGGCCGGCACCATCCAGCACCGCCGAAATCAGCGACGTCGTCGTGGTCTTGCCATGGGTCCCGCCGACCGCGATCGACCATTTCAGGCGCATCAATTCGCCCAGCATTTCCGCCCGGCGCACGACCGGGATCAGGTTCTGCCGCGCCGCCACGACTTCCGGGTTGTCCGGCTTGACCGCCGACGAAATCACCACCACCTGGGCCGGGCCCAGGTTGGCCGCGTCATGGCCGATATGAACAACAATGCCCATGTCGCGCAGGCGCTTGACGTTGGCGCTGTCGGCGATGTCGGAGCCCTGAACCGAATAGCCCAGGCTGTGCAGCACCTCGGCGATGCCGCTCATCCCGATGCCGCCGATGCCGACGAAATGCAGGGTGCCGATATCGAGGGGGAGCGCTCTCATGCCGCCTGCCTTCCGTCGTTGGAGTTTCCGTTTGGCATCATCTCGACCACCATGTCGGCCAACGCGCGGGCCGCATCGGGACGCCCGATGCGCTTCGACGCATGCGCCGCATGAACCAGATGACGCGGATTTTCGAACAGGCTGGTCAGCCGACCGGCCAAGCGTTCGGGCGTGAACACGTCTTCGGCCATCAGCCAACCGGCCCCGGCCTCGTCCACGGACTGCGCGTTCACGAATTGATGGTTGTCGATAGCATGGGGCAGCGGCACCAAAATGCCGGGCCGCCCGATGGCCGTCATTTCCGCCACGGTCGAGGCCCCTGCCCGCGCGATCAACAAATGCGTCGCCGCCAGACGGGCTGGAATGTCGTCGAAGAAGCTGTTCAATTCCGCCGCGATCCCGGCCTGTTCGTAGACCGTGCGGACACGGTCCAGGTCTTCGGCCCGGCATTGCTGGGTGACTTTCAGGCGCTTCTTCAACGCCTCCGGCATTGCCGCCAAGGCCGCCGGAACCACGTCGGACAGCACCCGCGCCCCTTGCGAGCCGCCGGTGATCAACAGGTTCAATGGTCCCGTCGCCGAGATTTCATCGTAAGGCGCATCCGCCGCCGCCAGAACCGCCGGGCGAACCGGCATGCCGGTGACCCGGACCTTGTCCTTGGCCGCGTCGGGGATCATCTGCGTGCCGTCGATCGAGGTCGCGATCCGCCGCACCCGCGTCGCCAACAGGCGATTGGCCCGACCCAGGACCGCGTTCTGTTCATGGATCGCCGTCGCCATTCCGGCCCAGGTCGCGGCCATCATCGTCGGGACCGAGGCATAGCCGCCGAACCCGACCACGGCAGCGGGTTGCAGTTTGGCCAGAAGGGCGCGCGCCTGCCACATGCCCAGACCCAATTCGAACACGCTTTCCAGGCGCGCGGTCAAACGCTTGCCCGCAATGCCGCCAGCCCGGATGCGATGGGTTTCCAGGTCGGCCAGGGCCCCGCCGTAATTGCCGCCGCGCCGGTCGGTGACCAGGGCCAGGCGATGGCCGCGGCCCAACAGTTCCGCCGCCAAGGCTTCCGCCGGGAAGACATGACCGCCGGTGCCGCCGGCGGCGAGCACGACCAATTGCGCCGTCATCGCCCACCCCCTTCGCCCGGGCGGGAGCGTGTCAGGGCCAGCATCAGGCCGAAGCCGAGTGCGATCGCGACCGTGGACGAACCACCGTAGGACACGAACGGCAGGGTCATGCCCTTGGGCGGGATCAGGTGCAGGGTCGAGGCGAGGTTAATCATCGCCTGGACCGCGAATTGAACCAGCAGCCCCGCCGAGGCCAACAGCACGAACAGGTTGTCGTCCTTGTAGGCGCGGGACAGGCCGCGCACGACGACGAAAGCGAACAGCGCCACGATGGCGACGCAGACCAACATGCCGAATTCCTCGCCCGCGACGGCGAAGATGAAATCGGTATGGGCGTCGGGCAGGACTTCCTTGACCCGGCCCTCGCCCGGACCGCGCCCGGTCAGCCCCCCGTTATGGAAGGCGTCGAGCGAGCGCATGATCTGATAGCCCTCGCCCGCCGAGGGATCGAAGAAGCGATCCACCCGCGCGCGTACGTGGCCAAATGTGAAATAGGCCCCGACACTGGCCGCGAGGAAGGCGCAACCGATGCCCATGACCATGACGATGGGTAATCCGGCCAGGAAGAACTGCACCCCCCAGACCGAGGCGACGACCATGGTCATGCCCACGTCCGGCTGCATCAGCAACAACGCCGCGACCATCAGGAACAAGCCCGTGGCGACCAAATTGCCGGGATAACCTTCCTGCAACCGGGCCTGGGCGAAGAACCAAGCCGCAGTCACGGCCAGGGTGGGTTTGGCGAATTCCGACGGCTGCAACGAAAACGATCCGAAGCTGAGCCAGCGGGTGGCACCCTTGATCTCAGGGCCGACGGCCAGAACCGCGACCATCAGCACCATCGACAGGCCCAGCACGCCCATGGCGACCCGGCGCACGCCCCGGGGCGACAGCAACGACGCGCAGAGCAGCACGAACAAGCCGAGACCCAGATAGACCGCCTGACGGCCCGCGAAGTAATAGGTATCCAAGCCCAAACGCTGGGCGACCGGCGGCGACGCGGCCAGGGCCAGGACCATGCCGATCATCGCCAGAACCATGACGGCAGCCAGGTTCCAGCGGTCGACGGTCCACCACCAGCGGGTCAGGATCGAATTATCGGTGCGGGCCAGCGTGCTCATCTAGGCAACCTCCCCACCGGATTTGAACGCGTCGGGCGCTTCGGACGGGTCCAAGTGCTCGCCGGGCAATGCCTCGACGGCGGCCTTGAAGGCATCACCGCGTGCTTCGAACCCGGTGAACTGATCGTAGGACGCACAGGCCGGCGACAGCAGAACCACCGGCTTGCCAGGCCGTTCCTTGCGCGCCAGTTCGAACGCCTGTTTGACGGCGGTCGCGACCTCGCCCGAGATCGAGAACGGCACCTTGCCGTCCAACATCTGGCCGAAGCCGAGCGCGGCCTCGCCGACCAGGAAGGCATGGCGGATACGCGGATAGAAATCGGACAAACCGTCGATCCCACCGTCCTTGGGCTTGCCGCCCGCAATCCAGTAGATGTCGTCGTAACAGGCCAGGGCCTTGGCGGCGGCGACGGCATTGGTCGCCTTGGAATCGTTGACGAAGGCGATGCCGTCGACGACCTCGACCGCTTCCTGGCGATGGACCAGCCCTGGGAAGCTTTGCAGGCAGGCCATGATGACGCTGCCTTCGATTCCGGCGCGACGGCAGGCCGCATAGGCAGCGGCGGCGTTCTGCCAGTTGTGGGGGCCTTGCAGGGCCGGAACGTTGCGCAGGTCCGTGACCGGAATTTCCCGCCCGTCCATGTCATCGATCAGAATGCCGTCGATGGCGTAGACGCCGCCGTGGATGCGCCGTTCGCCCGAAATGGGAACGATGATCTGATCGCCGATGTCGGCCAGCTCTTCGTAGATCGCTTCGCTATACTTGTCATCGACACCGATGATCGCCGACTTGGGATCGGTCTGGCGGTGGAAGATCTGGCGCTTGGCGGCGATGTAGCCGTCCATGCCGCCGTGGCGATCCAGATGATCGGGGCTGATATTCAGCAGGACCGCGATGTCCCAGGTAATCGACACGGTCAGGTCCAACTGGAATGACGACATCTCCAGGATGAAGGTGCCGTTTTCTTCCAGCGGGTCGAACGTCAGCGCGGGCGTGCCCAGGTTGCCGCCGATCTGAACCTCGCGCCCGGCCAATTCCATGATGTGGCCGATCAGCGACGTGGTGGTCGATTTGCCGTTGGTGCCGGTAATGCCCAAATAGGCCGCGTCGCGCTGGGCGCGGGCCAGAAGTTCGATATCGCTGACGATCTCGACACCGGCTTCCCGGGCCATCTTGACCACCGGGTGCGGCTCCGGATGATGCAGCGGAATGCCGGGGCTGAGGACCAGGGTCGTCAGCTCGCTCCAATTACAGGTGTAGAGATCGACCAGAGGCACGCCCATTTCGCGGGCCCGCTGACGTGAGTCCTCGTTGTCGTCCCAGGCCCAGACTTCGGCCTCGCTTATCTCCAACGCCTTGCAGGTCGCCAGCCCCGATTTCCCGAGGCCGAGGACCGCGACCGGCATGTGATAGAAATAGAAAAGATCGATCATCGCGCCTCCTTACCTGAGCTTCAGGGTTGCCAGGCCGGCCAGGGCCAGGATGGTTGCGATAATCCAGAAGCGGATGACGATGGTGGATTCAGCCCATCCCTTCTGTTCGAAATGATGGTGCAGCGGCGCCATGCGGAACACGCGGCGACCGGTCAGCTTGAACGACATCACCTGAACGATGACCGACACGGTCTCGAGCACGAACAACCCACCGACGATGGCCAGGACCAACTCGTGCTTGGTGATCACGGCGACCGCACCCAGCGCCCCGCCCAAAGACAACGAGCCGGTGTCGCCCATGAAGACCTTGGCCGGCGGCGCGTTGTACCAAAGGAAGCCCAGGGCAGCGCCGACCAGCGAGCCCAGGAACACCGCCAACTCGCCCGAGCCGGGCACGTAATGAAGTTGCAGATAGTTGGCGAACACGGCGTTGCCGACCAGATAGGCGATCAGCGC
>DJHY01000022.1 GCA_002433335.1 Rhodospirillaceae bacterium UBA6608 | reverse complement strand
AGCATCGTCGCCATGGGCGGGCGCGGCTGATAGGTCGTATCCGTATGCCACAAACCGCCGAAGTTGATGGTCTCGTCCGGCAGTTTGACGATCGGCGTGATCACCGGAAAATCCGGCAGACCTTGAACAAAGGGATATTCGATCGGATCACCGAACCGTTTGGCCGCGGCAAGTTGCTGCGCCGGCGTGATGTGCTGATCCCGGAAAAACACCACAAGGTGTTCCAACCAAGCATGGCGGACTTCGGCGATGACCTCGTCCGGCAGATCCTTGGAAAAGTCCACGCCTTCGATCTCGGCTCCCAGAGCGCCGGAAATCGGACGTACGTCGATGTAAGAGTAAGTCATTTGGATGTTCCCACTTTTTTTTAGGGTTATTCCAAAAGCTAACGCGTCAACTGGCCCCTCGACAACAAAATCCGCATGTCGCCTCGCGGGAACGATCAATTTTTGTTTGAACCTTTAAGCTCAGCAACTGCCTTCCGGATGGGTCGATAAAATCCATCTTGCCAAGAATATCTCCGCAGCCCTAAATCGCTCTATTCCGCTGTGACAGCGGTTTTATGGACAAGGTTTTCAGGCGTCATGGCTGCGTCTGGGGGCTATTCAGAGCCAATCTATCTTGCATCCTATCCGAGAAGCGGAAACACCTTTCTCCGCATGGTCCTGTTGAATTGCTTCGGCTTGAAAACCGGCAGCATCTATCCTGCGGACTTGGGCCGCAACCAAGCTCTTGAGCGTTTCGTCGGACATATCGAGCACGACGCTTTCGGCGACATCGCTTTCCCCCAGGGCAATCTTCCGCTTTTGAAAACTCACGAGTTGCCGCGTGACGATCTGCCCGCGATCTATATCGTGCGGGACGGGCGCGCGGCTTGCGCCAGTCTGTGGAAATTTCAAAACCAGAGCCTTCCATTGGCGCAGGTCATCGCCGGCGCCCATCGGTTCGGGACTTGGTCGCAACATGTCGCCGCCTGGCACCCCTGGGAGCGCCGGGACACGTTGTTCATTCGCTATGAAGACATGGTTGCGGACTTGCCGGCGACCATCGCGCGCCTGGGGCGCTTTTTGGGGCGCAGGCCTATATCCATGTCGGTCCCCAGCCGTGAGGAGGTCGCCCTCGTCGATGGTCGATGGGTTACCCCGGCCAGCGAATGGGAACCCTATTTCACCGACGACCTGAAAGCCTTGTTCGAACAACACAATGGACCGATGCTGCGGCAATTGGGGTACGAGCTCCCCCTACCGCCGCCCGGCTTCGGCGGGCCGCCGCGCTCCAGACCGAATACCTAGGTTTCCCGCATCGCCAAGGTCTGCCTTATTCACGCAGACCGATTGGCGCTTGACGCTTGCAGCAACAACCGGAAATGCTGAGGCTCCATCCCCCATCTGAATGCGGCTCGCATCGTCGGGCCCGCAAGGAGTTCTCCATGACCCGTCCAGCCGCCGAAGCCACCTCCATGCTTGAGGACGAACGCGTCCGCGTGACCCGGTACGATTTTGCCCCGGATGCCGAAACCGGCTGGCACCGGCACGAAATGGACTACGTCATCACCACCCTGACCCCCTGCACCATGTTGTTGGAGGAACCCGGCGGCGGCAGCCGCACCGTGACCTTCGCCGCGGGCGAAGTCTACCGGCGCGAAGAAGGCGTGGAACACAACGTCGTCAACGCGGGCACCGAACCGATGGCCTTCATCGAGGTCGAATTGAAGTAGACTTCGCAAACGCTTTTCCCGCCCCAACCGGCGGGCCAATAAAAAAATACCTGAGGAAACAGCAAATGAACGAGACCACCTGCAGCATCGCCGTGATCCGCGGCGACGGCATCGGCGTCGATGTCACCAACGCCACCCTGGCCGTGATCGACGCCGCCCGGGGCAAAACCGGCGGCTTTCGCCTGGAATGCGAAGACCTGACCGCCGGAGCGGCCTATTTCAAGGAAAGCGGCCTGGATATGGCGCCCGGGCACGAAGATGCCTCGGCCAAGGCCGATGCCATTCTGTTGGGCGCGATCGGCCTTCCGGCCGTGCGCCATGCCGACGGCACGGAGATTTCGCCGCATCTGCGCATGCGGGATCGGTTCCAGTTGTTCGCCGGGGTCCGCCCGGTCAAAGCCTATCCCAACACCCCGCGCCGTCTGGCCGACCCGCGTGCCGCGGACATCGATCTGGTGATCCTGCGGGAATCGACCGAAGGCCTTTTCTATACCGCCGCCGCCACGGGACGCGAGATCGTCGCCACTGACGACGAAGTTCAGGACATCCTGCGAATCACGCGCCCGACCTCGGAAAAGCTGTTCGACTTCGCTTTCCGGCTGGCCGAAAAACGCAAAGCCCGGGGCAAGAAAGGCATCGTGACCTGCGTCGACAAAGCCAACGTGTTTCGCTCCATGGCGTTCTTCCGCAAGATTTTCGACGAACGCAAAGCCGCCTTTTCCGATATCGGCGTGTCCTACAACTACGTCGACGCCCAGGCCCTGGACCTGATCCGCAGGCCTTGGGATTTCGACGTTCTGGTCATGGAAAACATGTTCGGCGACATCCTGTCCGATCTGGCCGGCGGGCTGGTCGGCGGCATGGGCATGGCGTCTTGCGCGGAGATCGGCAACGAGCACGCCTTGTTCCAGCCGGCCCACGGCTCGGCCCCCGACATCATGGGTCAGGACAAGGCCAACCCCCTTGCCGCCGTACTATCCGGCGCCTTGATGCTCGACTATCTGTCGGACCGGATGGGCGGACACCAGGGACTGACCGATGCGGCGACCGTCATCGAGCAAGCAGTGCAGCGGGGCTTCGAGGAAAACCGCCTGCGGCCCATGGAGTTCGGCGGGGATATGGGAACGACCGCCGTCACCCGGGAACTGATCGACCTGATCGGCTGATTCCGGGCGACGAACGAATGGTGTGTCAGGCGGCCAAGGATCCGGCCGTCTCGGCCGCCAGTCGCTCCGGGTCGGGAATTTCCACCCGGCGCCCCTTGAAACGGGCAAGTCCATCGGCTTCGATCGCGCGGATCACCCGCGACATGGTCTCCGAACGAACCCCGATCAACGAGGCGATGTCCTGGCGCGACACCGGCAACTCCAAATGGACCTCGCCGTCGCAATCGCCGTCGCGGCCATCGACGCAGAGCAGCAGCAGCAAGCGCAGGAACCGAATGCGCGACGATGCCTTCATCGTCTCCATGACCTTGTTTTCGGCCTCTTCCATTTCGCGGGCCAAATAGCGGAAGAAGGCGGCCGTCAGGGTCGGGTCCTCGGCCATCAGGCGATTAACCGTCGCTGCGGGAACGTGACAAACGCGCGATTCCTTCAACGCCTCGGCGCCGACGCCATGGGCTTCGTTCATCAGCAATGCCCGATAGCCGAACGTCTGCCCCGGACGAACCAGCCGCAACAGCATGGAATCGCCGCCGGCATCGGTCTTGCGAATTCCGACAAGCCCTTCCGTCAGGCAATAAACCCCCGCAGGCTGGTCGCCTTCGTAGTAGATCGGCTCACCGGGCAGAAAGTTTCGCACGCGGCAGGCATCACGCACCTGCGCAGCTCTCTCTTCGCACAACGCCGCCCACTCGCCACCATGGGCAGGAAGATTTCCATGAATGATGTTCGTCATGACACTCCCCACATCTGCGTGCCGAACACGGCACCCCACTTTGCGGAGTGTCAGGCATATGCGCTTTTTTGTAATTGATGATGGTCAAAACGCTAGACCGATAAACGCGCTATAATGCCCAAGTTCGCGATATATCCGAACGAATGTCCGCGCCGGAATATTTATCCGGGCAGCCGAACGAAGGCAGGACCATGAATTTGAACGAAACCGTCCGCCGTTTCATCCTGCGTTTTGGCGAATCCGCGTTGTCGGAGGCGAATCGCCGCCTGCACGAGTTGGAATTGGCCGGGGATCGGGATGGCGCGGATACTTGGCGGCGGGTCGCCGCCGCGATCGCCGCGCGAGACGCCCGCCCCATGGGCGGACGCCTCCATTAATCGCGGCAGTTAGCATAAAGTGATCAGCGCGCGGCGGTGATCATGATCTCGACCTGCGTGCCCATTTCAAGCTGCACGCCGATGCAGGCGCGGGCCGGACGCTTCAGATCGCCCAGCCATTCCTTCCAGACCTCGTTCATCGCCGGTTTGCGGCGCAGGTCGTCCAGATAAATCGTGGCCGACAGGATCTTCGATTTGTCCGTGCCGAAATGAGCCAGGCAGGCGTCGATCTTGGCCAGGGTGTCGCGGGTCTGGCCCTGGATATCCTTCGAAATATCGCCGCCGGTCAGGCCGCACAGGTAAACGGTGGTATCCGTCGCCGTGGCCTGACTGAGAATTTCGCCCGAGTTCAGATGTTCGATGGTCATGGGATGTCTCCAAATTCTATCCGCAGTTTCTTCCTTACTTGTGACCGGCGGGCGGCGTTCCGGCAATTGAATTTCCGGTGAAGGCCTCCCGGCCCGGCTTCCCTTACGTCAACGCCGCGCCCTTGTGCCGGGACCGCCGGACCGGGATAATCGCTTCCCTGTTCCTGGGAGGATCCGCATGTTCACGACCGGCATGACCTTTGCGCTGGGCGACGAAATATCGGCGTTGCGCGACACGGTGCATCGCTTCGCGCAGGACCGCATCGCGCCCCGCGCCGCCGAAATCGACCAGACCAACGCATTCCCGCGCGACCTTTGGCCCGAATTGGGGGCGATGGGATTGCTCGGCATCACCGCAGGTGAAGAACACGGCG
>DJHY01000152.1 GCA_002433335.1 Rhodospirillaceae bacterium UBA6608 | reverse complement strand
TCGGCTTCGGCCTGATGTTCGGGGCCAGCCACAATGGGTTGGTCGGGACGGAAGCCTTCCTGTTCTCCATGACCGACCCCAAGTCGGCCACCTTCTTCGTATTCCAGTTGATGTTCTGCGGGACGGCAACGACCATCGTGTCCGGCGCCATCGCCGAACGCGCGCGCTATACGGGTTACCTCCTGATCAGCCTCGTCGTCGCCTTACCGATATACCCGCTGTTCGGCCATTGGGCTTGGGGCGGCGCGTTCGGCGGCGATCCGGGTTGGCTAGCGGCGCTGGGATTTGTCGATTTCGCCGGTGGCACGGTCGTCCATTCGGTCGCCGGATGGGTCAGCCTTGCCGCCGTGTTGATCATCGGGCCGCGAACCGGTCGGTTCGATGGGACGGGTACGCCGTTCCGCAGCCACTCCCTGCCCCTGGCGGCGTTGGGCGTGTTCATCATCTGGGTTGGCTGGATCGGGTTCAACGGCGGCAGCACGCTGGCTGCCAGCGCCAAGGTTCCACACGTCGTTCTTAACACCGTGATCGCCGGGGCCTTCGGCGGATTGGGCGCGATGCTGATCGGCCCAATCACGATGAAGACGCTGGACGTGCCCACGATGCTTAACGGCGCGCTGGCGGGACTGGTTGCGATCACCCCCGCCGCGCATTGCGTCTCGACCCCCGGCGCGGTCCTGTTGGGGGCCGTCGGCGGCGGGCTTTGCGTGGTGACGTCGTTGCTGTTGGACCGGCTCAGGATCGACGACGTCGTCTATGCCTTTCCCGTCCATGGTGTTGCCGGCATCTGGGGCACCATGGCCATTGCGTTCCTGGGCGACTTGGACGCGCTGGGCACGGGCCTGACCCGTTGGGAACAGTTCATCTCCCAGGGGACCGGCGTCCTGACCGCCGCCATTTGGGCCTTCGGCGGCAGCTACATCCTGTTGTCGGTCATCAACCGGTTCGTTCCGCTGCGGGTTTCGGCCGAGGCGGAACGCATCGGCCTGAACGTCAGCGAGCACAATCAGTCGACCGAGCAGTTGGACATCCTGCAGTCCATGGAAGTCCAGCGCCTGACCGGCGACTATTCCCGCCCGATCCCGGTCGAGCCCAATTCCGACATCGGCGACATCGCCCGGCAGTACAACCTGGTCCTGGAAAATCTGTACTCCGCCAAGATGGAAGCCGAACAGGCGAACAAGGCGAAATCGCACTTCCTGGCCTCGATGAGCCATGAGTTGCGCACGCCCCTGAACGCGATCATCGGATTTTCCGAAATGATCACGCGGCAGTACTTCGGCCCGATCGGTTCGGACAAGTATCAGGAATACGCCGGCGACATCATGCATTCGAGCCGCCATCTGTTGTCCCTGGTCGACGACATCCTGGACCTGTCGAAGATCGAAGCCGGGCGCAATACCCTGAACCGCTCGCCGGTCGATATCCAAGCCGTGTTCGATGATTGCCTGCGCGTCGTGACCGGGGCCATCGATTGCAACCAAATCTATTTCGACATCAAGGTCGAAGAAGGCATGTCGCAACTGTTCGTCGATGAGCGGGCGATCAAACAGGTGATCCTGAACCTGTTATTCAACGCCGTTAAGTTCACGCCGCCGGGGGGCTTGGTGACCCTGGGCGCGCGGGACGAGCCGGGCCGTCATATCCTGGAGGTCTCGGACACCGGCAAGGGCATCCCCGACGAAAAGCTGGCGCGGGTCATCGAGCCGTTCCAACAATTGCATTCCGATCCCCATATCGCCCAATTGGGTACGGGCCTGGGCCTGCCCATCGCCAAGGCGCTGGCCGAAGCCCATGGCGGGGAATTGCAGATCGACAGCCGCGTCGGGCGCGGGACCACGGTTCGGGTAATCCTGCCGATCTTCGATCCGTTGAAACGGAATTGACCCCAGGCCCTATCGGACGCTTCCCGCGATTTCGAAGAACGCTTCGACCAAGAGTTCATGTTGCCGGTCCCGCAGACAGGCGAGATAGCGGTTCAATCGGATATCCGCATTTACGAACGGCAAAACCTTGATCCTTGGGTCGTTCGGCAGGGATTTTTCGCCGTATACACCGACCCCATGCCCGGCGACCACGGCCTCTCGAATGGCCTCGCCGCTTTCAATCTCCAAAACCACCTTCGGCTTGACCCCGGCCTCGAATGCCGCGGTTTCGAACACGCGACGAGTGTTCGAACCCTGCTCTCTCAGGACCATCGGCTGATCGTCCAGATCGCCCAATCGGATTCCATCGCGCACGGCCCAGGGATGTTCGCGGCTCACGAAGGCAACGATGGCATGGCTGTCGTGTATTCGCGTGAACAGGCGATGATCGGGGGTGTGGTCCGACAACACCCCGATATCGGCTTCGTATGACAACAGGCTGTTCAACGTCTTTTCAGAATTCCCTGCCGAAACGGTGACCTTGATTTCCGGATACCGCTGGCGGAACGCCGTCAACATCTCGACGATGAAAAACGGCAGGACCGAGGAAATCCGCAAATGACCGGCACCGTAATTGCCCGCGACCTGCAGGAACGAGTCCGTTTCCGAGACGATGCCAAACAGTCGTTTGGTGATTTCGTACAGCGACCGCCCGACCGCCGTCAGCCGGACCTTGCGTTGCGCGCGATTGAAAACCTGGATGCCGTGCGTGGCCTCAAGCTCGCGAACCTGTTCGGTCACCGTGGGCTGGGACACCCGCAGTTCCCGCGCCGCCTGGGTAAAGCTCCCGCATCGGGCGACCGCATGAAATGACCGAAGCTGCGTAAAGTTCATAGGAATTACCTATCGTGATGATAGAGAATTAATATTTTTCCTATAATACCCTCCTGCGTCACAATTGCACCAACACCTTGAAGGCCGCGTGGTCGCGGCCGGTGTCGGAGCCTTCGCCCGTGACACAAGCCCCCCCGCCTTCACAGCCAGCCCCCCTGCCGGACGGACAGGTCCTTGAAGTTCATCTGGAAACGCCGACCCGGCGCGGCGACGTCGCCATGGCGGCAGCTTGCCTGGCCTTCGGATTGATCGGCTATTTCTTCGTCGTTCCAGCCGCCGTCTATGTGCCCGAGAAATTCGCCGGGACGGTCAACTCGCCCGACTTCCTGCCCCGTCTATTCCTGATCCTGTTGTCGGTCTTCAGCACGTTCTACCTGGTGAAGAGCATCGCGGCCCTGAAGGCCGAGCCGGATCAGGATTGGGCACCGCTGGGCGACTGGACCCTGGCCGGGGGCACGGCGCTGATCTGCGTCGCCTATGTGGCGGCGATCTTTCTGGTCGGGTTGACCCTGGCTTCCGCCGCCTGCGTCGCCGCGACGATCTGGTATTTCGGCGAACGCCGCCCCGTCGTCGTCGCCCCCATCGCCGTGCTGTTGCCGGTCGGGCTTTGGTATTTCTTCGAAAAGATCGCCAACATTCTGTTCCCGACCCCAGTCTGGGGGATCATGGACTGGCTGGAATCCTCGGCCCGGCCCCTGCTGACGGCGGGAGGCCTGGCATGATCGATCTCGACGCCTTTCTTCTGGGCCTGTCCCAGGTCGCCCATTGGCAAGTCATCGCCTCGTGCCTGGCCGGGGTGGTCTGGGGCATGTTCGTCGGCGTAACGCCCGGCCTGACCGGGATCATGGCCGTGGTCATCGCCCTGCCCATGACCTTTTTCATGGAGCCGTTTTCGGCCATCGCCCTGCTGCTCGGCATCTACGTGACGGCGATCTTCGGCGGATCGGTCACGGCGATCATGATCGCCACGCCGGGCACGCCCAACGCCGCCGCGACGGTGATCGACGGCTACCCCCTGGCCCGTCAAGGCAAGGCCCGGCAGGCCCTGGACATCGCGTTGTACGCCTCAGTCACGGCGGGCCTGTTGTCGACCGTCGTGGCCCTGGCGGTGTTTCCCCTGGTCGCCGAATTCGCCCTGGATTTCGGGGCAGCGGAAGTCTTCGCGGTGATCGTGTTCGCCATCACCATCATCGCCGGGGTGTCTGGTGAATCGTTATTGAAGGGTCTGATCGCCGCCTGCTTCGGCTTTCTGGTCGCGACCATCGGGCAAGACCCGATCCACGGCTCCAGCCGCTTTACCTTCGGCATTCACGACTTTCAGGCGGGCATGCATATCCTGACCCTGCTGGTCGGTCTGTTCACCATTCCCGAAGTCATCATTCGGGGCGTCGAATCCTACAAGGCCAAATCCAGCGTTTCCGTCGGCGACATGGGTCCGCCGGTGACCTGGCGGCAGTACCTATCGTTCTGGCCGACCTACCTGCGGTCCTGCGCGGGCGGGTCGTTGCTGGGCGCCCTGCCGGGCCTGGGCGGCAGCCCGGCGGCATTCCTCGGATATTTTCTGGCCCAGCGGTTTTCGAAAAAGCCGCAGGAGTTCGGCAATGGCAGCCTGGAAGGCGTCGCCGGGGCCGAGGCCGGCAACAATTCCGTCTGCGGCCCGGCCCTGGTGCCGATGATGAGCCTGGGCATCCCCGGCGACACGACCACGGCGGTCCTCATGGGGGCGCTGGTCATCCACGGCCTGAACCCGGGCCCGATGCTGTTCGATAATGCGCCCGATTTCGTCTACGGCGTTTTCATTCTGCTGTTCGTCAGCCTGATCCTGATGGCCTTCGTCGGCACCGGCGTGGTGCGGATGGCGAAATGGGTGGTTCGCATGCCGACCCAGATCCTGTTTCCGGTGGTTCTGATCCTGGCCACCTATGGGACCTATGCGGTGCGCGGCAGCATGGTCGACGTGATCGCCATGTTCGGCGTCGGATTCCTGGGCTTCCTGCTTCGGATTCAGAAAATCCCCGCCGCGCCCTTCGCCATCGCCTTCATCCTGGGGCCGTTGTTCGAGAACGAACTGCGTAAGGCGCTGATCATTTCCGGCGGCTCGCTGGAAATCTTCGTCAAAAGCCCCATCGCCACCACCTTTCTGATCCTGGCCGCCCTCAGCGCCGGGACGACCGTCTACCTGCATTGGCGCCTGAAAGGCACCCAAGCGGCAAAAATCATTTCCGAATAACGGAGCCGGAACATCCCCCGAAACGACAACGCGTTCCTTTGACAGTGGAGAGCAAGATGACCCCCAAACGATTGACCGGCCTGATTACGGCGTCCGTCATGGCCGCCGCCCTGGCCTTCGGCGGCGCTGCCCAGGCAGATGCCTATCCCGACAAACCTATCAAGCTGATCGTCCCGTCCGGCGCCGGCGGCTCGACCGACACCGCCGCCCGCATCATGGCGATCAACATCCAGGACCACATCGGCCAGCCGATCATCGTGGTCAACAAGAAGGGGGCGTCCGGCAGCGTCGGCATCAACTTCGCGCTCAAGGCCAAACCCGACGGCTACATGCTGATGGAAGGCATGATCGGCGGCCATGTCCTGCATCCGGCGATGAACGCCTCGTCCGGATATACCCCCGCCGACTACACCCCGATCGCGATGACGCAGATGAACCCCAACGTCCTGGTCGTCAAGGCGGACTCGCCCTACAAGACGCTCAAGGATCTGCTCGACGCCATCAAGGCCGATCCAGGCAAGCTGAAATTCTCCCACGCCGGGGCCGGCAGTATCCATTTCTTCGGCATTCACCTGTTGCTGAAGACCGCCGGCTTGGACAAGGACGCGGCGGTCGCCATCCCCTACAAGGGCGGCAAGAACGCCATGGCCGGTCTGCTGCGCGGCGAAGCCGACTTCCACCAGACCAACCTGGTCTCGGCCATCGACTTCATCGAATCAGGCAAGGTCCGGGCCCTGGCCGTCACGACCAAGAAGCGCCTGAGCCATTTCCCCGACATCCCGACCTATACGGAGTTGGGCTATCCGGGCGTCGATATCTTCGGTTGGCGCGGTGTGATCGGGCCCAAGGGCCTGCCCAAGGAAATCGTCGATACCTGGGCCAAGGCCGTTCAGGAAACCATGGAGCGCAAGGGCTGGAAGAAGATGGTCAAGGCTGTCGGCGACGTCCCCCACTACATGGGTCCGGAGGAGTTCAAGAAGCAGATCGAGACCGATTTCGCCCGCTACCGCCAGATGGCCGAAGACCTGGGCATCTTGGTGAAATAACCCCGGTACAGCCAAAGACGGAGGAGGAACCTCGCGGACCAGACGGTCGGCACTCCGTCCCGCGACGCCATCCGGCTGCATACTCCCGCGGCCGGATGGCGGCCCGCCTCCTTCGACCTTCTCCGAACCATTAAGAAACGCCCCCGGACAAACCGACGGAACGACAACGGAGCCGATCCCCATGGCCAAAATCACCGAACGCAATCACGACATCTCGACCGCAGAAACCTGGGGCTCGGTAAGCATCACCCCGACCGACGACGTGGTTGTCGGCGCGTTCGCGACCTGGACCCTGACCTTCACGGTCGGCTCCTATGCCATGGATGTCGGCGGCGGATTGAAGATCGGGACCCGGCGGCAGGCCGATTTCGGCCATCCCCAATTCACCGACCCGGCGGCCGACAACTACGCCACCGTCACCTGCTCTCGGCCCGGCGCGACCTTCGAAACCTTTTTCGATCCGCGCGGGCACAAACGCCCGTTCAACGCCGTCGCGGTGGTCCGCCTGACGGCCACGCCGCTCTATCCCGGCGATACGATCACCATCGTCCTGGGCGATACCTCGGGCGGGTCGCGCGGCCTGCGGGTTCAATCCTTTCCCGAAAGCGCCAGCGACTTCGCGGTGTTCGTCGATCCGCTCAGCTCCGGCGAATACAAACGGGTCTATTGCCAATCGCCCAATTTCGCCGTCCTGCCCGGCCCGTCCGAATACCTGACCCTAGTTGCGCCGTCCCTTGTCAGCGAGGGCCAGCCCTTTCGCGTTCAGGTCCGCGGCAACGATCGGTTCGGCAACCCCACCCCGGTCAAGGCCCAGGGCCTGACCCTGACCACGGTTCCGCCGATCCCCGTGAACCTATCCGAAGAAAGCGGTCGCGCGACCTGGATCGACGGCGTGACCCTCCCCCACCCCGGCGTGCATCGGCTGGAGCTGCGCGCCGGCGACGAGGTCCTGGCCCGATCCAACCCGATCCTGGTCGGCGAACACGGCGACGACATCCTGTGCTGGGGCGACACCCAGGCGCAGACGGCGTCGACCGTCGGCATCGGCACACCGGACGAATATTTCGCCTATGCCCGCGATCTGGCGGCGATCGACTTCACCACCCATCAGGGCAACGACTTCATCCTGTCCGACAAGGACCTGGAAGAAGTCCGCCAGGCCGCGCTGATGCATAACCAGCCGGGCCGCTTCGCCGCCTTCTTTGGCTGGGAATGGTCGGGCCCGACCGGCACCGGCGGCGACCGCAACGTCCTGTTCCTGGATGACGAGGGACCGATCTTCCGCAGCAGCCATTGGCAATTGAGTGATAGCGAAATGGCCCCCGGCGCGGGTCAGACGGAATGCGTCCATGCCCGCGACCTGCACGCCCGGATGCGCGACTACATGGCTGAAACCGGGCGCAAGGTAATCATGGTGCCGCATATCGGCGGCCGTCGTTCGGACTTCGAAGCCCAAGACCCGGAGCTCGAGCCCGTGTTCGAAATCTGCTCCAACCACGGAGTGTTCGAATGGCGGCTACATGAATTTCTGGAGGCCGGCATGCGGGTCGGCGTGGTCGCCGCCAGCGACGACCATACCTGCCGCCCGGGCTTGGCTTATCCGTCGACCCCGGAAATGACCGTGCTGGGCGGCCTGGCCGCCGTCTACAGCCAGGCCCACAGCCGCCGCGGCATCTATGACGGGATGATGGCCCGCCACTGTTACGGCACCACCGGGGCGCGGATGATCCTGAACGTCACAGCCCAGGGCCAGCCGATGGGCCGCGTGGTCCAGGCCGAAGGGCCGGTGACCATAGCCGGAACCGTCCACGGCACCGCGCCGATCGAGGAAATCGTCCTATTCAACCGATCGCGGGAATTGACCCGGTTTCGCCCAAACGTAGCGGCGCGGGACGATGCGAAAATTAAAATTCTATGGTCCGGGGCAACCCATCAGGACCGGGGCCGCTTCATGAAATGGGATGGCGGGCTGAACATTACCGGCGGTCGGATCACCGGGGCGCAGCCGCTCAACATCTTCACGGCCAAATACGGGATCGACGCTTGGTCCGCCGATAACGTGTCCTGGCGCTCCGTCACCTCGGGTCAGGAAGAAGGCGTGCTGATCGATATCGACGCCCCCGACGACGCGGTGATCACCTTCAAGGCCGGTCCGGCGGAGTTGCGCTTTACGGTCGGCGAGGCCCGATCCGGCGACCTGCGCTGGGACCTGCCGGGCGGGCTGGAGCAATACGTTCTGGCCTCGACCCTACACACCGATGGCGACGCCATGGACGTCCGTTTCGACTATATCGACGAAGCCCCCGAGGGGCCGGAGCAGGCCTATTGGGTACGGGTCGTGCAGACCGATTTTCACCGGGGATGGACCAGCCCGATTTTCGTCGAAACGACGTAATCGGATCGGCGTTAAATCTTCGACCGCGACCGGCCCAGGATGAATGCCGGGATCAGCGTTAGACCGAAGATCAGGGCGATCTGGCGGAAGGAATCATGAAACGCGAAGGTATTGGCCTGGGCATAGAGGACCTTGCCCAGGAAATCCAACGCGACCGCGCCGTCGGTCGGCGACGGCACCCCCGCCGCGTTCAAAAGCTCCCGCACCTTGTCGAGCATTTCCGCCGTCGGCCCCTTGTCGCTGACCTGGGTCGCGG
>DJHY01000055.1 GCA_002433335.1 Rhodospirillaceae bacterium UBA6608 | reverse complement strand
CGGATCTGCTGTTCCTTGCCCGTGGCCTTGTCCTTGGCCGACACGTTGACGATGCCGTTGGCGTCGATGTCGAAGGTGACTTCGATCTGCGGCAGGCCGCGCGGGGCCGGCGGAATACCCATCAGGTCGAACTGACCCAACAGCTTGTTGTCCGCCGCCATTTCGCGTTCGCCCTGGAACACCCGGATGGTCACGGCCCCCTGGTTGTCCTCGGCGGTCGAGAAGACCTGGGACTTGCGGGTCGGGATCGTGGTGTTGCGGTCGATCAGGCGGGTGAACACACCGCCCAGGGTTTCGATACCCAGGGACAGCGGCGTCACGTCGAGCAGCAGGACGTCTTTGACGTCGCCCTTCAGCACGCCGCCCTGAATGGCGGCGCCCAGCGCGACCACTTCGTCGGGGTTGACGCCCTTGTGCGGCTCGCGACCGAAGAATTCCTTCACCACTTTGTGGACCTGCGGCATGCGGGTCATACCGCCGACCAGGATGACCTCATCGATTTCGGAAGCCTTCAGGCCCGCATCCTTGAGCGCCTTTTTGCAGGGCTCGATGGTGCGTTCCACCAGGTCTTCGACCAGGGCTTCCAACTTGGCGCGGGTCAGCTTGAGGTTAAGGTGCTTCGGGCCGGACTGATCGGCCGTGATGAACGGCAGGTTGACCTCGGTCTGCTGCGTCGAGGACAGCTCGATCTTGGCCTTTTCCGCCGCTTCCTTAAGACGCTGCAGGGCCAGCCGATCGTTGCGCAGATCGATGCTGTTTTCTTTTTTGAACTCGTCGGCGAGGTAGTCGACGATGCGCTGGTCGAAGTCTTCGCCGCCCAGGAAGGTATCGCCGTTGGTCGACTTCACTTCGAACACGCCGTCGCCGATTTCCAGCACCGACACGTCGAACGTGCCGCCGCCAAGGTCATAGACCGCGATGACGCCGGAATCTTTCTTGTCCAGGCCATAGGCCAGGGCCGCCGCGGTCGGCTCGTTGATGATGCGCAGCACTTCCAGACCGGCGATCTTGCCCGCGTCCTTGGTCGCCTGACGCTGGGAATCGTTGAAGTACGCCGGGACGGTGATGACCGCCTGGGTGACGCTTTCGCCCAGGTAGCTCTCCGCCGTTTCCTTCATCTTCTGCAGGATGAAGGCCGAAATCTGGCTGGGGCTGTATTTGTTGTCGTCGACCTGAACCCAGGCGTCGCCGTTATCACCCTTGGTGATGTTGTACGGGACGAGCTTCTTGTCCTTTTCGACCATCTTGTCGTCGAAACGGCGCCCGATCAGGCGCTTGATGGCGAACAGGGTGTTTTCCGGGTTGGTCACCGCCTGGCGCTTAGCCGGGAGGCCGGTCAGGCGCTCGCCGGAGTCGGTGAAAGCGACCATCGAGGGCGTGGTCCGGGCCCCTTCGGAGTTTTCGATCACCTTCGCGTCCTTGCCGTCCATCACGGCGACGCAGGAGTTGGTGGTGCCCAGATCGATACCGATAACCTTACTCATTTGTATGTCCTTTCCTTTAGGCAAACCGTCCAGGGCCCGATCGCGGCGCCCTCCGGAGGCTTCCATCAATGTTTCAGGGGCTCATTAACCCATGCCCGGCGGGAAGAAAAGTTTTCCGCCGCTACATTACACGGCCCAGGGTTAACAGGCTCCTGCCAAAACCGCAGCAAAGACCATTGCGGTTCGGGGGTTATATAAGAGGGCCGAAAGCCCCCCGCAACCCGCCGAACGGTAAAATCCAAAGCAATCAACCGCCCGGATTTCACCTGGATTTCAACGGCATTCGCGTGGATTTCCTATAGCTCCTCGTTGACCTGACCGCCCGCGCCGGGGCCGCCCTGTTCATAGGCCTTACCGTCGCCGGATGCAGCCTCGCCCGCCGGGGCCGCCGGGGCGACCGGTTCGGGCTTCGGCCCGCCCTTGGTCACGCCGACCTTGGCCGGGCGCAGCAGACGATCGTGCAGCATGTAGCCGGCTTCGATCACTTGGGCGACCGTGCCCTGCGGCTTGCTTTCATCGGGGATTTCGAACAGCGCCTCATGGGCGTTGGAATCGAACCGCTGGCCCAGCGGATCAATCCGCTTGATGCCGTTGCGTTCCATCGCCGACAGCAATTCGCGTTCGGTCATTTCCACGCCGGTCGCCAGGGTTTCCAGCGTGTCGGAGGTTTTACGCGCCTCGGCGTCGATACTGTCGAGCGCGCGGCGCAGGTTGTCGCCCACGCCCAGCACGTCGCGGGCGAACGAAGCGACCGCGTATTTCGACGCATCCTGTTTGTCGCGCTCGGCCCGGCGACGCACGTTTTCGGCCTCGGCCAGGGCGCGCAGCATGTGGTCCTTGGTTTCGGTCAGCTGCGCTTCCAGCTCGGCCACGCGCGCGGCCAGGTCGTCTTCCGCCGGGGCGGTGTCCTCGGGCGCGGTGTCGGCGTCGCGGGTCATCGACGGGATCGGGGCCTCGCCTTCCGGCGCGGCGGCGCCTTCGGGGGCGGGCGCCTCGTCGGGTGTTTGCTCAGGTGTCTGTTCAGGTTTGCTTTCTGACATGTCGGTTCCTTTGGGGGGTTCCTTTGGTGCGTTCTGCCGTCCGGAGCAGCGGCGATGTTAGCGCCGACGCCCGGCGCCGATGAAGCCGCCGATCAGATCGGCGGTGTAATCGACCATGGGGATGATGCGGGAATAGTTCATGCGGGTCGGGCCGATGACCCCGACCGCGCCGATGATCTGTTGTTGTTCGTTGCGGTACGAGCGCACGACCATGGCGCAGCCCGACACATTGAACAAGGTATTGTCCGCGCCGATGAAAATCTGCACGCCGTCGGCAGTGTCGGCCATCGACAGAATACGCAGCATCTGTTCCTTGGTTTCCAAAGCCGAGAACAGGCCGCGAATGCGTTCCAGATCGGTGACCAGATTGACGTCTTCCAACAGATGCGCCTGACCGCGCACGATCAGCGACCCGCCGGACGAGGCGTCGCCCCCGGCCCAGGTCGCCAAGCCGCCCTCGACCAGGCGGGCGGTCAGCTCGTCCAACTGCGCGCGCTGGTTTTCCAACTCGGTCATGATGTCGCCGTGGGCATCAGTGATGCTGCGCCCGACCAGCTTGGCCGACAGATAGTTCGTCGCCTGAACCAAAGCCGACGCCGGCAGGTCGGCCGGGATTTCCATGATCCGGTTTTCGACCACACCCGATTCCGTGACCAGGATGACCAGGGCGCGACCGGGGCTGAGGTGTACGAATTCAATATGCTTGAGCGGGCTTTCGGTCTTGGGCGCGACCACCAGCGACGCGCAATGGGCCAAGCCCGAGAGCGTCTGCGTCGCTTGTTCCAACAGACCCTCGACCGAGCTGGAGGTACCCGCGCATTGGCTTTTGATCGAGGCGCGTTCGGTTTCGGTCAGATTCCCGACCTCGAGCAGCCCGTCGACATAGAGGCGCAGGCCGGATTCCGTCGGCAGCCGCCCGGCGGACGTATGGGGCGAGAACAACAAACCCATGTCTTCCAGATCGGCCATGACGTTGCGCACCGTCGCGGGCGACAGCGAGACCGGCAAGCGGCGCGCCAACGTGCGGGAGCCCACGGGCTCGCCCGTTTCGACGTAGCTTTCGACGATCTCGCGAAAGATCTGGCGCGAACGGTCGTTGAGTTCCTCGATCATGGTCCCGGTCCGGTTCGGACGTTCGATCCTGGTAGTGGATGAATGTTGCGTGAAAATCTGGCGTAACGAAATCTCGCTTGGGCGGAATTTAGTCGCCGCGCCGGGCGGTTGCAATGCCCCGGCACGTCAGCGGGGGGCGATGCCTAACCCTGGCCCCAACCCTGGCCGAATTGCCGGGTTTACCGGGCCGGGCGGCGCGGGTAGTGTGCCGCTCCAGGGAAATTCACCAATCCAATATACCAAGGGGACTACTGTATGAGACCGTCGGGCCGCGCCACAGACCAATTGCGCGACATCGTTCTGGAACCGGGCTTTGCCAAATACGCCGAAGGATCGTGCATGGCGCGGTTCGGCGAAACGCACGTTTTGTGCACCGCGTCGGTCGAGGAACGGGTCCCCGGCTGGATGCGCGACAGCGGCAAGGGTTGGGTCACGGCGGAATACGGCATGCTGCCCCGGGCCACGGCGCAACGCACCAACCGCGAAGCGGCGCGCGGCGGACAATCCGGCCGGACCCAGGAAATCCAGCGCCTGATCGGGCGGTCCTTACGGGCCGTCACCGACCTGAAAGCCATGGGCGAGGTGCAGGTTCGCCTGGATTGCGACGTGATCCAGGCTGACGGCGGCACCCGCACCGCGGCGATCACCGGATCTTACGTGGCGCTGCATCTGGCGTTTCAGCGCTGCGTCGATTTGGGTCTGATGAAGGCCCTGCCCCTGACCGATCAGGTCGCCGCCGTTTCCTGCGGCATCTATAAGGACCAGGAAGTCCTGGACCTGGATTACGCCGAGGATTCCAACGCCCAGGCCGACGCCAACTTCGTTCTGACCGGGCGCGGCGGGATCGTCGAAATCCAGGGCACGGCGGAAGAAGAGCCCTTTTCGCAAAGCCAGTTCGACGATCTGATGAAGCTGGCGCGCAAGGGCGTCGATGAACTTTGCCTGGCGCAACGCCGGGCCATCGGGCTGGAGTAACGGCGGTGGCGCGGACGTTTACAGAAGACCGTCTGGTTATCGCCACCCACAATCCCGGCAAATTGCGCGAGATTCAGGACCTGTTGGTTCCGTTCGGGGTTCAGGTGACCTCGGCCGGGGAACTGGGCCTGCCCGAGCCGGTCGAAGACGGCGACACCTTTCAAGCCAATGCCTTGATCAAGGCCCATGCGGCGGCGCAGGCCTCGGGCCTGCCGGCGTTGGCCGACGATTCCGGGCTGGCCGTCTCTGCCCTGGGTGGGGCGCCCGGCATTCATTCCGCCCGTTGGGCCGGTCCGGAAAAGGATTTCGGCCAGGCGATGGAGCGGATTTGGGAGCTGATCCTGGAATCCGAAGACCGCCGCGCCCATTTCGTCTGCGCCCTGGCCCTGGCTTGGCCGGACGGCCACGCCGATGTGTTCGAGGGCCGCGTCGACGGCACGCTGATCTGGCCACCCGCAGGGGACAAGGGCTTCGGCTACGACCCGATGTTCCAACCCGAAGGCTATTTCATCACCTTCGGCGAAATGGACCCCGAAGCCAAACACCGCATCAGCCACCGCGCCCATGCCTTCGAACAACTGGTCACGGCCTGTTTCCGGGGCCGGGGCTGACGCCGCCATGACCGGCCAGGCGGCCGCCCGCGCAGAAATCGACCCGACAACGCCGACCTTCGGCGTTTATGTCCATTGGCCGTTCTGCGAATCCAAATGCCCCTATTGCGATTTCAACAGCCATGTCGCCGCCGCCGTGGACCAGCACCGTTGGGCCCGCGCCCTGGTCGCCGACCTGGCCCATTACGCCGCCGACACCCCGGAGCGGACGGTGACCAGCGTGTTTTTCGGCGGCGGGACCCCATCGCTGATGACGCCCGAGACCGTCGCCACGGTGATCGATGGTATTCGCGGCCTATGGCGATGCGCCCCGGATATGGAAGTCAGCCTGGAAGCCAATCCGTCGAGCGCCGAAATCGCTGCCTTTGAAGACCTGAAAGCCGCCGGGATCAACCGCCTGTCGGTCGGGGTCCAGTCCTTCGACGATGCTGCCCTAAGCGGGCTGGGCCGCCGTCACAATGCCCAGGCGGCGCGCCGGGCGTTGTATGGCGCGCGGGAGCATTTTCAGGAGTTCTCATTTGATCTTATTTACGCCAGACCAGATCAAACAAAGGAATCCTGGCGGCGGGAACTGGCCGAGGCCCTGACTTTCGCCGGGACGCATCTGTCCTTCTATCAGCTGACGATCGAGCCGGGCACACCGTTCCACAAGGACGGCGTCCGCCCCGCCGACGACGAGTTGGGCGCGGCCCTATTCGACATTACCCAGGACGTTTTGAACCAGGCAGGATTTCCGGCCTATGAGATTTCCAACCATGCCCGACCCGGGCATGCCTGCCGCCATAACCTGAACATCTGGCGCGGCTGGGATTATGTCGGCGTCGGGCCCGGGGCCCATGGGCGTCTCGCCCTGACCGAACCGTCCGGGCGGCGCCAGGATTGGGGTACCCATCAGATCCATAACCCCGAACGCTGGTTGTCCCTGGTCGAAAGCCAGGGCCATGGCACCGCCAAGCGGCGCGCGCTGGAGGCCGAAGACCGGGCCGAGGAGCGGGTGATCATGGGCCTGCGTCTGGAAGAAGGGATCGACCGCGCCCGTTTCCTGGCCCAGACGGGGCAAGATGTTTTGACCCTGATCGAGCCGTCGCCGCTGGCCTATGCCGTGGGGGCGGGCTACGTCGAGGTCGATGAGGATTGCCTGAAAGCCACGGCGGAAGGCCGCTTGCGGCTGAACGGCCTGCTGGCGTCGCTGCTCGTTAAATAATCGAAACGGATATCAGTTGGTCGGCGTCTGGAACGTCGCCGGGGCCTTATCGACGACCACGGCGTCGCGCTGACGAACCTGCAGCACGGCCAATCCCCGCTCGGCGGTGCCATCGGACAGGAACCGGAAAATCCCGTCCCGTCCCGCGAACCCATTGGCGTTGGTCAGGGTTTTCTCGGAAAACCGGTCTGCTTCCGGCAACTGGGCCAAGACCGCGGCCAGGGCGGCGGCGTCATAGGCGATGGTCGCCAGACGCGGCGGCAGCTGGCCATAGACGTCTTTATATTCCTGTTCGAACCCGGAACGGGCGCTAGGCGCCGGGGCCGCATACCATCCGCCGACCAGGGCCGGTTCCGCCCCGATGCCCGGCTCATCCCATTGACCGGTGCCGAGCATGCGAACCTTTTTCGGGTCAATGTCGTAGAACGGCAGCAGGGCGGCGATGGCCTGCAGGCGCTTGCCGCCATCGGCGACCAACAGCGCGTCATAAGGCAGGTCGCCCATGGTCTGCAGGTTTTCTAAGCGCGCCAGGGCTGCTTTCGACACTTCGTCGCTCTTGCCTTCAAGCTCTTTGCGCTGAGCCAGCAGGGTCGCGCGGCGGAATTCGTAATCGGCCATGTCGCGGACCATGTCGGAAAAATCCTCGGCCGCCGGGTCATAGACCTCGGTCCGCGCCACCGTACCGCCGGTCCGGGCGACAGCGACTTTGAAGGCGTGCAGGACGGCAAAGCCATAGGCGTTTTTCGGCGCCATCGCCGCGAACCGCGTCACCCCGCGCTGGCTGGCGAATTCGACCACGCGATCGACCTGCGGCCGGGGCAGGAAACCCAGGGTGTAGACCCCATCGCCCGTTACCGAACGGTCCGAGGTAAAGGCGATGACCGGTACCTTTGCTTGCTTCGCCACCGGGGTCATGCCCTCGACGCTGGCCGCGAACAACGGACCCAGGATCAGGCCCGCGCCGTCGCCGATCGCCAATTGCGCGGCTTCGGCGGCACCCTCGGGCGTGCCACGGGTGTCATGGGTCAGCAGGGTGAATTTCTGATCGGCGAAGGAAAACAGCGCCATTTGCGCCGCATTCAACATCGCCTGACCGACACCGGCGCCGGGACCGGTCAGAGGCAGCAGCAAGGCAACCCGGGTCGAACCGTCGTCGGGGGCGGTGATCGTCGTGATCGCGGGCTCCGCCTGTTGCGCCAGGGGGACTTGCGCGGTCAGCGGCGGCGGCGACGGGCGCGGCACCGGGGTGACCGCATAAGTCGGCGGCGGTGGGGTACGCGGGCCGGACACGATCGGGCGCGATTCCGCCGATGTCCGGCTGCCGCCTTGATTAACGCCGCCGAATGGCGATGATTGGCAGCCGCCCAACAGGGGCGACAGGGTAAGGGCCAAAACGCACAGGACCTTTGCCGGGCGCGAAAGGGCGTTGAGCGAAAATGACCTGTCCATCCGATAATCCGCCGGAAATTGTTGCAAAGGGCCCGAGGGCGCCGGACGACGCCCCGTTGGAGGCCGCACTTTATCTGGTCTCGACGCCCATCGGCAACGCCGGAGACATCAGCACCCGGGCGCGCGACGTTCTGGCGCGGGCTGATCTGGTCGCCTGCGAGGACACCCGCGTCACCGGCAAACTGTTCACCCTGCTGGGTCTTCGCCGTGACGACGGGGCACAACGCCTGCTTCCTTATCACGACCACAACGCCGAACGGCAACGCCCGCGCATCATGGAATGCATTGAAAAAGGCGGAAGCGTGGCATTGGTGTCCGATGCCGGGACGCCTTTGGTTTCGGACCCGGGGTACAAGCTGGTCGCCGATTGCGTCGCCGAGGGCCTGACCGTCACCGCGATTCCCGGCCCGTCGGCCCCGTTAATGGCGCTGACCTTGTCGGGTCTGCCGACGGATCGGTTCTTTTTCCAAGGCTTCCTGCCGTCCAAGGGTGCCGCCCGGCGAACCGCGTTGCAGGAGATCGCCGCCGTTCCCGCGACCCTGGTTTTCATGGAATCGGCGCCGCGCCTGCTGGCCTCGCTGACAGACATGGCGCAGGTGCTGGGCCCCCGCCCCGCCGCCGTGGCGCGCGAGCTGACCAAGAAATTCGAAGAAGTCCGGCGCGGCCCCCTGCCCGATCTGATCGATCATTACACCCAGGCCGGCCCGCCCAAGGGCGAGCTTTGCGTCGTCGTCGGCGCGCCCCTGGCCGATGCCCAACCGACGGAACAGGACCTGGACGCGCTGTTGGCGGAAGCCCTTACCCGGACATCGGTCAAGAACGCGGCGGCCGAGATCGCGGCACAGACGGGCCTGCCCCGCAAAACGGTTTACGCCCGCGCCCTCGCCCTAAAAGACCAAGTTTCGAAGGACGCGTGAGCACGACTCCGCCGGATAAACGGCAACGCGCCGAAGCACGCGGCCGAAGCGCCGAGCGGCTGGCGAGCCTACTGTTGATGGTGAAAGGCTACCGTATCCTGGCCCACCGGGCGCGCACGCCGGTCGGCGAGATCGACCTGATCGCCCGCCGGGGAAAGACCCTGGCGTTCATCGAGGTCAAGGCCCGCCACGACCGAACAAGCGCCCTGGAATCCCTAACGCCCCGCCAGCGGCAGCGCATCGCCCGCGCTGCCGGGGCTTTCGTCCGCAGTCGGCCGGACCTGGCCGACCTGAACTGGCGATTCGACCTGATTGCCGCCGCCGGAAGCTGGCGTCTGCATCACATGAAAGATGCCTGGCGGCCCGGATTGGATTGATTTCCGCTAGGTTTCCGCCGCCTCAGCGCCACGAAATCCGCAAAATCGCCGCCCACCCTGTTGGTATCCACAATTCATCCACTTAAATGGGAACGAAGTTGGTCCCATGAGGGCTTTGTCCGGCATGGCCGCGCGGATAGAATGCGGCCCGGCCAAGCCCGCCGACCGAAGGAGAATGCACCGCCATGGTTTCGACGACACATTCCACCCTCGAATTTCGCCATAAGCCCGCCCGCCTGAACCCAAGTCGCCTTCTGGCCGCCCTGGTTCTGTGCGGCGGACTGGCCGCGGGGTTGAGCGGCTGCGTCGGGGCCGCCGTCGGGGCCGGGGCGACCGTGGGCGTTGCCGCCATGGACGACCGGGGTGTGCAAGGCGTGGCTCGTGATGCCGGCCTGGCCACCCGGGTACGCGGTAAATGGCTGAACTACGATTTGGAAACCGGCGATACCCTGGCCGTCGATGCCAGCGTCAAAGTCTACAACCGCCGGGCCATGCTGACCGGCACCGTCAAATCCGAGGACATCCGCGCCAAGGCCGTGCGCCTGACCTGGGAAGTGGAAGGCATCGACGAGGTCATCAACGAACTGAGCGTCGGCGACAGCTCGGTCGTGGACAGCGCCGTCGATAGCTGGATTTCCGCCCAACTGACGGCGAAAATGACGTTCGACAAGGACGTCCAGGCAATCAATTACATTATCGAAACGGAAAACGGTGTGGTTTACCTGTTGGGTCAGGCGCAAAGCCAGGCCGAACTGAACCGCGTGCTGGGCCACGCCCGCGCCGTGTCCCGCGTCCGCGACGTGGTCAACCACGTGCAGATCAAGGCGCCGGAAGCTGAAAAGCCCGCAGACGGAAAGGCATCCTGATCCGTGATCGCCGAAGACTACCTGGAAGACCGCCTGTTGGAGCTTGAGGCAGAACCCCGCGCCCGCCTGGCCGCCTATGGGGCCCTGCCGGATGATCGTTTTCCCATGGTCTCGGCGGCGCTGGATCTTGCCGAAGCGCGCAATCCCGGCCTGAACCAAGGGCCCTACAAACGTCACCTTGAGCGGCTGGCCGCGGATGTCGGCGCCTATGCCGGGGGTGAGCCGGTCTCGCTTGAGACCAAACGTGAAGCCCTGGTCCAGGTTATCGCCCGGCGCTACGGCTACGGCGGCGATGAAAGCGTGTTCGACGATTTGGATGCCGCCGACCTGTCGCGGGTGATCGACACGCGGCGCGGTCTGCCGGTGGCCTTGGGCATTATCTACATGGATGTCTGCCGCCGCCTGGGCTGGTCCATAGTCGGGATTGATTTCCCGGGCCGGTTCCTTGTTCGCCTGGAAGACCGGGACGAACGGATGATCCTTGACCTGTACGAAGACGGCCGTGTCATGAACCCGCCGGAATTGCGCGTGATGCTGAAGAGCATGGCCGGGGCCAAGGCTGAATTGCAGCCTCATTACCTGGCCGAAATGAGCGCGCGGCGCGTGGTTCTGCGGCTGGAAGACAATATCCGCGCCCGGCAGGTTCAACGCGACCAACTGACCGCCGCCGCCGAGACCCTGGACCTGATGCTGATGTTCGCGCCCGCCACCGGGTACCTGTGGCGCGAAGCCGGTATCGTCAACGCCCGCCTGGACCGCATCGGCATCGCGATCAAACAGTTGGAGGAATATCTGAAGCATTCCCCCGGCGAAGAAAGCGGCTATGAGACTTCGTTGCTGTTGCAGGATTTGCGCGCGAAGCTAAATTAGGCCGCCGGTTCGTTCCCTTCATCTCACTCCCGGCCGATCAGAAAGGACTATCCCATGGCGCTTACCGTGGCGATCCAGATGGATCACGTGTCGTCTATCGACATCAACGGCGACAGCACGTTCGTCATGGCGCTGGAGGCGCAAAAGCGCGGCCACAAGCTGCTGCATTACCTCCCGGGCGATCTGGCCTATCAGCACGGGCGGGTGACCGCCTGGGCCGAGCCGATGGAAGTTCGCCGCGAAAAGGGCAACCACTTCACCCTGGGCGAAAAGCAGGCCATCGATCTGGCCGACGTCGACGTGGTTCTGATGCGTCAGGACCCGCCGTTCGACATGGCCTATATCACCGCGACCCATTTGTTGGAGATGGTTCATCCCAAGACCCTGGTCGTCAACAATCCGGCCGAGGTTCGCAACGCCCCCGAAAAGCTGTTCGTGACCCGGTTCGCGCAATTCATGCCGCCGACCCTGATCGCGACCAACCGCAAAGACATCCTGGCGTTCCGGGAAGAGCACAAGGACATCATCGTCAAACCGCTCTACGGCAACGGCGGGGCCGGGGTGTTTCACATCAAACCCGACGACGAAAACCTGAACTCGCTGTTGGAAATGTTCACCCAGATGTTCCGCGAGCCGATCATTGTTCAGGCCTACTTGAAGGACGTGCGGCAGGGCGACAAACGCATCATCCTGATCGACGGTGAAGTCGCGGGCGCGGTCAACCGTGTGCCGGCGGCGGGTGAATCCCGATCGAACATGCATGTCGGGGGACAGCCGCTGAAATCCGAGCTGACCGAACGGGAACGCGAAATTTGCGCCGCCCTGGGGCCGGAGCTGAAGGCCCGTGGCCTGATCTTCGTCGGGATCGACGTGATCGGCGGCTACCTGACGGAAATCAACGTGACCTCGCCGACCGGGTTGCAGGAGATCAACCGCTTTGACGGGGTCTGCCTGGAAAGCGACATTTGGGACGCGATCGAAGCACGGGTTTAACAAGCCGCGACAACCGGGAGGATAGGATGGCGCTCAAAGACGCAATGGTCGAGGTCTCGACCCGATACGGACGCATGCCTGCTTTCGCCGCCTGGCCGGAATGCGCCGCCGAAACGCCCGTACCGGCGATCATCTTCTATATGGATGCCCCCGGTTTCCGCGAAGAGCTTTGCCAGATGGCCCGGCGCATCGCCAAGGCCGGCTATTACTGCATTGTCCCGGACATGTATTACCGCCTGGGCACCATCCGCCTCGATCTGTCGCGCCGCACCGACGCCATGACCAATGTGTTTCGCGCCGCCATGGATTCCCTGACCAACGCCGACGTCGCCGACGACACCGCGGGACTATTGGCGTTTCTCGACGGCCAGGGCGAAGTCACCGCCGGGCCTGTCGGCTGCGTCGGGCATTGCATGAGCGGTCGCTACGTCGCCACCGTCGCCGGTCGCTTCCCTAGCCGGATCAAGGCCGCCGCCTCGATGTACGGCGTCGGGATCGTGACGGATCAGGAAGATTCCCCGCACCTGTTGTTGGACAAGGTTCAGGGTGAGCTTCTGTTCGTGTTCGCCGAGACCGACGCGCATGTACCGCAGACGACGGTCGAAACCCTGAAGAAAGCGATCAAGAAGACCAAGGTCAACGCGACGGTCGTGCAGCCGAAAGGGACCGGGCACGGATTTCAGTTCGTCGAGCGGCCTGTTCATACCCCGGTGCAGGCAGAGGCCGCCTGGGACATGCTGTTCGATCTTTGGGCGCGCAACCTGAAGCCGAGAGCGCCGCGAAGCCGCCGGTAGACACCGAAAGGCAAAGAGGTCCGCCATGAAGACGCTGTTTCTTCTGCGGCATGTGAAATCCGATTGGGACGACCCCTGGGTCGAGGACTTTGACCGCCCGTTGGCGCTGCGCGGGCGCAAAGCCGCACCGCGCATGGCGCGCTACATGGCGGCGAAGGGGCTGGTGCCCGATCTGGTGCTGTGTTCCAGCGCCCGGCGCACGCGGGAGACCTGGGCCCTGACCGCCGCGCAATGGGATGCCCCGCCACCGGTCCGCTTTCGCAAGGGTATATACGAAGCCGCAGCCACGAGCCTGTTGGCGCTGATCCGGAAAACCCCAGCGGAATGGTCGCGCCTGATGGTGATCGGCCATAATCCGGGCATGGAGAACCTGGCCCATCTGTTGACCGGCGGCGGCAAGACCAAGGCGATAAAACGGATGATGGAGAAGTTTCCGACGGGTGCGCTGGCGGAACTACGGTTCGACGCCGAGACATGGCCGGAAATTCAGGAAGAAACCGGCGAATTGCGCCGGTTCAAGCGGCCCCGGGATTTGGACTGACGCCAAACCCCGGGTCGCCGAAATCTGTCGAGCAATACGCCCTGATCAGAAGGTGTAACCGACGCCGATACCGATCACCCAGGGGTCGAGGTCCGTCCCCTTTGCATTGACGGCACCGCCGTTGGCTTTGATGTCGGTCGAAACGAAGACCTTCTTGAGGTCGAAGTTGACCGACCATTTGTCGTCGATTTGATAATCGAGACCAGCCTGGAAGGCGTAACCGAATTCGTCGCTGTACGAGACGTTCTGAACGCTCGGGCCCGTACCATGCTTATAGGTGATGGTGTAGTTGATGCCCGCGCCGACATACGGCTTCCACTTTCCGTCCGGATTGAAGTGGTACTGCAGGGTCAGCACCGGGGGCAGAGCCCAGACCGTACCCAGGTCCAAATCACCACTGGTCGAATCCTTGACCTTCACCTTGTGCTTGGTCGTCGCCAGGATCAGCTCGGCCGAGATGTTCTTGGTGAAGAAATAGGTGAAGTCCAATTCCGGCACGTAATCGTTGGTCGTGCTGGCGTTGCCGCCCAGCGCATCGGTGGTGCCGCTGGTATCGGTCATGAAACCGATGCCGCGCAAACGGACGAGAAGATCACCGGCCTCTCCCGCTTTAACGGGGGCCGCAATGCCGCTGATGAGGGTCAGGGCAAGAAAACCCAAAAACATAGACCGCATGTTCGAAATCCTTAGAGCTATTCGAAGCTAGAACTGTTCAAGGCTGCACGATTTAAAAATCCCCAAGGAAATTGTGGAATAAGACGAAATTGTGGCAAGCGCAAGCATTTTTACATAATCCCTTACGTAGATTGGGGTTGCGCCGAATTGGGATCGGCCCGGGACCGAACGCATAGGCCGACGTTACGAGGGGTTCCTCTTTTCCGTGAATAAGGTATTTGTAAACACGGGGAGCGTCAGACATCCGTCGGCGCGAAAGAGGAAAAGGAACGACGCGCCGAAATGGTCGCACGCATTGCCACCGTCGCGTTTCAGGGCATCGAGGTTCTGGACGTGGACGTTCAAGTACAAATGGCGGGCGGCCTGCCCGCCTTTTCCGTAGTCGGATTACCGGACAAAGCCGTCGCCGAAAGCCGCGAACGGGTGCGCGCCGCCCTACATGCCATGGGGCTGGCCCTGCCGCCCAAGCGCATCACCGTCAACCTGGCCCCGGCGGACCTGCAAAAGGAAGGCAGCCATTTCGACCTGCCCATCGCCCTGGCCATGTTGACCGCAATGGACGTTCTGCCCGCTGAAGAAATGTCACGCTACCTCGTCCTTGGCGAACTGGCGCTGGACGGCGCCTTGGCCCCGGTTGCCGGTGTTCTGCCCGCCGCCGTTCATGCCAACGCCCGGGGTCTGGGCCTGATTTGTCCGGGCCCGCAAGGGGGCGAAGCCGCCTGGGCCGGTGGCGCGGACATTCTCGCCCCCCGCGACCTGTTGTCCCTGGTCAATCATTTCAAGGGCGCGCAAATCCTGTCGATGCCCGAACGCCCCCAGGCCGACGACGCCGTGCACTACCCGGACCTGGCCGACATCAAGGGTCAGGAAACCGCCAAGCGGGGATTGGAAATTGCCGCCGCCGGGGGGCATAACCTGTTGATGGTCGGCCCGCCGGGCGCCGGGAAGTCGATGTTGGCGCAACGCCTGCCGGGCCTGCTGCCGCCGTTGGAACCGGAAGAGATTTTGGAGGTCTCGATGGTTCAGAGCTTGGCCGGAGAGCTTCAGGGCGGGGGCCTATCGCGCCGGCGCCCGTTCCGCGACCCGCATCATTCGGCCTCGTTGCCCGCCCTGGTCGGTGGCGACATGAAAGCGCGGCCCG
>DJHY01000299.1:32641-32945 GCA_002433335.1 Rhodospirillaceae bacterium UBA6608 | reverse complement strand
GTCGGCGCGGGCACGTTCCTACCGGACCGCGAGGAAGATACCCGCCATCACGTGATGCATTCCGAATGGGGCGAAATCAGCGAACGCGCCGCCGACTTCATCAATCAGGCCCGAGATGCCGGCGGGCGGATTATCGCCGTCGGCTCGACCGCGATGCGCCTGTTGGAGACGGCGGCGGACGACGACGGACGCATCCGTCCCTATCGCGGCGACACGGATATCTTCATCACGCCCGGCTACCGGTTCAAAGCGGTCGATCTGATGATGACGAACTTCCACTTGCCGCGCTCGACCCTGTTCATGC
>DJHY01000299.1:11594-32335 GCA_002433335.1 Rhodospirillaceae bacterium UBA6608 | reverse complement strand
CGCTCGACCCTGTTCATGCTGGTCTCGGCGTTTGCCGGAATGGACCAGATGCGGGCCGCCTATGAGCATGCCATCGCCACAGGCTATCGCTTCTATTCCTACGGTGACGGCAGCTTGCTGCATCGATGCGATAAGGTGGATTAAACACCGATTTAGGTGTAAAAATAACATACTGAGGTATGTGGCCCGCCTTAATCGGTACACATTCGAATAAAACCATGTATTGTTGCGCCGCTTCTTGAGGGAAACGGTGAAACGCATTCAGGCTCTGCTCGATTGAGCGGACAGGGAAGGCTATGCGCATACGTGACCTTATGCCGGCGATGGCACTTGTTCTGGTTTGCATCTCCTGGCTTGGCGTGGCCATGCTGCGCCCGCAACCCGGGCAATCGCAGGTCGGCGTCGTATTTCCGCCTCACCTGAACGCAACAGACGTTCTGGGCCGTATCGCCGAGTCCGGCGGCCGTCTGGTTCGCGAAGGGGCTTGGCCGTTCGTCGCCGTGGTCTCGCTGGACGAGCCGGATACCCTGCAACGATTGAGCGCCTTGGGCGCGTTGTTCACCGTCAATCCTTTGGCGTTGGGAAGCTGCGTTACTGCGCCCGCCTCCATGCCTCGCACCTGACCCCTCCCCCCTGGTTGTCTCACTAAAGGAATTCGTCAAATGGAAGCCCTCAACGAGCTCCGCCTTAAAAGCACCCGCTTCTTCGTGTTGTTCGCCTGGGCGCATCTGCCCCTGGCCGGCTTGACCTATCTTTGGACCAAAGGCGATCTGGTAACCGGAGCCGGCATCATCGGCCTGGTCGCGGTTGCGTCGACCCTTGCTTGGCGCGCCAACCCCACGGCGGCGGCATCCCGCTTTCTGATCGCCGCCGGCGCGATGATCAACGTCGGCGCCCTGCTTTATATGTTCTGGGGCCATCCCTGGCAGATCGACGTGCATATGTATTTCTTCGCCGTACTGGCGATGGTTGCTGCGTTCTGCTGCTGGCAGACCGTTCTGGTCGCCGCCGCGACGGTCGCCGTGCACCACCTGCTGCTGAACTTCACCATTCCCTTCGCCATATTCCCCGATGGCGCCAACTTCATGCGCGTCGTGTTCCACGCCGTTATCGTGGTTCTGGAAACGGCGATCCTGATGTGGCTGACCTACCGGTTGGTCCTGGCCTTCCGCCACAGCGCCGAAGCGGTCGACGCCGCCGAGCGCTCCAAGGCCGAGGTCGAGCGCCTGAGCGACGAGCGCGAGAAAATGGAGAAAGCCAACCTGGAAGAACGCCGCCGCCTGTTGCTGGACATGGCCGCACGGTTCGAAAACCAGGTCGGCCCGATCGTCGATAGCGTCAACGATCAGGCAAGCAACATGTCCAGCGTGTCGCGCAGCCTGTCCGATCTGGCGTCGCAAACGCTGGCCCGCTCGACCGACACCGCCACCGCCGTCGAACAGGCAACCGGCAACGTCCAGACCGTGGCCAGCGCGACCGAGGAAATGACCGCGAGCATGGCCGAGGTCTCGACCCAGGTCGCCCGGGCCCATGACGTGGCGCAGGACGCGTCCCGCAAGGCGCGGGAAACCGACCGGACCATGGTTCGCCTGACCGAAGCGGCCGGAAAGATCGGCAACGTCATGCAGATGATCAACGACATCGCCGAACAGACCAACCTTTTGGCCCTGAACGCGACCATCGAAGCGGCCCGCGCCGGTGAAATGGGCAAGGGCTTTGCCGTCGTCGCGTCCGAGGTCAAGAACCTGGCCAATCAGACCGCCCGTGCGACCCAGGAAATCGCCGAGGAAATCGCCACCATGCAGGCCGTGTCGCAGGACGCCGCCCGCGAAATCCAGGGTATTTCCGAAACGATCGACGAGATCAATTCGGTCAGCGAGGCGATCGCCGCCGCGGTCGAGGAACAGTCCGCCGCCACGCGGGAAATCGCCCGTTCCAGCCAGGATGCCGCGACGCATACGGAATCGGTCCATTCCAACATCCAGACTGTGCGTCATGCGTCCGAGGACACCGGCAGCGCCGCCGGCGAGGTTTCGACCGCCGCCGGGAACCTGTCGAACCAGGCCAGCAGCCTGAAGTCCGCGATCTCGGTCATGCTGCAGGACCTGCGCGCGGCCTAACGCTTGCGGGCGCAATGGCGCGCCTGCAACCGACCTGTTTCCTTGGGGAAACTAAGCAACGCCCATCCGCCCGATAAAAAGGGCGGATGGGCGCTTGCTTTCCCGGGGGCGGTCGCCTCATATTCCGCGCCATGACCAACGACATGACATTCACCGTCCATACGACCGACGGCCACGCCCGCCGCGGGCGGCTGGACACGGCGCATGGGCCGATGGAAACCCCGGCCTTCATGCCCGTCGGCACGGCGGCGACGGTCAAGGCGATGACCCCCGAAGCGGTCGCCGAGACCGGCGCGCAATGCGTCCTGGGCAACACCTATCACCTGATGCTGCGACCGGGTGCCGAGCGCATCCGCCGCCTGGGCGGTCTGCACAAGTTCATGAACTGGCCCGGGCCGATCCTGACCGATTCCGGCGGCTTTCAGGTTTGGTCGCTGAAAGACCTGCGCAAGCTGACCGAAAAGGGCGTGACGTTTCGCTCCCACATCGACGGGGCGAAATACGAGCTGACGCCCGAAATCGCCATGGACATCCAGAACGCCCTGGATGCCGACATCACCATGGCCCTGGACGAATGCACGCCCTTCGGCGTCGATGAAAAGGCAGCCCGCACCTCCATGGAGCTATCCATGCGCTGGGCTCAGCGCTGTCGCGACGCCTTTGAAAAGCGCCCCGGCTACGGCTTGTTCGGGATCGTTCAGGGCGGGGTCTTTCCGAACCTGCGCCGTGAATCGGCCGAGGCCCTGGTCGCCATCGGCTTCGACGGCTACGCCATCGGCGGCCTGGCCGTGGGCGAAGGCCAGGAGTTGATGTTCCAGACCCTGGATGCGACCACCCCGCATCTGCCGCAGGACAAGCCCCGCTATCTGATGGGCGTGGGCAAACCGTCGGATCTGGTCGGCGCGGTCGAACGCGGCGTCGATATGTTCGACTGCGTCCTGCCGACCCGGTCGGGGCGGACCGATCAGGCCTTTACCCGGCGCGGCACGCTGAACATGCGCAACGCCCGGCACAAGGATGATCCCCGCCCCATCGACCCCGATTGTTCGTGCTATGCCTGCACGAATTATTCACGGGCCTATGTGCATCATTTGGTGCAGGCGCGGGAAATCCTGGGCGGGACGCTGCTGACTTGGCACAATCTGCATTACTATCAGGAACTGATGGCCGGCATGCGCGGCGCGATCGAACAAGGCGCATTCGCCGAATTCAAGATGACGTTTGAACGCCAGCAGGCGGAAGGCGATATTCCGCCGATCGACAACGGAGCGGACGGATGACCGAAGAACACCTCACCCAACTGGGCAGCCAGTCGGAAATCCCTGCCTCGCCCGAGGCGGCGGTGCTGGAATGCGCGCCCAACCCGCATCACGAAACGCCCTATCTGATCCGCTTCACATGCCCGGAATTCACCTCGGTCTGCCCAGTCACCGGACAGCCGGATTTCGCGCATCTGGTGATCGACTACGTACCGAACGGCCTGATCGTCGAAAGCAAATCGCTGAAGCTATATCTGAGCAGCTTTCGCAATCACGCCGGATTCCACGAAAAGTGCACCCTGGATATCGCCCAGAAGATCAGCCGCGCCGCCCAACCGAACTGGCTGCGCATCGGCGGTTATTGGTATCCGCGCGGCGGCATCCCCATCGATGTCTTCCACCAGACGGGCGAGCCGCCCAAGGGCATTTGGATCCCGGACCAGGGCGTGCCGACCTATCGCGGGCGCGGCTGAGCCGTTAATCGGTTTTATCGCTCGCAGTATCCGAAAACATCCGTTTCACCGGCCGAACGGCGATTGATACCGTTCAGGCGTCCGCGATGCCTGCAAAGGCAGATCGGAAACAGTGCTCCTGGTTGGGATGGCGGGGGTGGCCCGGGCCGCCCCCGTCGGTTCCGCGATCAGCCCGCGGCGGCTTCGTCGTCGATGACCTGGGTCGGCCAGGGACGCGGCGCATCGACCACATGGCCGAAATAGCCGATCAGGTCGATAAAGCTTTTGACCACCGACAAGTTGGGGATCGTCGACAGAACCGGGCCGCCCGTACCTTCGGCGATCCGCGTCAATTCATCCCCCGGCTGGCTTTCACGATATTCCAGAACCGCCCGGTGATAGTTCTTTTCATCGGTAATCAGGTAGAAATCCGGGTCCTTCTTGGATTGGAGGATCAGGAATTCCATGGCGCGTCTCCTTGTTGCCGCAATGACCAACGCGCACAGATGTGGGGTTCTCCCCGACATGTTGCGCGAATCCGAGAGGGGTCGGGCGAGATTTTGTGTTAAGCGATTGAATCGGGCAAGAAAAAGCGGATCGGGCGATCAATCAAAGCGCCGTGATCGTGGGGTCAGCCGCCGCGATAGACGCATCCGGTGACGGCGTTTTCACGAATCTCGATCTCGCTAAGTCCTTGAAGATGATTCGATAATTTATCCCACAGCCAGACCGCGATGTTCTCGGTCGTGGGATTTTCAAGGCCGGGAACGTCGTTCAGATACTGGTGATCGATCTCGGCTAAAACGGGGTCGACCTTGGCCGCGACGTCGGCGAAATCGACAACCCAGCCTTCCGATTCGCGAACCGGACCGGTCACCGCGACCCGCAACAGGAACGTATTGCCATGCAGGCGCGAGCAGATATGGCTGTCCGGCAGGCGCGGCAGGCGGCGCGCGCTTTCAAAGGAAAAGCCGTGGTAGACGGTCATCGCGTTGACGCTCATGCGCGGGGGGCCTCCGTGGTGCAGCCGACGGCGGGGTTTTCCCACAATTCGACCTCGACCCGGCCCGGCAATTGTTCGGCCAGGCGGGATTTCAGATAACGGCACAGGTTCTCGGTCGACGGATTGTCCAAGCCCGGCAGCTCGTTGAGGAACTGATGGTCGACCTCGGCCAGCACGGCGTTCACCGCCCGTTTCATATCCTGCGGGTCAATCACCCAACCGGCCTCCGCGTCGACTGCGCCGGACAGGCGCACGGTCCCCGTGAAGGTATGACCGTGCAGGGTCGCCGCCCGATGGGCGTCGCCGACGTTCGGCAGGCGCTGCGCCGCGACGAAAGTGAAATCGAAGAACCGTTCCATGATGGCGTTACCTAGAACATTCGCGTGACGGATAAAAGCCCGAACAGGCTCCAGGGCGTTGCATCCCCCATCAGACAAACCCACGTTATTGACTTAGCTCAAGGCGGCGCGGCGCATTTTTTTCGACTATACTCAGACAATTGCCGGACGTTGCTTTCAGGCACGTTCCAGAACGAAGGGAAATATCCATGAACCTTGGGGAAAAAATGAAACCGGTCCTGGAAGCCCGCCTTGCGGAGCTGAAACAGGATGTCGTCGAAATCGATCAGACGCTGCGTGAGCCGGATCCTCAGGACTTCGAGGAACGGGCCACGGAAATGGAAGGCGACGAAGTGCTGGAAGATTTGGGCATCGCCGCGCAGACGGAAATCGCCCAGATCAAATCCGCCCTGGCGCGGATCGCCGACGGCACTTATGGCGAATGCGTGACCTGTGGGGCCGACATTGCGCCGGCGCGGCTGGAAGCCGTGCCCCATGCCGCGCAATGCATCAAGTGCGCCTCCGCCTGACCGGCACCTTATCCGTTCGTTTCCGGTAGTCCGAAAATGCCCAGCGCCAGGCTGGCGGCAATCCGCTCGGCACGGTCGATGAAGATGACCGCGATCTCAGGCGGGCAGATGTCCCGTGCCGTAACCTGAAACAGTCCCAGCCAGCGCCCGAAATGTTTGGGCCGCAGGTCGTGCAGCGCCTTGTGCTTGGGCATGGGCCGGCCCTTGAACCGGCCGGTCATCATCGTCACCGACGACCAGAAATCCATCATGTTGCGCAGATGCGGTTCCCAATCGTCGGCAATGACCCGGGCGAAGATCGGGCCCAATTCCTCGTCAGCCCGCACCCGGTCGTAGAAGGTTCGAACCAGTCGTTCGATCAGCTCTTCGTCGATCCCCGGATGCAACGGCATGCGCAGGGGAATGCGGTCCGAATGCTGGCTGTCTGGCGGCGATTGGACGGTCATGGGATGAACCTCGGCGACAAAAATGGAAAACCTCTAAACAAACGCCCAAGTGACGGTTGCGTTTTCGGGGCCGCATGTCCCTATACTCCGACACCCATCAAAAAGCATCCAGGGAAGAACAATGAAAATTACCCGAATCCAATCTTATATGGTGAGCAAGTTCCTGTTCGTCGAGGTCGAAACCGACGCCGGTTTCACCGGACTGGGCGAATGCGGCAGCTGGGGACAGCTTGAAGCCGCCCAGACCGCCATTGAGAAGTTCGCCGACTATCTGGTCGGCAAGGACCCGACGGCGATCGAGCATCATTGGAACATCATGCACCGGTTCAGCCATTTCCGCGGCGCGGCGATCTGCGGCGCAATTTCCGCCATCGACATCGCGCTGTGGGACATCAAGGGCCAGGCGCTGGGCGTGCCGATCCACGAGTTGCTGGGCGGCCCGACGCGCGACCGTGCGCGGGTCTACGGCCATGTGAAGGCGGAATCCCTCGATGAAATGGTCGAGAACTGCAAGAAGCTGAAGGCCCTGGGCTTCACCGCCATCGGGCATTTCAACCCGTTCCTCGACGAAGAGCGGGACCAGCCCTACTTCAAAACCTATGCGCAGACACGCGACGACGCCGTGCGCGTGGTCGCCACCGTGCGCGAAGCGGTCGGGCAGGACTTCGACCTGTGTATCGAAATCCACCGCCGCCTGACCCCGGCGGAAGCGGTCGCCTTCGCCCGCGAGTTGGAACCCTACCGCCCCATGTTCTACGAAGACCCGATCCGTCCGGACAGCTTCGACGCCATGGCCCGCGTCAATGATCGCATCTCGATCCCGCTGGCGACCGGCGAGCGCTATACCTCGATCTTTGATTTCCAGAACCTGTTGACCCGCGAGGGCGTCTCCTACGTGCGCCCGTCGATCTGCCTGTGCGGCGGCATCACCGGGGCCCGCAAGATCGCGGCCCTGGCCGAAGCCCACGACGTTCAGGTCGTACCGCACAACCCGCTGTCGCCGGTCTGCCTGTTCGCCGGGTTGCATCTGGACGCCAGCATTCCGAACTTCGCCATTCAGGAATATCCGACGGTCGGCGTCGGCTTCGAAGACAAGGGCACGTCGAACGAGCCGACCACCGATCTGGCGGGCAAGGAACTGGTCACCAATGTGCCGGTGTTCAAGGACGGCTTCGTCGAGATCCCGAAAACCCCGGGCCTGGGGGTGAAGTTGGCCCCCGGCGCGGCCGAGGCCTATCCCGCCTTCGCGCGCAAGGTCAGCATGCGCCCGCACAAAGACGGCTTCATCGTCGATCAATAAGTCGCACAATCAACGGTGCGCGGGCGGGGATGACGCACATCCCCGCCCGGCCCGATTATCCATCCGTCAGGACTGCATGCCCCGCGCCAACGGCAGGGTGGTGACGGGACGGCCCGTCGCCTTGCGCACCGCATTGGCGACGGCGGGCCCGATCGACGGCACACCCGGCTCGCCCACGCCGGTCGGCGGTTCGGTCGACGGCACGATATGCACCTCGACCTGCGGCATGGCGCTGATCCGCAGCGGGGTATAGGTGTCGTAGTTCCCCGTTTCGACCTTGCCGTCCGGGGCGACGATCAGTTCTTCCGCCAGGATCGCACCCAGGCCGAAGCCCGTGCCGCCCTCGATCTGCGCCTTGATTACGTCGGGGTTCACGGCGGTGCCGCAATCCACCGCCGCGACCACGCGATGCACGCGGACGTCGCCGCCCTTGACCGAAACCTCGGCGACATGGGCGACGTAGCTGTGGAAGCTTTCATGCACGGCCAGACCCATGAAATGACCCTGCGGCAGGGGCCTGCCCCATCCGGCTTTCTTCGCCGCCAGCTTCAGCACCGCCGCATGGCGCGGATGGTCCTTCAGCAACGACAAACGCAGGTCCAAGGGATCGGCGCCCGAGGCCACGGCGACTTCGTCCAGGAAGGTCTCCGTTGCATAGGCCGTATGGGTCGAGCCGACCGCCCGCCACCACAGGGGCGGAATGCCGACCTGGGTCGAGGTCAGGCCGACGTGCATGTTGGGCACCGCATAGGGCAGGTTCGACGCCCCTTCGACCGAGGTCTGATCGATGCCGTTTCGGATCAATCCTTGGAACGGCGTTCCGGCGACGATCGACTGACCGACGATATGATGATCCCAGGCGACGAGGTTGCCCCCGGCGTCCAGGCCCGCACGCAGGCGATGGACATAGGCCGGACGATACCGCCCGCCCCGCATGTCGTTTTCGCGGGTCCATTGTACCTTGACCGGGGCCTTGTAGCCGATCGCCTTGGCGACCATCACGGCCTCGGCGATGACGTCAGCATCGGGGGTCCCGCGCCGGCCGAAGCCGCCACCGGTCTTCAAGATGTGCATCACCACCTGATCCGGTTTGATCCCGGCGACCTGGGCCGCCACGGCCTGGTACAGCCCCGGCAGTTGAAGGCCGCCCCAGACTTCCAGCGTACCGTCGGTGTTCATCCGCGCCACGGCATTGAGGGGCTCCATCGCCGCATGGGCCAGATAGGGGAACCGATAGGTCGCCTCGATCGTCTTGGCCGCACCGGCCAAAGCCTTGGCCGCGTCGCCGTCGTTACGGGCCACGGCTTGCGGTGCGCCCGCCGCCCGTTTGGCATAGTCGGCCAGGATCGCGGCGGAGCCCCGGGTCTCGGCTTTGCTTTCGTCCCAGGTCACCGCAACCGCATCGCGCGCCGCCAGGGCCGCCCACATATGTTCGCCGACCACGGCGATACCGCGCGGCGTGGCGACCACATCGACCACCCCCTTCATCGCCTTGGCCTTGGATGCGTCGAAGGTCTTGACGACCGCGCCGAACTTCGGCGGGTGGATCATCACGGCGGTCAGCATGCCCGGCAGTTTCACGTCGATGGTGAAATCGTGGGTGCCGTTGGTCTTGGCCCGGCTATCGAACCGGCGCAGGTTCGGATTGCCGATCAGCGACCAGTCGTCGCGGCCCTTGAGGGGGATATCCTGGGGCACCGGCTGGTGGGCTGCCTTGGCCGCCATTTGGCCGAAGCTCGCCGATTGGCCGGACGGATGGCTGAGCTTGCCGTCCTTGGCGATGATTTCCGCCGCCGGCAGTTTCCATTCGTCCGCAGCGGCGGAGACCAGCATCATGCGGGCCGCCGCACCGGCGCGGCGATAGCGGTCGAACGAGGTCGTCATCGACGACGATCCTCCCGTCCCCTGGACCGCCCCACCCCAGGCGAGGTTGCCATACAGTTTCAGATCGCCCGTCGCACCGACGACGGTAATATCGTCCCAGGCGGCGCCCAGTTCTTCGTTCACCAACGTGGCAAGGCCGTTGTACGAGCCCTGTCCCATGTCGAACTGCGACGACAAGACCGTGACCTTGCCGTCGGCGGCGATGGTCAGATAGGCGTCGAACGGGGCCGGGGCCGCCGAGACGCCCGCGGATGCACCCGCGGCGCGGACCGGCGCGCTGCCGAAACCGATAACGAAAGCGCCGGCGGCTGCGGCCGAGGCGACCAGAAAGGCGCGGCGGCTGGTTTGCACCGAGCCGACCGTGTTCAAGGATTCAAGTACCTTGGGCAACATGGCTCAGGCCTCCAACCGGCGGGCGGCTTCGTGGATACCGGCCCGGATGCGTTGATAGGTGGCGCAACGGCAGAGGTTGCCGTCCATCGCCGCGTCGATGTCTGCGTCGGTCGGCTTGGGCGTTTCGGTCAGCAAGGCGACGGCGGCCATGACCTGACCCGATTGGCAATAGCCGCATTGCGGCACGTCCATATCGGTCCAAACCTGCTGAACCGTCTGGGCGACTTTGCCGTCCAGGCCTTCGACGGTGGTGATCTTCACACCCTTCAAATCGCCCACGAAGGTCTGGCACGAGCGGCTGGGTTGACCATCCAGATGCACGGTGCAGGCCCCGCAGAGAGCCTGGCCGCAGCCGAATTTGGTGCCGGTCAATCCGACCAGATCGCGGATCGCCCACAGAAGCGGCATGTCATCCGGCGCATCGACCTGATGGTCGACGCCGTTGATGTTAAGTGTCGGCATGATTTTTGACTTCCCTATCTGTCGCCGTTCTTTCCGCCGCCCCCTATGGCGCCGTGCCGGGCAAATCCCCAGCATCAGAACGGACATTCTGATATCACTTCCCGAAGATGGTTACGCGATTGATCGGGGTCAAGTTACCGAACGAAGAAAAATGAACGCGGGGCGTAAATTCGCCTATTTGCGGTCGGAATCCTCGATCCCGTCCCAATCGTCGACGGGCGGGGTCGCGGCATAGCGGCGGGCGCGGTTCAGGTAGACCATGGCCACACTGTCGTCCGGGTACTCCTTGAGAAAGGCCTCGATCCGCTCGATCGCCTCGGCCCAATTGCGCGAACAATAATGCTCGTAGATTTCCGTCCAGCGGGCGCAGCGTGCAATGTCGGCCTCGCTCGCGCCAATCAATTCATCGCCGTCCAACGTCCCGAACAGTTCATGGATCATGATCGGTTGGGTGCTGCCCATGGGCCGGACCAGATCGACCGGACGGGTCAGGAACATGCCGTCGATGTTTTCGCGCACCACGTCGCTGATCAAAATCCGGGTGCCGTAGGATTTGTTCAACCCTTCCAGGCGCGACGCCGTATTGACGCAGGCGCCGATGGTGGTGTGGTCCATACGGGTCCGCGACCCGATGTTTCCAACCACCGCATCGCCCATGTGCAGGCCGACACGGGTGTGCATTTCGGGCCAACCGAAGGATCGCCACATATCGTTCAGGCGATCGTTCTCGGCGGCGCACTTCAGGGCCGCACGGCAGGCGTGGGCGGCATGTTCGGGATCGTCCTCGATCCCGTTCCACACGGCCATAACCGCATCGCCGATGTATTTGTCGATGGTGCCGCCTTCGTCCAGGACCTGCGACGACAGCACCTCGAAATAGGACGACAGCTTGCGCATCAAATCCTGCGGCGTCATCAGTTCGGCCAGCTTGGTAAAGCCGACCGCGTCCGTGAACATCACCGTGACCATGCGGCTTTGACCGCCTAATTCGGGCAGGTGCCCTTCCTTGATCAGGTTGGTGACCACGCCGCGCGGGATGTAGCGGCCCAGTCCCTGCAACGTAATCTTCAACGATCCGATGGCGGCCGCCAGATTCTGAACCTCGGTTACCCGTGATTGGGTCATCACCGGCGTGTCCAATTCGAGGCGGCGGATCACATCCGTCTCGCGCGCCAAGTCGGAAATCGGCCGCGCCATGTTGCGGGCAACGATCACGATCAGCGCCGTCCCGCCCAGAAGGAACAACAACGACAGCGCCAGACTGTTGAAAGTCAGGCTCTCCACCCCCTGCAACACGTCCGATTTCAAAAGGGCGATCCCCAAATAAGCGCCTTCGGCGATACGGCTGTCGAGGCGGACCACGTGGGCGACGAACGGCGTCTCGCCGACATCGAAGGATATCAATCCCGGCTGCCCGTTATTGAAGCGAAACGTCTCCGCGCCCGAGGTCGCATTCTCGGCCTTAACCTGCGACGCCAATTTGGAGCCGACCTTGGCGGCGTTGTACATCGCCTCGGCAATCGGGTCGGCCAGGTTCTTGACGTTGGCAGGGCGCAACTTTCCGTTCTTGTCACGGGTCAGCAGCTTGCTCTGATCCGGATGGGCGATCACCGTGCCGTCGCCGGTAAAGGCGATGGCCGTTCCCTTGCCCACGATATCCAGGTCTTCCAAAGCCCGCGACAGGCTGGACAGGGTCATGTCGACCCCCAGCACACCGCCGGGCTGGCCTTCCGGTCCCGGGTCCACCCGCTTCGCCGCCGAAACACCAACCGTGCTCAGGGTTGCAAAGGCATAGGGGGCGGACAACACCACATCGTCGCGCTTCTGCGCCTCCCGGTACCAGGGCCGGACACGGGGGTCGAACTTGCGCGTCCGGTGCAGGGTCTCGCCGACCGGCTGCTTCATGGCGTTCAGGAAGCTCCAAGCCTCGTCGCGGCTTTTCTCCGCGGGGCCATGCATGTGACGAACGACGAAGCGCGCCTGACGCGGCACCGCGATCCCGCCCCAGTCGATCTTTTCACCAGGGATGGCATTGTAAACTTGGATGAAATCCGTCGGCCCGACCGCGAAGTAGACGGACGAAATCTGCGGGTTCGCTTCCATGAACCCGGCGGCGTAGCGGCGGCTATCGGGACCGAACGGCAGCCCGTCCGAACTGCGCGCCAGATTGTCCGCGTCGGCGGCCAGGGCAAGGGCCGGGCTCATCGCTTGATCGACCCGCAGTTTGACCCGGCGGGCGACATCGCCAATGGCCTTCGCCGTGTATCCGAAGGTCAAAGCCGCGTTGTTGTAGTGATTGAAAAAGATGATCGCCGAGAAAACGGCCAGGGTAATCAGCACGAAGGCAAGGATCAGGCTCCAGGCCATCGGCAAGCGAAACAAGGGGCGTTTGGCTGCGGGCCCTGAGCCTAAACCCGGGCGGGAGTCAGGGGTCAGGCGCCCCTGTGCGTCTTCGGACATGGTCGAAAAGCCTAGTACTCTCGCAAACAGCCAACCCCATCTACATTAGTTAATCACCAAGCTGGTTGATTTTACAACGAGATTTCGCTCTCTTTCCGAGACTCAAGGAATGCCCAGAAGCTTGTGGGTCTGCAACGACAGGCTCCATCTGGGATGGGCCAGGCAGTATTCGACGGCGGCTTTGGTATTGTCGTCGCGGTCCGGGCCGTCCATCGGCTGCAACAGGAAGCGCTCGAAATCCCAGGCCTCGACCTCGTCGGGGCCAATGCCGTCTTGCGGGAAAACCAGCTTCAACTCGTCGCCGGATCGCTGCACCACCTCGGTGCCCGCCTTGGGGCTGACGCAAATCCAATCCAGCCCATTGGGCGCGGCGACGGTGCCGTTGGTTTCCACGGCGACCCTAAACCCGGCCCGATGCAACGCATCGATCAAGGGACGATCGACCTGTAACAACGGCTCCCCGCCGGTGCATACGACCAGAGGGGACCCGCCCTGTTCCGGCCATGCGGCAGCCACCGCCGCGGCCAGGCTCTCCGGTTCCTTGAACGTGCCGCCGCCGGGGCCGTCGGTGCCGATGAAATCAGTATCGCAGAACCGGCATTGCGCCTTGGCCCGGTCGGCTTCGCGCCCGGTCCACAGGTTGCATCCGGCGAAGCGCAGGAACACCGCCGGGCGGCCCGTCTGCGCGCCCTCGCCCTGCAGGGTGTAATAGATTTCCTTGACGCTATAGGTCATCGCCCGGCCCGCCGTTACCTAGACGGCATAGATCGTGGGGTCATCGACCCCGGCGTCGGCGAAACCCTTCTTGCGCAGAAGGCAGGAATCGCAGCGCCCGCATTGAACCACGCCCTGTCCGTCTTTCGCCGGCTGCGGGTCGTAGCAGCTCCAGGTCATGCCATAGTCGATGCCCAGGGCCTGCCCGGCGTGGATGATCTCGGCCTTGGTCATCTCCATCAGCGGAGCCTGGATATGGAACGGGCCGTCGTCGCCATGGGCCATGGCCTCGACCCCTTCCTTGGTCGCCAGATTGGCCAGACGCTGGAACGCCTTGATAAAGGCCGGGCGGCAATCCGGATAACCTGAATAGTCCAGGGCATTGACGCCGATGAAGATGTCGTTGGCTCCGCCCGTCTCGGCCAGGGCCAGGGCATGGGCCAGAAATATGGTGTTGCGGGCCGGGACATAGGTCACGGGGATGCCGTCGGCCATATCTTTGGCCTCGCGGTCCTTGGGCACGTCGATATCATCGGTCAGGGCCGATCCGCCATAAAGCCGCAGGTCGATGTCGGCCACCGCATGGCGGGCCGCGTCCATCTTGTCGGCGATCTGGCGGGCGGCCTCCAATTCGATCGAATGGCGCTGGCCATAACGGAACGACAGGGCTAGAACGCGATAGCCCTTGTCGCGCGCGATCGCGCAAACGGTCGTGGAATCCAGACCGCCCGACAAAAGAACCACCGCTGTTTTTTCCTGCGCCACAGATCGTTCTCCCGGCATTCGCATATGTTACTGTCGCCCTCCGTAGCACATCGCGGCGGCGCGGACGAGAACCGGATGACACCAGAACCCCATCACGACCTGAAACGGCGACTGATCGACGAGGCCCGGACCCTCGGCTTCGACGCCGTCGGCGTGACGAGCACCACCGCCGACCCGCACGACCGTCAGGCCTTGGAACGGTTTCTCAAGGCCGGGCACCACGGCGGCATGGGTTGGATGGCCGACGGCCCGCGCGGCCCGGTCCGCGGCGATCCGGCGGCGCTGGTGCCGGGTGCGCGCACAGCGATTGTCCTGGCCGCCAATTACGGGCCGGCGACCAATCCGCTGAATACCCTGAAGGAAACCGACCGCGCCAACGTCAGCGTCTACGCCCGGGGTAAGGATTACCACGACGTCCTGAAAAAGCGCCTGAAGCAGTTGGGCCGTTGGTTCCAGGCCGAAGCCGCCAAGGGCGATGACAGCCTTCCCGACGTGCGCGTATTCGTCGACACGGCCCCCTTGATGGAAAAGCCCCTGGCCCGCCGGGCGGGTTTGGGCTGGCAGGGCAAGCATACCAACCTGGTGTCCCGTGAATTCGGCTCGTGGCTGTTTCTGGGCGAAATCCTGACCTCGGCGGAACTGCCGCCGGACCCGCCGGAAGTCGATCATTGCGGGTCATGCGACGCCTGCTTGCGGGCCTGTCCGACCGACGCTTTTCCGGCCCCCTATCAATTGGCGGCGACGCGCTGCATCAGCTACCTGACCATCGAGCATAAGGACGCCATCGCACCGGAGCTGATGGAACGGATGGGAAATCACATCTATGGCTGCGACGATTGTCTGGCCGCCTGTCCGTGGAACAAATTCGCCGAACCGTCGGACGAGCCGGCCTTCGCCCCGCGCCCGGCCCTGGCCGACGCCCCGCGGCTGGCCGATCTGGCCCGGCTGGACGACGCGGCCTTTCGCGAGATGTTCGCCGGATCGCCGATCAAGCGCACGGGGCGCGACCGTTTCGTCCGCAACGTCATGATTGCCATCGGCAATTCGGACGATCCCGGTTTGGCCCCGGCGGCGCAGGGCTGCATCGACGACGCCTCGGATCTGGTCGCGGGCGCCGCGCGCTGGGCCGTCGACCGGCTGAATGGAAAAGCGGGCTGAAACGTTACAGGTAGCGACGGTTCCGGAAGTAGAGCCAAAGGCCGACGCCCAAGACGAGCAGTCCGCCGCTGATCGCCCAGAACCCGAGCTTGGATTCCGCCAACGGAATACCGCCGACGTTGATCCCCAAAAGGCCGGTGACGAAACCGAGCGGCAGGAAGATCGCCGCGACCACGGTCAGGGTCGTGGTGATATCCGTCGCGCGCTGATTTTCGAGCGAACGCAATTCGTCCTGCGTGACCTGGGCGCGGCCCAGGATGGCTTCGATATCCGCGGCCAGGCGTCCGAACTCCGCCGAGATTTCAGCCAGTTCATCCGCCGCCGTCTCGTCGATCCAGGCCGGACGGCGTTCGGCGATATCGGCGAAGGCCGCGCGCTGCGGCTTGAAAAACCGATGCAATTGAATGGCGCGGCGGCGCAACCCGGCGATGCGCGAACGCAACGATTTGGTCTCGTCCGCCTGGGCCAGGTCCTCGTCGATCTCATCCAATTCGTCGGCGACGCCCGCCAGGATCTGCGCTTTTTCCCGGGCCATGTTGTGGCCGACGGCGCAAAGGAACTGCCCGACCGAACCAGGGCCGTTTTTCTTGGCCAGCGCGACCTTGATATCCTCGATCGCCTCCAGATGGCGCAATCGCGCGGTGACGATCCTGGCCGGGCCAATCCACAGCCGCAGCGAAATCATGTCATGGGCGCTGGCGTTTTCGTGGGTATTGACCTCGCGCAGGATCAGAAGAATGCCGTCATCCAATTCGGCGCATCGGGGTTCCGTATCCGGGGCGAGCAATCCCTCGACCGCCAGGGCGGGAATATCCGATTGATCGTGCAGCCACTTGCGGGCCGGTTCCTTGGTGATGTCCAGATGCACCCATTCGACCATGCCCGGCGCCTGTTCGATCGCCAATTGATCGACGTCGAGCGCGCGGGCTCCGCCCTTACCGTCGAGGATTCCCGAAAAGACGAAACCATCCGAAGATGACATGCGGTTCCTGCTCCTACTGTTTTATGCGACGCATCGCTCTGACCATCGCTCTGGCCATCGACCGGCGTTGCATATCAGACTATCTTAACAGACCCGTTTTTAACCACCGGCATTTCAAAAAACCGATGACACGACGCTTCCTCTCTTCTCCCGCCATTTTGTCCATTTTGTGTGTGCTGATCGGCCTTGCCGTCGCCGGCCCGGCCAAGGCCGCAACCAAGACCGTTCAAGCCCCGGAAGTCTTTCAGGACTGCCCGCAGTGCCCGGAAATGGTGGTGGTTCCCAAGGGCGTCTTCATCATGGGCAGCGACCTGCTGCCCGCCGAGCAACCCAAGCACCCGGTGTTCTTCAAAAAACCGTTCGCCCTCAGCCGGTTCGAAATCACCTTCGACGAATGGGAGGCCTGCCTGGCCGATGGCGGCTGCACCCACAACCCGCACGACCATAATTGGGGCCGGGGCCGGCAACCGGTGGTCAACATCGACTTTTCCATGGCCGAAGGCTACGCCCGGTGGCTGTCGAAAAAGACCGGGCATACCTATCGCCTGCCGAGCGAAGCGGAATGGGAATACGCCGCCCGCGCCGGAACCAAGACAGCTTATTGGTTCGGCGACAAGGCCGAGGACGGCGCCCTCAACTGCCGTAATTGCGTTGGGGCATGGCCCGGGCATCGCAACGCCCCGGCTGGCCAATACGCGCCCAACCCGTTCGGCCTGTACGACATGAACGGCAATGCCTACGAATGGGTTTCCGATTGCTGGGTTCCGAGCTACCAGGATGCGCCGCGCGACGGCAGTGCGCGCACCGACGGCGATTGCGACGTGCGCGTGATCCGGGGCGGGTCCTGGTATTACTACGCACGGCAGTCGCGCGCAGCGTCACGGGCCAAGAACCCCGCCGCCGTTAAAAGCTATTGGCTGAGCTTTCGGGTCGTCCGAGAACTGGACGACAAGAAATAGTCGGCTACTTCTTGTCCCCGGACAGGGAGTCCAGCTGCTTCTGCATGGCTTCCAGCTTGGCCCGCATATCGTCGAAATCACCACCGGCCTGCGGGGCGGGGGCGTCTTCGGTACGGGGCTGCTGGGAAGCCGTCGGCGCATTGCCTTCGGCATAGAACGGCGAGAACATCTTCATCGCGTTCTCGAACATCGCCATGTTTTGCTTCGACACTTCCTCGAACTGACCAAACGGATTGAAGCCGCCCAGGGCGTCTTCCATCGTTTTGCGCAGCGCTTCCTGATTGGTCGCGAAGGACTGCATGGTCTGTTCCAGATAATTCGGAACCACCGCCTGCAGGCTGTCGCCATAGAAGCTGATGAGGTGGCGAAGGAAGCTGATGGGCAGCAGGTTGGTGCCCTTGCTTTCCTCTTCGACGATGATGTGCGTCAGAACCTGGCGGGTAATATCCTCGCCGGTTTTTGCATCGTTGACGACGAATTCGTCACCGTCCTTGACCATCTGGGCCAAGTAATCGAGGGTCACGTAGCTGGACGTGGCCGTGTTGTAAAGTCGCCGGTTGGCGTACTTCTTAATGATGATCGGATCACCTTCTGAGGGCTTTTTATCCGCCATTGGTCTCCCCCGGAAAAATCGTTGCGTTGCGAAAAACTAGCGCGTCCGTTGTTGCGCCGCAATGAAATGTTCCCCCTCACCCGACGCGAATGATATCTTTCCCCACCGGATGGCTCAATCGAAGGACCCCGCCATGGCCGACCAGCCCGACATGGATCAACTGGCCAAACAGTATCTGGACCTGTGGCAGGATCATGCAAAATCCATAGCCGCCGATCCCCAGATCGCGCAAACCATGTCGCAAATGACGCAGATGATGACCGGTTCGGCCACAGCCTTCGCGGCCCTGGCGCAACAGGCCATGAACGCCGCGAAATCCGCTCCTCAAAGCCCATCTCAAGGTGCGCCCGGGACGACCACGGACAGCGAAAGCGATGACCAAGCGAAAGACGGACAGGGCGCCGCAACCGCCCGTGCAGCCGGTGTCGGGGCCGCGTCCCCTGCCGCTGCTGATGGCGATGGAGACCTCGACCTTGCTGGGCTCGCTCGCCGCATTGACGAGCTCGAGCAGCGGCTGGCCGCCCTTGAAGCCGGATCAAGTCCGGCCGGAACTGGCGGCACGCGCAAGCGAACTGCAAAAAGCCCTCGCAAACGTTCCAGCTGACGCCTTTTACCGGGCTGCAACGGCCGAAGCCCGCAAACGCCTGGACGCTTTCACCCAGGGCGTGCGCCTGTATCGTCTGGCCGACCGCCCCCCGCGCCCGACGGAACCGAAAACCGTTTGGCATGACGGATCGACCCGCCTGCTCGACTATGGCGATACGCCTCAAGCCATTGATTCAAATGGCCCTATTTCCATCCTTATCCCATCCCCGGCGCAACGCAGCTGGTTGTTCGACGCGGATGCGGAGCACAGCCTGCTGCGTGATCTGGCGGCGAGGGGCCTGCGCCCCCTGGCCGTGGATTGGGGCATGCCCGAGGGGACGGAGGTCTCGCAAAACCTGTCGGACCTGATTGCCGGACGGCTGGGCCGTGCCCTGGATGCTGCTGTCGGACTGAACGGGGGGCCGGTCGCCCTGATCGGTCATGGGCACGGCGGGTTGCTCGCCTTGGGATTGGCCCATTTGCACCCGCACGACGTCAGCGCCCTGGCGCTTCTCGCCACGCCCTGGGACTTTCATGCCGGGCGCGAAGATTTGCGCGACATGGCCGACATGCTGCCCCGGTTCGAAGACGCGGTCGTCCAAACCGGGGTGCTACCCGTGGACATGACCCGCGCCATGGTCGCCGCCCTGGCCCCCCGCGCCACGCCCGCGCGGTTTCGCCGCTATGCCGACCTGATCCCCAGTTCGCGCCAGGCCGGGCGCTTCGTGATCGCCGAGGATTGGCGCAACGACGGCGTCGCCCTTCCGGGCCCCGCGGCCTTGGAAGCGGTGCGCGATTGGTACCTGGTGAACGCGCCCGCGCGGGGCGACTGGATCGTCGGCAACGAGCCCCTGCGCCCCGCCGATGTGACCTGCCCGACCCTGGTCGTGATCGCCGATGACGACCCCGCCGCCCCTGCCGCATCGCAACAAGCCCTGGCCGATGCCCTGCCCGCCGCCGAGATTCATCACCTTGCCGGAGATGAGGCGGATATCGTCCTGGGCGATGGGGAAAAGCCCCCTGTTTCCAAGCTTTTGGCCGATTGGCTGCGGGCCCGAAAGGCCCAGCCTGCTTGACCGACGTCAGGGTTTGCCAGGGGTTCGACCTTGTGTCCGAGCCTGCGGCCCCATATAACGAAAGTGGGAGATGAAGGCCGCTTCAGACGGCTCCGACAGGGCAGAACATCCGAAAGGTTTCACAATGACGCGGTGCCGCAAATCCGCGTAACAGCAACCTCCCCGCGGGGATCGACTCCGGGCCGGGCAGGTGTGTTTTTTTGAGGAGAGATTGAAGCATGACTGAAGTCGTTATCGCCAGCGCCGCGCGGACCGCGATCGGTGCGTTCAACGGAGGCTTGAGCTCCGTTCCCGCTCATTACTTGGGTGAAGTCGCGATCCGCGCCGCCATGGAGCGCGCCGGGATTGCCCCCGAGGACGTCAACGAAGTGATCATGGGCCAGATCCTGCAAGCCGGCGCCGGTCAGAACCCGGCCCGTCAGGCCGCCGTCAACGCCGGCATCCCGGTCGAATGCACGGCCTATGGCATCAACCAGCTGTGCGGCTCCGGTCTGCGCACCGTGGCCCTGGGCTATCAGGCGATCATGCTGGGTGACTGCGACGTCGTCGTCGCCGGCGGCCAGGAAAGCATGAGCCAGGCCCCGCATGTCATGAACCTGCGCAACGGGACCAAGATGGGCTCGGCCGAAATGGTCGACAGCATGATCAAGGACGGCCTGACCGATGCCTTCCACGGCTATCACATGGGCATCACCGCCGAGAACGTGGCCCAGCGCTGGCAGTTGACCCGCGAGGAACAGGACGCCTTCGCCCTGTCGTCGCAGCAGAAAGCCGCCACCGCCATGGAATCCGGTCGCTTCAAGGACGAAATCTGCCCCGTCACGATCAAATCGCGTAAAGGCGAGACCGTGATCGACACCGACGAGCATCCGAAACCGGGCACCACCGCCGATGCCCTGTCCGGCATGCGCACCGCCTTCGACAAGGAAGGCACGGTGACCGCCGGCAACGCTTCGGGCATCAATGACGGCGCTGCCGCGACCGTGCTGATGACCGCCGAAAACGCCGCCAAGCGCGGCATCACCCCGCTGGCCCGCATCGTTTCCTGGGCCACCGCCGGGGTCGACCCCGCGGTCATGGGCACCGGCCCGATCCCGGCGTCGCAGGCGGCGTTGAAGAAAGCCGGCTGGTCGGCGGCCGATCTGGACCTGATCGAAGCCAACGAAGCCTTTGCCGCGCAGGCCTGCGCCGTGAACAAGGACATGGGCTGGGATACGTCCAAGGTCAACGTCAACGGCGGCG
>DJHY01000299.1:0-11205 GCA_002433335.1 Rhodospirillaceae bacterium UBA6608 | reverse complement strand
GAAATGCAGAAGCGCGACGCCAAGAAGGGCCTGGCCACGCTGTGCATCGGCGGCGGCATGGGCATCGCCATGTGCGTCGAGCGCGGCTGAAACTGACTACCGAGGGCGCCGCCGGGGGACGGCGCCCTCGTTCCTATCAGCGACAACAAAACCTAGGGAGGCACATATGGGACGGGTCGCATTGGTTACGGGCGGCACGCGCGGCATCGGGAAGGCCGTTAGCGTCGCGTTGAAGGAAGCCGGTTACACCGTCGTCGCCAACTACGCCGGCAACGACGAAGCCGCCGCCAAGTTCAAGGAAGAAACGGGAGTTCCCGTCTACAAATTCGATGTCGGCGACTTCGACGCCGTGACCGCCGCCGTGGCGCAGATCAAGGCCGACATCGGCCCGATCGAGGTTCTGGTCAACAACGCCGGGATTACCCGCGACGTCCCCTTGCACAAGATGAGCAAGGAGCAGTGGGATGCGGTCATCAACACCAACCTGTCGGGCCTGTTCAACCTGTCGCGCAACGTGATCGAAGACATGCGCGGGGCCGGGTTCGGCCGGATCGTCAGCATCAGCTCGATCAACGGGCAGAAGGGCCAGTTCGGCCAGACCAACTATGCCGCGGCCAAGGCCGGGGACCTGGGCTTCACCAAGGCCCTGGCCCTGGAGACGGCGTCCAAGGGCATTACCGTCAACGCCATCGCCCCCGGCTATATCGGCACGGAAATGGTCATGGCGGTGCCGGAAAAGGTGCTGAACGAAGTCGTCATCCCGCAAATCCCCGTGGGCCGGCTGGGTCAGGCCGAGGAAATCGCCCGCTGCGTGGTGTTCCTGGCGTCCGACGACGCGGGCTTCATCACGGGCTCGACCATTTCCGCCAACGGCGGGCAGTACATGATCTAAGGATGGGCCGATCCCGCGGCCAAGCCGCTGGCTCAAACCGGATACATTTGTTAAGACGGCGCGTCATGACACGCGCCGTCTTTTCTTATCTGCCCCTGCTGTCCATCCTGTTCGCGCCCGCCGCCGCGCAGGCCCTGGATGCGCGCGAATTCGGGGCCGAGCTTCCCGCCGCCGTCACCTGGGTCGGGCGCCTGGACGGGGCCGCTGTGATCCGCCTGGAAGACGGCAGCCACCATACCGTCGGCCTGGACGAGCAGGGCGTCACCCTGACGCCTCGGCCTGAACCCCTGCCCCCCGCCGGATCGAACGACACCGCCGCCATGCCCGACGAGGTCGTCGTCCTGGGCCAACGCAACATCGCCGCCGCGTGGTATCGCAAACCGACCGAGCGCTATGGCCATGGCGTGCTGGGCGACGCGGTCGAGGCCGCTGGTCTGGCCCTGCGCCTGAAGAACGGCTACCGCGAAACCCTGAACCTGACGACCGAGGCGGTGTTCGAAGACCGCGCGCCCCGCATCGTCGATATCGACGGCGACGGGGTCGACGAGATTTTGGCGGTCAAGACCTATACCCGCGTCGGCGCGGCCCTGGCGGTGATCGAAACCTCGGATCGGGGATTGCGTTTGGCCGCCGAGTCCGAGCCGATCGGTCAGGCCTTTCGCTGGCTCAACCCGGTCGGCGTGGCCGATTTCGACGGCGACGGGCGGAACGAGATCGCCGCCGTGATCACCCCGCACCTGGGCGGCCCCCTGAAGCTTTACGAGTGGAAGGAAGAGCGCCTGGAGCAAGATCACGAAGCCCCCGGCTTTTCCAACCACGCCATCGGATCGCGCGAACAGGGCCTGTCGGCTATCGCCGATATGGACGGCGACGGCGTGGTCGACCTGATCGTGCCCGATGCGGCGCGCCGTAATCTGCGCGTCGTCACCTTCTCGATGGGCGGGTTCCGCGAACTGGCCGAGGTCGTCAACGCCGCGCCCATCGATTTGGCGGTGCTGGCCCAGGACCTGGACGGCGACGGACGGCCCGAGGCGATCATCGCACCCGGCGGGCGACTCAAGGTCGTGAAGTTCCTGCCATGACCGACAACCTGGCCCCCGACGCGCAGCGCGCAACGTTGATCGGGGCAACCGCGGTCCTGATGTGGGGCATGCTCGGCCTCCTCACCACATTGACCGGGAAGGTTCCACCGTTCCAATTGGTCGCCATGAGCTTTTCCGTCGCGACGGTGATGATCGCCCTGAAATGGCTGGCGCGCGGCGAGCGGCCCGTGACCTTTCTCCGCCAGCCGTTGGGGGCCTGGGCGCTCGGCGTCTCGGGGCTGTTCGGCTACCACTTCTTCTACTTCCTGGCGCTGCGCAATGCCCCGCCGGTCCATGCCAATCTGATCAACTATCTGTGGCCTGTCCTGATCGTGCTGTTTTCCGCCCTGTTGCCGGGCCATCGTCTGCGCTGGTGGCATTTGGCAGGGGCCCTGGCGGGGCTGGCGGGCACGGTCGCCCTGGTCACCGACGGCGGGGGGACAGGCGATGCGGGCTTCGTCGCGGTCAAGACGGAAGCCGCCTTCGGCTATGCCATGGCCGTGGCGGCGGCGCTGGCCTGGTCGACCTATTCCGTCACCAACCGGCGGTTCGGCCATGTACCGACGGATACGGTCGGCGGGTTCTGCGCGGTGACCGCGATCCTGGCGGCGGGATGCCATCTGGCGTTCGAGACCACGGTCTGGCCCGCCGATATCGGCGAATGGCTGGCCGTGCTGGGCTTGGGCCTATTGCCCGTGGGCGCGGCCTTCTTCACTTGGGATTACGGAACCAAGCACGGCGACATTCAAGTCCTGGGGGCGTTGGCCTATGCCGCGCCGCTCATTTCAACGATCCTGCTGATCGTCTTCGGTCAGGGCGAGGCGACGCCCGCCGTCGCCCTGGGCTGTGCCCTGATCGTCGGCGGCGCCGTGTTGGCATCGAAAGAAATGTTCAGGCGAAAAAGGCCCAAAAGCGCTTAAGCGAAATTCCGGCCTACTTGTTGACCCGACGATCTCGACCGCGGCGGCGTTCCATCTGCATCGGATCGTTGGAGATGCGCTTGCGCCGGTCGGACCGGCTATCGACCCAATCGGGGTCGCCCCGGCGGCGCGGACGCGGTGCATCGGAATCGATGGTTTCACCCTTTTTGGCGGCCACGAGTTCCGCGGCCTTCTTCGCTTTTTCCACCGACAGCTTCAGCCAGATCGGCTCTTCCGGGGCTTTCCCCAGACGCACGCCCGAACCGCCGCTTTCGACCTGGGCCTTGGCTTTTTCGGGATCGAACTCGCCGTCGTCGCCGGTCAGATCGGCAACCTCGGCCGCGACCAGAAGGTGCGGCACGTCGATGGTCTTGAAACGCTCGCCGATGGTTTGCAGGCCGATGCCGTTGATGACCTGGGCCGCTTTGACGAAGCCGGCTTCGCGCGTCAGAGACACGAAGCTCATCACGAAGTAATCACCCCGAATACGCCCACGGCCCTCGCCCGCCGGAACTTGGCGTTCGAAAATATGATCGCAGGCATCGGGCAGGCGTTTGGCCAACATGCTGTCGCGCCCACCGATGATGCGGTAGAGCGGCGCCAGGTCCATCAGATAAACGCAGGCGCCCGCGTTATCCCAATCGTCCATGATCATCCGCGAGCCTTCCAGGTTTTCGACTTCCTGGGCTTCGATCGCGGCTAGTTCTTCCGCCAGGCGGCGGTCGATATCTTCCACCGACTCTTCGTCATCGTCGTCGTTGAAGAGTCTGGAGAAAAACGATTTGCGGGCCATTTCTTGTTCCGTCTTCGTCAATGGGCGGCAGGGTTCTCAGCCGACCAATCATGGTATTTGTGCCTATTAAGCCGATGCTTTGATCGGAATCCAATCGAAATCAGACTCAGGCTTTACCGCCTGATTTCCCAGGCGCGCCCCAATCCGCGGCCAGATGTTTGCGCAGGTCGGCCACAGCTTGCTTTCCGATCCGCTTGGTCAGCTCTTTCTCCAAGTCCGCAATGGCGGTGGCGGCCTTTTGGTCCAGGGTCCGGCCAAGCAACGCCAGCTTGACCAATTTGACCCGGCGGTCGGTCTGGCTATCGACCAGATCGACCAAGGCCGAACGTTCCATTTCGCCGATCATCTGATGCATCGCCTGCCGGGTCACGCCGACGCGGCGTGCCAATTCGGCGATCGAGGTCCCGTCGTCGTCGAGGCTCGCCAATGTCATGAACTGGCTGCCCGACAAACGCGGCAGATGCGCGGTATCGGGATCGGAGGCCAGGCCTTCCTCGAACCAACGAAAGGCCCGCACCAAAAGGGCGCCCAGGTTCGCGGCACCGTGCAAGGACGAATCAGCAGCCATGGCGGCATCTCCAAAAAACGTCAGCCGCCTTTACGTTAGAACGCGCGCTTCAGGATTTCCAGTCCGCTGGCGCCCAATTGGGCGGGGCCATTTCAAAGGCAGAGAACTCGAACGCCGGAGCCACGGCGCAACCGACCAGGACCCAACCCTCCGCCGTCGGGTCGATCAGGCGCGCGGCCTGCCACCATCCGGCGGGCACCACCACCTGCGGCTTGTGGCCGCCGGTCAGGTTGCTGCCCAGCACATGGGTCTCGACCGCGCCGCCATCGGGCGATAGGGCAAGCTCCAGCCCCGCCGTCCCGGCGCCGCCGGCGGCATGGAAATTCCAGATTTCCGCGGCATCGGTGACACGATGCCAATGGGACCGCTCACCCCCCGACAACAGGTAATGAATGCTGGTCACAGCACCACGGCCCCCGTCCGGGACCGCATCGCGGTAGATTTCACGGTAATGACCGCCCTCGGGATGAGGGGCGAGGTTCAATTCCCTGATGACGTCGGCTGCCCGCACGTCCGCCCCCCTTGCATCTTCCCGAGCCAGGATTACGACTTGGGCGGTTCAGTCGCGACCATCGACGGCCGGGCCGAGAACGCGGCATACCAATCGGCGACCGCCGGATTGTCGTCGCGCCAATTGATATCGGCGAACCGCAGATCGGCCCAACCAAAGAAGCAGCCAAGCGAAATGTGACCGATGGTAATCGGGCCCGACAGGACGCTGGCTTCGTCTTCCAGCGCGCCGATGCAGCGTGCCAGGGTTTCGTTGGCGCGCTCGATCCAGTCGGCACGCTGATTATCGGCCCAGAACCGGCCCTCTAACACGCGGCGCATGCCTGTTTCGCACATGCCGTCACCCAGCGCGTTCAGGCGCAATGCCTGCCAACGCGCACCACCGGTGGCGGGAAACAGCTTCTGTCCGCTGTGCAGGCTGTCCAGGTATTCGCAGATGACCGTGGAATCGTACAACACTTCACCGCCATCGGTGATCAGCGTCGGGACCTTGTTCACCGGGTTGTCCGCACCCAGGTCCGACCCCAGATCCCAGGGATTGGTGGTAATGCATTCGATCTGATCGACCAGCCCTGCCTCATGGGCCGTGATCATGACCTTGCGAACGAAGGGCGAAGTCGGGGAATAGCGCAGTTTCATCGGTGGATGTCTCCCGGATGGGTGTTGAAATTTGCCGCGACCTTAACACCCGTCTACGGACGACGCCACGCCTGGAACATCGACTCACGGCGTTTTGACAAGGCGCGAATTCGACTATGCTGCGGACCATGTGGATCGATGTCGTCGACTTGAGGGATTTCTACGCCTCGCCCCTGGGCCAGGCGGCCAGACGCATGATCCGGCGCAAGATCCGCGCCATGTGGCCCGACACCAAAGGACAGCGGATTTTGGGCCTGGGGTACGCCGCCCCCTATTTGGATGGCTTCCGCGAAGAAGCCGACCGGGTAATCGCCGCCATGCCCGCCCGCCAAGGTGTCTTGCGTTGGCCGGCCCAGGGCGGCGGCCAAGCGACCCTGGTGGATGAGTTGGAACTACCCTTTCCCGATCTATCCATGGACCGGATCGTGATCGTCCACGCCTTGGAATGCGCCGAACAGATCGGCCCCCTGATGCGCGAGGTCTGGCGCGTGCTGTCCGATTCAGGGCGCCTGATGGTGATCGTGCCCAACCGTTCGGGCCTTTGGGCCCGGTTCGAACGCACGCCGTTCGGCTTTGGTCGGCCGTTTTCTCCGCGCCAGTTGTCTCATTTGCTGCGAGAATCGATGTTCACCCCGCTGACGACCGAACGGGCGCTCTACATGCCGCCGTTCCGCACGGCCCTGCTGGTGCGCTCTGCCCCGGCCTGGGAACGGGCCGGCGGCGTGATGTGGGGGTCCTTCGCCGGGGTCGTGATGATGGAGGCCGTCAAACAGATTTACGCCGCCACGCCCGCGGCCCAGGAACGGCGGCGATCCTATATTTCCCTGCCCCAGGGGCACGGCGCCGCCGGGCGCAGCGGGCTGACGACCCGCCAAGGAAAGCCCTAGGACCTGATTTACCCCTGATTTGGCTTTGATTTCCGGGCTGCATCCCAGTATCACTACGCGTCCCCGGCTCCGGCCCGGCAACCATGACGACCATCATCGAATTACGGCATACCACGGAACGGCCCGACCATGGCGAAGACCAGCAAACCCACGCTCGCAGACCTGCGTCAACAGATTGACGACATCGACACGCAGCTTCACGAGCTGATCATGCAACGCACGCAGATCGTTGAGAACGTGCGCGAGATCAAGAAAGGCGAGTCCGTCAAAATTCGCCCGGCGCGCGAGGCGGAAATCGTCTATCGCCTGATGGAAAACCATAAAGGCCACTTCCCCCGCCGCGAACTGACGCGCATCTGGCGCGAACTGATCGTCGCGACCCTCAGCTTCGAAGGCCCGTTTTCCGTGGCCGTCCTGGTGCCCGAGAACCAGACCGGGTTTTGGGACATCGCCCGCGATCAATACGGCAGCTTCACGCCGATGCGCCGGTTCACGACCAGCGCCAGGGTGATCGAGGCCGTGCAGCGCCAGGAATACACCCTGGGCATCCTGCCCCTGCCGCGCAACGACCAAGCCGACCCTTGGTGGCGCAATCTGGTTTCCACGTCCGAGGACGCGCCCCGCGTCATCGCCCGCCTGCCGTTCGCCGGCCCGGGCAACGGGTTCGAAGCCCAGGGCCTGGAAGCCCTGGTCATCTGCCCCAAGGTCAAACCCGAAGCCACGGGCCGCGACCGCACCTATCTGGCGGTCGAATGCGAAGAAGACATTCCCTTCCGCGCCATCGGCAAGGCCCTGAATGACCTGGGCTTTTCGCCCGTGTTCAATCAGGTCTGGCACGAGCCGACGCGCCCCGCCGCCTGGACCCACTTCGTCGAGGTGTTCGGCTTCGTCGACCCGGAAAAGAACCACATGGACGCCTTGCTGGACGCCGTTCCCGGACGAGTCAGCCGCGTCATTCACCTGGGTTCCTGCGCAACGCCGCTTGGCCCGCAGGAACTGGACCCGGAAGGTGCGCGGAAATGACCACGCCCGAACCGCAACCCGGCATCATGAACATCGCCCCCTACAAGGGCGGTGAAAGCAAGATCGAGGGCGCCGCGAAGGTCATCAAGCTGTCTTCCAACGAAGGCGCTTTCGGCCCCAGCCCCGCCGCCGTCCAGGCAATGGTCGATGCCGCGTCGAACATCCACCGCTACCCCGACGGGCATGCGCCGGAACTGCGCGCCGCCATCGCCGGGCGCTACGGGCTGGAAGCATCCCGCATCGTCCTGGGTGCCGGGTCGGACGAGGTCATCAACCTGTTGTGCCAGGCCTATGTCGGCCCGGGCGACGAGGTTCTGTATTCCGAACACGGCTTCCTGATGTACGGCATTTCCGCCATGGCCGCCGGCGGCACGCCGGTCACGGCACCGGAAACCGATCTGAAGGCCGACGTCGACAACCTATTGGCGGCGGTGACCGACAAAACGCGCCTGTTGTTCGTCGCCAATCCGAACAACCCGACCGGCACCTACCTGACGGCGGACGAAATGCAGCGTCTGCGCGACGGTCTGCGCGACGACGTGATCCTGGTGATCGACGGCGCCTATGCCGAATACGTGGTCGGCATCCCCGGCTATACCGACGGCATGGACATGGCCCGCTCCGCCGACAACGTGGTGATGACCCGCACGTTCTCCAAAATGTACGGCCTGGGCGGCGCACGCCTGGGCTGGGGCTACATGCCCGAGAAAATGGCGGCGGTCCTGAACCGCATCCGCGGGCCGTTCAACGTCTCGGTTCCGGCTCAGGCCGCTGGGCTGGCGGCGTTCAACGACACGGCTTTCACCGAGAAGAGCCGCGCCCACAACGACGAATGGCTGAAGCGGACGCAGGACGCCCTGCGTCAAATCGGCCTGTTCGTGCCGGCAAACAGCGTCGGCAATTTCGTACTGGCCCGGTTCGCCGATGTGGCCCAGGCCGAAGCCGCCGACGCGCATCTGAAATCCAAGGGCGTGATCGTGCGCCGGGTTGCCAGCTACGGCCTGCCCGATTGCCTACGCATCACCATCGGCAAGGCCGACGAGATGGAGCTGGTGATCGCCAGCCTGCGCGAATTCATGGGAGCCGACGCATGAGCACCCCGGACAAAACCGGCCCGATGTTCGACCGGATCGCGTTTATCGGGATCGGCTTGATCGGCTCGTCCCTGGCGCGGATCGTCCGTCGCGACGGCCTGGCGGGCAAGGTCGCAGTCGCCGCGCGCAAACAAGAAACCCTGGACACCGTCATGCGCCTGGGCTTGGCCGACGAAGTCACCACCGACCCGGCGGAAGCCGTGAAGGACGCGGACATCGTTTTCATCTGTACCCCCATGGGTGCTTATGAAGCCGTCGCCAAGGCCATCGCCCCGGCCCTGAAGCAGGGGGCGATCGTCACCGACGTCGGTTCGGTCAAACTGCCCGCGATCGCGGCGGTCAAACCGCATCTTCCGGCGGGCGTGCATTTCGTGCCCGGCCATCCCCTGGCGGGGACCGAGCATTCGGGGCCGGAATCCGGGTTCCCGGAATTGTTCGAAGGCCGCTGGTTGCTGCTGACGCCCGAAGAAGACACCGACCCGGCCGCCGTCGCCAAGGTCCGGGAATTCTGGCAGCGCACCGGCTCGAAGATCGAAGTCATGGAAGCCGCCCATCACGACCAGGTTCTGGCCATCACCTCGCACCTGCCGCACCTGATCGCCTATACGATCGTCGATACGGCGACGCAGTTGTCGACGGACCTGCAAAAGGAAGTGATCGAATTTTCGGCCACGGGCTTTCGCGATTTCACCCGCATCGCAGCCTCGGACCCGGTGATGTGGCGTGACATTTTCCTGACCAACCGCGACGCGGTTCTGGAAATCCTGGGCCGGTTTTCGGAAGACCTGTCGGCCATGCAGCGCATGATCCGGCGCGGCGACGGCGATGGCCTGGAAGAGGTCTTCACCCGCACCCGCGCCGTGCGCCGGGGTGTGATCGACGCCAAGCAGGCCTGATCGCTGAAAGCGCGATGCCCCGGCCAAAGCAGCCGGGGCGCCGAGCCATCGTGATTACTTGTGCATCGTGCCGTGATCCATGCCGCCGTGCGCGCCATGGCTCATCGGTTTTTTCATGACCTCGACCGTCACCGTGACATCGCCCGCCTTTTCAAAGGTCAGGGTCAGGGGGAAGGTATCGCCCTCTTTCAACGGCTGCTTCAGGTCCATGATCATCACGTGATAACCGCCCGGCTGAAACACCGCCGGCTTTCCGGGGGCCATGGGCACGGCGGCGACGGGCCGCATCTTGGCGACGTCGCCCTGCATCACGTGTTCATGCAATTCGGTCCGCCCGGCGATGTCCGTATGGGCGGCGACCAGCTTGTCTTCCTTGTCCCCCATGGCGGTGAAATAGGCGGCGGAAATCCGCAGCTTGGCGATGGTCGGGCGGGCCCAGGCGCCGGTAACGGTAACGCCCTGGTGCGCCATCGCGCCGTGATTCATGCCTTCATGGCCCTTCATATCGTGCGATTGTGCCAAGGCGGGGGTGGCGAAAGCGGCGGCAAACAGGGCGGTGCCCAGGCAGCCCCCCAAGTAGGCGGTTTTGAACGTGGTCTTCATGATCGGTGATCCTTGATCGGTGCGGCCCGGATCACGGGCCGCGACATAAGCAAACGCGGGTACAGTCAGGAGACGCCCAGAACCGGCGGCGCGCGGGGCTTGCCGGGGGTTTGCGCATGCTGTGCGGCGATCAGGAATTGAGGTGTCGATATCTCGGCGCGGAAGGCGACCGGGGTAGTCAGGCAGGCCCCGCAAACGCCCGGCACAGCCATCGCCGCCGTACAGCAGCAACGGGCGCAATCCATCGTGTCGGCGGCGTGGGCCGGGGCCTGTCCCTCGTCACCCGAGGGAAGGACCTTCGCCCCACCCGGCGTACAGACGACGCGCAGCGCGGCCAGCAGGTCCTGCTCAGCCGCGCTTGCCGCGGGCTCGGCGGCCTGTACCGGCTGCGCCAAGGCAATGGCGACGACCGCGATCTTCACCCATAGCGCGGCCAACAACACCGCACCGGTGGCGCGGCGGCGGAAACGCGGCAGAATGTTGAGAACGCTGGCGGTCAAGCAATAAACCCTTTCGAATTCGGGTGGACGCTAAAACCCCCTTCCTGCCGAGTCAACGACTAGCCGCCGGTATCGCAATTCCCCCCTTCTTCGATTAGGCTTTGCGCCAGTCGTCATGAGGGGCAAAGGGGAGGACCGATCATGAATGCCGTGTTCGAAAGTTTTCTGAGCGGGTTTCCCGTTCTCATGCTGCATTCGTCCGTGACCTTCGTCATGCTCGGTATCGCGATGATGATCTATGTGCGGATCACGCCTTATGACGACATCAAACTGATCCAGGACGGCAATCAGGCGGTCGCGGTTTCCTTGGCCGCTGCTCTGTTGGGCTTGGCCATTCCCTTGGCGTTCTGCATGGCGACAAGCGTCAATGTCTGGGACATCGTGATCTGGGGCGGCGTGACCCTGTTTCTTCAGCTGCTGGCCTATCGCCTGGTCGATCTGCTGTTGCGCGGCCTGCCCCAGCGGATTGAAAACGGGGAAATCGGCGCGGCGACCTTCCTGGCCTCGGTTAAATTGAGCGTCGCCGCGATCAACGCCGCCGCCGTGGTCGGTTGATCCGGAGGCCAGGCCATGCGGCGCTGGGACATTATCGCGGGACTGCTGCTGATCGCGTTGATGGCGAACAGCCTGTTGACCGGCGAAGACCGGCGCGGCCCGATCATGGAAGCGCCCCGTCGCCCACCGCCGCAGGACATCGTCCCCACCCCGCGCACGCCGCCCGTCGTCCCCCGCCCCGGCCTGCCGGAATCACGGGTCGAGCACAAGGCCAAGACCCGCTCGTCATCCGGCACCGCCTTC
>DJHY01000041.1 GCA_002433335.1 Rhodospirillaceae bacterium UBA6608 | reverse complement strand
TGGAAACTGGCATTATGACGCGGAACTCTATGAACGCGGCGGGTATAAATCGGCCGCTACCGTGCTGCACACCTTATGCGACGTAGTGTCGAAAAACGGCAATCTGATGGTGTCGGTGCCGATGCGTGGCGATGGAACGATCGACGACAAGGCTGAAAAGATCGTCGAGGACATTGCCGCCTGGATGGCGGAATTTGGGGAAGCAATCTATGGCACGCGGCCATGGCGGCGCAATGGCGAAGGGCCGACCACCGGCAATACGGGTCTGTTTTCGGAAGGCGGGCCGGTGTCCCCCTATGGCGCCAGGGATATCCGCTACGTCACTAAGGGAAGTAACCTCCATGCCTTCATTCTGGGTTGGCCAGATGACAATGTCGCGCGGTTGACCTTGCTCGCGGGCAAGGATCCAACGCTAAGAGGGACGGTCGAACGCATCACCCTACCGGGCAGCACCGAACCGCTCAGATTTACGCGCACGACCGACGCGCTGGAGGTGGCATTGCCGCCAGCCGCGCGAAACGCCATCGGATTGGCCCTCATTCTGTCCGGAGATAATGTGGCGGTTTGACAAACAGCCGCCCGCGTCCCGACAAGGCGCAGGCGGCTATTTCGCGGGTTTAGAAATTCACCCTCACACGCATACCGTAGCTCCGTGCGTCATTGAGGAATTTGCTTGCCCAGCCTTCAAAGCGAAAATTCTTGATTGTGTAGCCGATGCTCCGCCTGAGAGTGACAAAGCCCTTTCTGCCGATCGGGAAAACCTGCTGACAACGCGTCCTGACGCGTTCCATTAAGGAAGACGATGTCGTCTTCGTTGAACTGGCTTAGATAATAGGAGGATCGGTAGTTCAGCAGCGCCTGCCAATCGAGGCGTCCCGGGCCGGCGTCGAACCATTGCGACAGTCGCGCAGTGACATATATTTTCGACACCAGCGGCAGGCGATTGCCGACCAGGCTGATCAGCGGCGAATTTCCGTCGTCATCAAAGTCCTGCGCGCGTCAACCAGGCGCGCGCAGGGCCGTTACCGGCGATCGGGCGCGACCCGCCATATCGTGTTGGACACGTCATCGGCGACGATCAGCGCTTTGTGCACAGGGTCATAAGTGACGCCGACAGGGCGGCCCCGGGCGTGGTCGCCCTTGATGAAGCCGGTCAGGAAATCCTGCGGTTCACCGGACGGGCGACCGTTCGAAAAGGGCACCCAGACGACCTTATAGCCCGCCAGATCCTGCCGGTTCCAGCTCCCATGCTCCCCGACAAACGCGCCCTCGGAAAAGCCGCCGCCAAAGCCGCCGTCAGTGGTGAAACTGACGCCAAGGGCAGCGACATGAGACCCCAGCGCATAATCCGGACGGGTCGCCCGACGGACCATATCGGGCTTTTGCGGTCGAACGCGCGGATCGACATTCTGGCCCCAATAGCTGTAGGGCCAGCCGTAAAAGGCGCCAGGGCGGACGCTCGTCAGATAATCAGGGACCAACTGCGGTCCCAATTCGTCGCGTTCGTTGACAACCGCCCACAGGCGCTGCGTGCGGGGTTCGATGGCGAGGGCGGTGGGGTTACGGATGCCCGATGCATAAGTCCGATGCATGCCGCTTTGTCGGTCGATTTCCCAGATGACCGCCCGATCCTGCTCTACCCCCATGCCGCGCTCGCCGACATTGCTGTTGGATCCGATGCCGACATACAGCCTTGATCCATCCGGCCCCGCAGTCAGCGACTTGGTCCAGTGATGATTGATGTGGGAGGGGAGCTTGAGAAGCTCGACGCCCGGGGAGGTTATGCGCGTCACACCTTCTCGGTAGGGAAAGCGCACAAGTGCATCTTGATCGGCGACATAGATCTGCCCATCGACATAGGCGAGGCCATAGGGGGCGTTCAGGCCGGTGATGAAACTGGTGCGCAACTCCGCGCGACCATCATTGTCGGCATCGCGCAACAAGGTCACGCGATTGCCGCCCTTGACGGATGATTTTCCCATGGCCTTGATATAGGTGGCGATAACGTCCTTGGGCCGAAGCGCGGAGGCGCCGCCGCCTGACCCTTCGGCGACCAATATGTCGCCATTGGGCAGAACGAGCGTTTGCCGCGGAATGGCGAGGCCGGTGGCCAATGCCGTCACCGTGAAGCCCCTGGGTGCAGTCGGCTTTTCGCCGTCCCATCCGGCCGGCGTTGCGATCTTCATCGGCGGCAGCAAGGTCTGCCGCTGTTCGGGCAGGTCGGGCTGCGGACCGGTCTGGTCCAGTCCCGGCTCGCTTTTGCCGCATGCCGCCAGGGTCAGGAGGCCGGCGCACAGCCATAATGCATGATTTTTCAAGGCCGGTCCTCCCGATAGGCTGCACATGCGATCCAACCCGCCGCGACCGCCAGAATGCTGCTGATGATTGACAGGATGAGACCTGTTGCACCGACCGAACTCCAGCCATCACGGCTGTGCTGAAACGCGTTGATAAGGCCTGCAATCATCATCATGAGCAGCAGCACCGAAACGATGGCGAGGCGCGACCTGGCGCTGCCCTTGCGGCGCAAGAGCGCGACGATGCTCCAAATCAAGGCAAATCCCCCGCCCAGCAAGCCGCCGGTGATCAGCCAGGCGGAAAAATTGGTCCACTGGATCTCGGCACTGTTGAGATAGGTGATGTCGCTCGCCAGCGCTGCGGGAAACATCGCGACAGGCCACGCCAAGAAAAGGCCATGGAGCGGATGAAGCAAGGGTCTGAGGCGTGGCGGAGCGCTGGGCAAAGGGGAAACTCCCGGTCGAAGGACTGACGATTGTGCAATCCCCGGCGAGCACTTTGGTTGCGCCGGGTGTCCGGTTGGACGTGCTTGTTACGAAAGAGAAATAATTGAACCCGACCGCGGTTGAGGTGTTCGGCCTATAACGCGCACGGTCGATGCGGCATGAAAGGGGTAAAGTCGCGCTATGCGCAATCCATGGTTCTGGCTGCTGGTGCTGGCAGGCCTGACGGCCTGCAATGCGGAACAGTCGACCCTGCATGT
>DJHY01000227.1 GCA_002433335.1 Rhodospirillaceae bacterium UBA6608 | reverse complement strand
GCCGCGGCCTGGGGCGACGCGGACCGCCCGTTCGCCCAGATCAGCGGTCTGCTGCACCCTTGCGAGGCGCCTCTCACCTTTGACGAAGAACGACCGCCCGCACCCGCCCAGGGCGAATTGTTCTAGGCGTCGTCGTCCGAGGCGTCATTGTCGATATAGGGGAAATCCAAGCTCCCGCCGTGTTCGTCGAAGCTGAGGCGCAGAACCTTACGCTCGCCCGCATCGATATCGCCCTGTTCGTAGTGGATCAGGGTCGCCTCGACCACTTCCGCCACGAAATCGGCGGTGATCGGCCCCAGCAGGGTTTTGTCTGTCAAAAACGCAGGATCGTAGATGATCCGGGCCAAGCGCCGGTGGTTGCTGTCGACGAAGCGAAACAGCCGGTTGATCAATTCTTTCTTGGCCAGATAGGTCGGCAGGTGATGCACCGTATCGGCCAGGACCAGATAAACCAGATTGGGCATGCGCTCGGTGCGTGGGTCCTCGCCCAGCTTTTCGGCCACGTCCGAGAAATAGACCGCCTGATCCTCTTCCAGCCCGCCCAGGGCGGCATCCAAAATGCGGCGATGAAACTGCGACATCAGGCCAACCCCTGATCTCGGATCACGGCCAGGGCCCCGGCAACTGTATTGCGCCGCGCCCCGGAGCTATCGATCACGGTCCAGGTCAGCTCGCCCAAGTCCAGGTCCTCCTGCGCCTGGGCGACCTCGGCCCCGGCGTCGGAGACATTGGCGGTGCGCCCACCGACACGTTCCAGCCGAACCGCCAGCGGCGCATCGGCCCAAAGCCCCAGGAACGGCACGCTCAATTCATCGGCCAAGGCCTCGACGGCAAGGCGTTCCCCGGGCCGCAGCGAAACCGCATCGAACACCACGGAGCGGCCAATCGCCAAGGCCCGGCGGATTTCGTCGAAACAGGCGTCGTAGGTCCGGCGCGAGGCCTCGGGCGTGTAGCTTTCCGGGGGCAGGCGGTCGAATAGATCGATCCCGGCCAACCGCTTGCGCATCACGTCCGTACGAACCACACGGGCCCCCGGCGCGGCCCCAAGCTGCGGCGCGATTTCCCGGGCCAGGCGGCTTTTCCCGCTGCCGGACAAACCGCCCACGGCGATCAGGACCGGCGGCGGCGGACGGAGATATTCCAATGCGCGGAAGAAATATTCCCGCGCCCGCCCGGCGCGGCGGTCGGCTTCGGCCTTATCGGCCAGGGTCCCGGCCTGGAACGCACCGACATGGGCGCGGATCGCCGCGCGCATGGACAGGAACAGCGGCATCAGGGCCAGTCCGTCCAAATCACCGGCGTCCAGGGGCGCACGGTCGAGGTAGCGGTTCAGAACGATCGACGCCAATCGGCGATGGCCGCGCAAGTCCAGGTCCATCAACAGAAAGGCCAGATCGTACAACACGTCGATGCGCGAAAAGGCTGGGCTGAATTCGATGGCATCAAACAATGTCGGGCGATCGTCGAACATGCAGATGTTGCCCAGATGTAGGTCCCCATGACAGTGCCGCACCCGACCGCCTTCGCGCCGCGCATCCAACAGGCCCGACAATCCTTCCTGCAACAGCCGCGAGCCGTCTGTCAGGGCGTCGATGTCGTCGGCGTTGAACAGGTTGCCGGGGGCCGCGCGAAAGCTGGAATCGTCATTGTCGATGATTGCCCTTGTCCCGGCGGAACCGCCCCGCTCCCGGTCGATTTCGGCATCGGCGTGAAAAGCCTGAATCCGGTCGGCGAGGTCTTCCATCAAACGGCGGTTCAAGGCCCCGGCATCGCCCAGATGAGTGAACAAGGCCCCGTCCGGGAAGCGCCGCATTTCGACCAGCCATTCGGCCACCGGCCCGTCGCCATCCAAGGCGAAAACACCGCTTCCCTGATCTGTGACGGCGGCGACCCTAAGGTAGATTTCCGGCGCGGTCCGGCGGTTGATCTCCAATTCCTCGTCGCAGGCTTCCTTGCGCGCATCCAGGGTCGAAAAATCCAGATAGGGAAAGCGAACCTGTTTCTTGAGCTTGAACGCGCGATCTCCGGCCAGGAAAACATGCGAAACATGGGTTTCCTGACGGGCGATCGGGGCATTCCCCGGCAGACCATAGGCCGCGGGTTCGGACAGGAATGCGATCACCGCCTGTTGCAGGGCCAGGCCCTGCGCCATGCCTGCACCGCCGTCGCCGTCGCTCATTTAAACACCGCCCGTTCTTCCATCAGACCCTCGGGATCTTCGTGAATGATGATCTGGGCATTGGGATAGACGGCCAACAAGTCACGGGTGACTTGCTCCGTAATACTATGCGCCCGGGCCAGGGTGATCTCGGGATCGAGTTCCAGATGCATCTGGATGAACAAATCCGTCCCCGACGACCGAGTCCGCAGGTCGTGCATGCCGCGCACTTCGGTATGGGCAACGACGATTTCACGGATACGGCCGCGGTCTTCGTCCGCAAGTTCCCGGTCCATCAACATGTCCAGAGCCTGCTTGCCGATGGTCAGCGCGCCGATCACGATGTAGCCGGCGATCGCCACGGCAAACAGCGGATCGGCGATGGTGATGCCGAATTCAGAGACGATGAACAGCGACAAGATGACGCTGCCGTTAATCATCACGTCGGTCTGATAATGCAGACTGTCGGCGCTGATCGCGACGGATCCCGATTGACGCACCACGTAGCGCTGGAACAGCACCAAGGCTACCGTTACGACGATGGAAAACACCATCACCGCGTATCCGATCTCGGTATTGACCACGGGCCTCGGATGGATGAGCCGCTCGCCCGCCTGCAACAACAGAAACCCGCCTGACCCGCAAATAAAGGCAGCCTGCGCCAAACCCGCCAGGGGTTCCGCCTTGCCATGGCCGAAGCGATGTTCCCGGTCAGCGGGCTGCAAGGCATGGTGGACAGCGACCAGATTGACGATCGAGGCCAGTGCATCGAGCATGGAATCGATCAACGTCGACAACAGGCTGACCGATTCCGTCATGGTCCAGGCAGCAAATTTGACGAAGATCAGGATCAGCGCCGCCGTAACCGAGGCATAGGTCGCCGCCCGCATGAGCCGCATGCCCCGGCTATCCAGGCCAATTGGCCCTGCCCCCGCTTTCGCGGCGGCGGCGGTTTTATCCGTTTGTGGTTGCGTCTCGTCGCTCACGGGAACAGCCGTTCGGTCTCCCAGCCGGTTTCGACCCGATGGTACACGATGCGTTCGTGCAGGCGAAACGCGCCTTCGGTCCAAAACTCGATACGGCTGGGTACGATCCGGAACCCGGACCAAAAATCGGGCCGCGGAATCGCGCCGATATGGAACTTGGCGGTGAACTCGGCGACCCGCTTTTCCAGGTCGAACCGTGTTTTCATCGGCCGCGACTGACGCGACGCCCAGGCCCCGATCCGCGACGAGCGATGGCGGCTTTCGTAATAGGCGTCGGCCTCGGATGGATCGACAGGCTGCACCGCCCCTTCGACCCGAACCTGACGATCCAGGGATTTCCAATGGAAACACAATGCGGCGAACGGATTGCCCAACAGCTCCCCACCCTTCCGGCTTTCCAGGTTGGTGTAGAACACGAATCCGCGGTCATCGACGTCCTTCAGCAACACCATGCGCACGCTCGGCCGCCCGTCAGGCGTCGAGGTAGCCAAGGCCATGGCGTTGTGGTTGTTGATCTCCTTGGCTTCGGCCTCGCCCAACCACCCGCGGAACTTCTCGATCGGGTTGTCGGTAGCCGGGGTGCGGGGAAGATCGTCGTCTTGAGAATGGTCGTCCATATTGTACAGATCCGATTGGCAGAATTGGTCAAAGGTCTGCCATAATCCTTTGACAAGATAATGTCCATGGTCGCGAATACCGGATATTAAGGGATTTCGGCCAAGGATAGGAGGCCCCGGCCGTCGCCGCATGGCGGAACGGCAACGGGGCGGTTTAACGGACGCAAAGACGAAGAGGTCATCGTTATTATGCACATCGCGAAATTTTCCGGTGTTGTCGTGCTTTCCCTGGCGTTGCTCGGATGCGCGAACGATCAAGGCGAAAAACAGACGGTCGGCACGCTGATCGGTGCGGGCCTGGGTGCCCTGGCCGGCTCTCAGTTCGGTGGCGGCCGCGGCCAGATGGCTGCCGTCGCGGTTGGCGCGCTGGCTGGCGCTTGGCTCGGTGGCGAAGCCGGCAAATCCCTGGACAAAGCCGACAAGGCCTATGCCCAGCGGACGGCTCAGGACGCCCTGGAATACAACAAGACCAACCAGACCTCGAGCTGGAACAATCCGGATTCCAAGGCTTCCGGCACCTTCACCCCGGTCAAGACCTATCAGACCGCCGGTGGCGAGAATTGCCGTGAATACGAGACGACCGTAGTGATCGACGGCAAGACCGAAAAAGCCGTCGGCACGGCCTGCCGTCAGCCCGACGGCACTTGGCGCGTCGCCAACTAACGTCGTAATCGGACGTCAACCGGGGCGGGGTTCGGACGGCCATGAAAGATGCGTATAAGATTCTGGGCGTGGCGAAATCGGCCACGCCGGAACAGATCAAAAGCGCCTATCGCAAGGCCGCGCGCGAGCGCCACCCCGACCTTGACCCGGGTAACCCCTGGGCCGAGGACGATTTCAAGGAACTGACGGCGGCCTACGAGGTTTTGTCGAACCCGGACCGCCGCCGCCAGTACGATGCCGGCGAAATCGACGCCACCGGCCAGCCCACGGCCCGGCGCCAAACCTCCGGCTACGATGCCAAGGGCAAGGCCCGCACCCGGCGTTGGAAGAAAGACCCGTTCGATACCTTCCGCCAGAAAAAGCGCCAGGAACAAACGGTCAAGGTCGATGGCGCCAACGTCAGCTATTCCCTGAAGTTGACCGCCGTCGAGGCCAAGGACGGCGGCACCAAATACATCAGCATGACCAACGGCAAGCGCCTCAAGGTCGCGATCCCCAAAAGCACCAAGGATGGGCAGGTTCTGCGCCTGAAGGAACAGGGCATGCCGGGCTTGGGCGGTGGAAAGGCCGGGGATGCCCTGGTGACCATCTCCGTCGATCCTGATGCGCGCTTTCGCATCGAGGGACGCGACGTTCACGTCGAAGTTCCGGTCGGCTTGGCCGAGGCTGTCCTGGGCGGCAAAGTCACCGCCCCCACCTTGACCGGCGAAGTCAGCGTCACGGTGCCCGAAAACGCCAACACCGGCACGGTGCTGCGCCTGAAGGGCAAGGGCGTGAAAGATGAGGATACCGGCGAAACGGGCGATCAGTTCGTGACGCTGAAGGTTGTCCTGCCGAAACAACCGGACCCGGAATTACGCGCCCTTGTCGGCAAATGGGCCAAGAAAACCGGCGCAAAGGCCAGCTAGCGCGGTTACGAAACGCTTTTCAGGGGGCTATCCCCCTTCCCTTCCATTTCGCCCTCGTCTTCGGTCTTAAAAACCTGGGCAATCGGCAAGGCCATGGCTTCGGCATTGCGCTGCCGTAGGGAATTGAGGTGCTCGGACAAGGTCGCCTGCCACCCGTCCTGACGCAGGGTTTCGTCGTCGTCATTCACGCCCAGACCCAGATCACGATACAGATCGTAAAGGCTGGCCGAATGCAGGTCGCGGGCCAATACCCAGGCCCCACGCGACGTCCGCTCGACGTAACCTTTGTTGCGGAGAAGCTCCAGCAGCGGCTCCAACACCACCAGGGAGACCCGCGCCGCGCGGATCAGTTCCCGACGGGGCGCACCACCACCGTCCTTGCTCTTGTCGTACAGCCTGGCCAGCACCGCCAGGGCGCTGGTCAGCCGGGATGAAGCCGAATTGTCCAAATGGATCGGCCGCCCCCCGGCTTCGCGCCATTCGGAAATCGTCGCCGTCAGGGTCGCGCCCAGCAGCACCACCGCCCAGGACAGATACATCCAGATCAGGAAGATCGGCACCGCCGACAGCGCGCCGTAAATGTTCTGATATGTCGGGAAATTGGTGACGTAGAACCCGAAGCCCTTGCGCAACAGGGCAATCAGCAACCCCGCGGCAACCGCCCCGGTAATCGCCCCGGCATAGGCCACCGGGCGGTTCGGAATGGTCACATAGAACATGGTCAACAGGACCATCATGATCCCCGTGGGAAGAAGCGTCGCCGCTTCGCCCAACAAACCCGTCGCCGGGTCGACGCCCAGCCACTGCGTCGCCGCGAAAAAATAGGCCGAAAGCGAGAAACTCGCCCCCAACAGCAGCGGCCCCAGGGTGATGATCGCCCAGAACACCAAAAGACGCGGCCCCAGGCTGCGCGGGCGGGTCACGCGAAAGATCGTGTTCAGCGCCGACTCGATGGTGCCCAGCAGCAGCACCGCCGTCAGCGCCAGGGCAACGATCCCGACGGCGGACAAAGTCGTCGTATTGCGCACGAACTTATCGAAGTG
>DJHY01000226.1 GCA_002433335.1 Rhodospirillaceae bacterium UBA6608 | reverse complement strand
CAGCCCTATCAGGCCGAGTCTCTCCGGGAAAAGGTCAGCGCGCTGTTGTATGGCGGGCGTTGGGGCGAGGCTTCAGCGGCTTATGAACGCTTGGCCCCGCTCGCCCCCGGCACCGCAGAACCCTACGGCGTCTTGGCGTTCCTTCACCTACGCACGGGGGACCTGACCGGCGCGGCGCTGGATGTGACGCATGGCCGCGCCGTGGCACCAAAGGATACCTGGCTGCGCGCGTTGGAGGCCGATCTGTTGGCCCGTCAGGGTAAAACCGACCTGGCGATCAAGGCCGTGACGGCCCTGATTTCCGACGGCGGGGCAACGTCGGTGGCGCTCCGTATTCGCGGGTTCGCCCATCTGGCCGCCAAACGGTTGGAAGATGCCTTGGCCGACTTTACCCAGGCGACAGAAATCAACCCCGGCGACGCCGCTGCCTGGGCCGGACGCGCCGAGACGGAAAAGAACCTGCGTCAGTACGAAGACGCCATTCGCCACTATACCCGCGCCGTCGAGATCGATGGCAGCTTCGCCGAGGCATACCTGGCGCGCAGCATGGCGCGGGCCAGCGTTTCCGAGCGGGAAGCCGCCGAGCAGGACCAAACAGAAGCTTTGCGCATTGACCCGGGCCTTCAGTCGGTCGTAGACAATCCCGGCGGCTGGCGGCTTGAAAACCGGCTGAGCCTCGCCGACCTGCCCTATTCCTGACCCCAGCCTTCGACCCTCACTTTCGGACCTGAAACATGGACGCAGAACAGCAATTCCAGGCCGCAGCGCAGCGCTATAAATCGGGCGATTTCGCCGGAGCCGAGTCTTGCCTGGAACCCGTGGTTCAGGCCCTGCCGGGGAATCCGAACGTCCTGCATCTACTGTCCCTGGCCCGCCTGCAACAAGGCAAGGCCGACGCCGCCGCCGACAGCTTGAAGGCCTTGACCGAAGTCGCGCCGAATTCCGCCGACGCCCACGACCTTTTGGGGGTCGCTTTGCGCCAGGCCGGTCGAGTCAACGCGGCCCTGCGGCATTTTCGCCGCGCCCTGGAACTCAATCCCGATTCCGCCGACACCCATTACAATCTGGGCAACGCTTACCGTGACGACCGCCAGGTCGAGCGCTCCATCGCCCATTACAAAAAGGCCGTCGAACTGGCTCCCGACAACGCCAACGCCTATTTCAACCTGGGCCAGGCCTTTATGAACCGGAATGACTTCGCCCAGGCGGCGCAAGCCTTTCAGCAGGTCGTCCGCCTATCCCCGCAAGATGCCGAAACCCAGGAACTGTTGGCGAATGCCGCCTACGGCGCCCGCTCCTTCGCCGTTGCCCGCAAGGCCTGCGAAGACGCCCTGGCGCTGATGCCGCAAAACGAAACGATGCTGTTTCGTCATGCGCAATGCGCCGCCCAAATGGGGGACTTCGAAGCGGCGGTCGCCAGCCTGGACAAAGCCCTGGTGACCCTTCCCCATGACATCGAACTGCTGCAGACCAAAGCCGCCCTGTTGCGGGCCATGGGCGATGCCGAAGGCGCCTTGGACCTTTACCGTAAGGCGGTCGAAGCACCCCCCGAAGACACCGGGAACCGTGCGGAACTCGGCCGGTTGTTGGAGCGGATGAACAGACTGGAGGATGCGCGGGACGCCATCGCCCCCGGCTTGGCGGCCGCGCCCGGCGACCCTGCCCTCAATCTGGTCGCCGCCCGACTTGAACGCAGGGCCGGAGAGGAGCGCCAAGCCCTTGAACGTCTGACGGCGCTGGACCCGGCCTTGATCGAAGCCTCACCGGCACAGGGTGAAATCGGTTTTGAATTGGGCACGTTGTACGACCGTATCGACCGGCCCGGCGACGCGGTCGAGCAGTTCGAAAAAGGGAACGCCTATCTGGCCCGGGACGAAGGCTTGGCCGAGATGTACCGCGCCCAATCGCGTGCCTACCTCGACGGGCTGCACAAAGCCTTTGAGCCCCTGGCTGACGCGCCTGCACCCCAGACCGCGATCGCGGACGACAGCGCAGCACCCGTTTTTCTGGTTGGGTTCCCTCGCTCCGGCACGACCCTGTTGGATCAGGTCATGGATGCGCACCCGGGCATCCAGGTGCTGGAGGAACAGGCAACCCTGTCCGCGGTGCGCGACCATCTGCTGGCGAAAGGCGACGGCTTCCCCGCCAATTTGTTCGACATTCCCGAAAGCGAATTCGCCGCCCTGCGAGACGTCTATTTCCAGGCCGTCGACCGGGTGATCGACCGCGACCCCACCGCCCGGCTGGTCGATAAACTGCCGCTCAATATCATGGACGCCGGGCTGATCCACCGCCTGTTCCCGTCGGCGCGCTTCATCCTGGCCCTGCGCCACCCCTGCGATGTCTGCCTGAGCTGCTTCATGCAGCCGTTCGAATTGAACCCTGGGATGGTTCACTTCACACGTCTGGACGACACGGTGAAGTTCTATGAAGAGGTCATGAGCCTGTGGCAGACCCAGCGCGAGGTCTTGAACCTTAGCGTTCATCAGGTTCGCTACGAGGATTTGGTGACAGGTCTGGAGCCGGTCGCCCGTGGGTTGCTGGAATTCCTGGGCGTGCCTTGGGACGATAAGGTTCTCGACCCGACCGGGCATGCCCGGTCCCAGGGTTTCATCGGCACCAACAGCTATCATCAGGTCGTCCAGGAAGTGAACACCAAGGCCGTCGACCGCTGGCGCAAGTATGAGATCCATATGGCGCCGCATTTGCTGCGGCTACGCCCGTTCATCAAGGCTTTCGGCTACGACAACGCATAAAACGGCATGAAAATGCTGGTCTTTGCGGGGATGAACCCCCAAATTAAGACATTCATTCAGTGGGAGGGGCAACGCAGCCCGGCACCGTGGGGCAAGCGCCCGGCGGGCATTGGTTCAATTGGAACCGCACCTTGGGGAATTCTGTAAGCATGCGCAAATATCTGACCATCGACTTGTCCACCCATTCGGTCACGACCGAGGAACTGACCGGCGAGGCCCTGGCCCGCGCCGGCCGCTATCACATCGCCAAGACCCTGGTCGACCGGGGCCTGGCCGAGATCGATCCCCTAGGGCCGGACAATCCGCTGATCTTTTCCGCTGGACCGTTCGCGGGCACCAACTTCTCCAATGGCAACCGTATCAGCGTCGGCTGCAAAAGCCCGCTGACCGGCGGGGTCAAGGAATCCAACGGCGGCGGCACCATGGCCTTCGCCATGGGCCAGTTGGGCATTGCCGGGATTACCCTGGAAAACCAGTCCGATGACTGGGTCATCATCCGCATCCCGTTGGAAGGCGAGATCACGTTCGAAGACGCCACCCCCTATCTGGGCCAGGGCGTGTTCGAAACCGCCAAGCTTTTGTTCGAAAAATACGGCGACAAGGTCAGCCTGGGCATTTGCAGCCCGGTCGGCGAATACGGCGGGTTGATTTCCGGCATCGTGTTCACCGACCCCGAAGGCCGCCCGACGCGCATTTCGGCGCGCGGCGGCGTGGGCGCGGTCATGGGCTCGAAGAAGGTCAAGGCGATCGTCTGCGACAAGAACAAGATGCCCGAATTCCATGAGCGCAAGAAGCTCATGCAGTCGATCAAGACCTACGGCGGCATGATCCGCGAAGACCCGGCGACACAGAACCTGGGCGCGCGCGGCACGGCCTTGGTCGCCGACGTGATCAACCACTTGGGCGGCTTGCCGGTGCGCAACTTCACCTCGGGCCAGTTGGTCGATACGGCCAAGGAACGCCTGAAGATGGGCGGCGACTACATCCGCGAACAGAACCTGGAACGCGGCGGTGAAACCACCCATGCCTGCATGCCCGGCTGCATGATCAAATGCTCCAACGTCTATGCGGACGAGAACGGCAACGAATTGGTCGCGCCCCTGGAATACGAGACCATTGGCCTGCTCGGCACCAACTGCGGGCTGACCCATCCGGATCAGGTGGCGCGGATCAACGCCGTCGCCAACGACCTGGCCATCGACACCATCGAAACCGGCGCCATGCTGGGGGCCTTGATGCACGACGGACAGGCCGAATGGGGCGATGAGAACTTCATGCTCGAAGCCCTGGCCGACATGCGCGAAGGCAACGAACGCGGTCGCCTGCTGGCCCAGGGCACGGCCCGCGTGGCCGAGCACTTCAACATCGACCATGTGCCGGTGATCAAGAAGCAGTCGATCAGCGCCTACGATCCGCGCGTCGTCGAAGTAACCGGCATTTCCATGATGCTGACGGCGCAAGGCGCCGACCACACGGCGGGGAACCTGCCGACGTTCGAATGCACCGGCAAGTCGACGGAAGAACTGACCCTGGAAAGCCTGAAGATTCAGGCCAAATGCGCGGCGGTGGACTCCCTTGGCATTTGCGTGTTCGGGCGGTCGGTGACCAACATCAACCCGGACCTGATCGTGACCGCGATCAACGACGCCGTGGGAACGGAATTCCAGCCGGAATTCTTCGACCGTCTGGGCAAGGAAACCCTGGTCTTGGAGGAAACCTTCAACAAAGCCGCAGGTTTCAGCACCGAAGACGACGAACTGCCCTCGTTCTTCTATCAGGAGCCCCTGGCCCCGACCATGAAGATGGCCCGCCACCATTCCCAGGAAGTGAACGAAATTCGGGATCGCTGGCTGGCCGAGTAACGGATTGGCCCGCTCATGAGCTGGCAACCGACCGAAGACCCGCAATGCACGGGCGACGAGGCGACCGGTCCCGTCGCCCTGGTCATCACGCCGAAGGAACATGATATCGGCGGTTTGGTCGTGCGTCGGACGTTGCCGAACCGCGACCGACGCTCGGTCGGGCCGTTCGTATTCTTCGACCAGATGGGCCCCGCCGTTTTCGCCCCGGGCCAAGGCATCGACGTCCGCCCGCATCCACACATCGGATTGGCGACCATTACCTACCTGTACGATGGCGCCATCGGGCACAAGGATAGCCTGGGTTTCGATCTGGCCATCCGCCCGGGCGAGGTCAATTGGATGACCGCCGGCCGCGGCATTGTGCATTCGGAACGCACGCCCGATGCCGAACGGCAGGCCGGCGGCCCCTTGTTCGGCCTACAGGCCTGGGTCGCCCTGCCCATCGCCGATGAAGAAACGGACCCGGCATTCGTTCATTACCCGGCCAGCGATATTCCCCGCTGGACCGAAGGCGGTGCCGAGATCGCGCTGATCGCGGGCACCCTTTCGGGCCGGACCTCGCCGGTTACCTTCTTTTCCCCGATCGTCTATGCGGATGTCCGCCTGCCGGAAGGTGCGACCTTTACCTTGCCTGCCGACCACGCCGAGCGCGCGGCCCATATCGCCGAGGGCATTGTCCGCATCGACGACGAAACCTATCAGGCAGGACAAACGGTGGTGTTCAACGAGGGCTCAGTCGTTTCCCTAAACGCCATCGCATCGTCCAAGGTCATGATCCTAGGCGGCGCGCCCTTGGACACCGCGCCCGACGCCCGCCCCAATCAACCCCGGCAGATGTTTTGGAACTTTGTGTCCCATTCCAGGGACCGCATCGACCAAGCCAAGGACGATTGGAAAAACGGACGTTTCGCCAAGGTTCCGGGCGACGACGAATTCATTCCCCTGCCGGATTAGACCTGATCTGCGGTGGCCTTAGGCTTCGCCCTTGGCCAACTTACCGAGCGGCATGTCCAAACTGTCATGGACGTTCTGAAACGAGCTCTCCATACGGTCGAGCACACCGTCCAAGGCATGCAGGTTCCCCTGCAGCGACTTAACGGCCTGGTGTTGTTCGGAAACCGCCTGGGCCAGATCGCGGCTGGCTTTGCGAAGGCGTTCGTAAGCCGACATTTTCGGCGCCGTCTGCTGGGAGGGATAGGTGATGATAGTGGTCATTTTCATGTCCTCTTATCCGTCTTACCAAGTCCACGCGCAGCCACTCGCCCGGAGCAATTCAGTCAGTATCACTTACCCATTATGACGACTGACCTGACACCAAGGTGACAGTTCCAAACTTAATTGAGAATAAAAGGCAGTCTAACGCCTGCGGCTTTCCGACCAGACGTTCAGAAAGTTTCCGGCGCAGATCATCGCCGCGCCGCCCAGCACCCAGGGGTCCAGGGCCTCGCCGTAGAACAGCAACCCCGCCACGGCGATCAGCGGCAGGCGCAGAAATTCCATCGGCACCACCACGACGGCATCAACCAAGGAAAACGCCCGCGCCAGGCAGTAGTGGGCGGTCAGGGCCGTGACGCTGACCAGACCGATCCACGGCCACATCGCCGAGGTCGGCGTGAACCAGTCGAACAAGGACGGGATCAGGCCCAACGGCAACTGGATCAGGCACATATAGAACACGATCGCCAGGGGCGTTTCCGTGCGCGTCAGCTTCTTGGTCAGGACATAGGCAAAGGCATAGCCGACGGCCGCGACCAGAACCGCCAAGGCAGCCGGGCTGATGGGCACGACGCCGGGTCGGACGACGATCAGAATACCGGTGAACCCGATCGCCACCGCCAGGGCCCGGCGCGGCGTGATGGATTCCCCCAATAGCAAGGGAGCCAAAAGTGCCGCCCAAATCGGGGTCGTGAACTCCAAGGCGAAAACCTGGGCCAGCGGCAACAGCGAAATGCCGTAGAACCAACCGTACTGACCCGTGTAATGGGCAATGTTCCGCAGGATCTGAAGGCCCGGACGCTGGGTCCGCAGGTGATGCCACCCCGCCCGCCAGATCACGACCAGGATCACCGCCAGACCGACGATGCTGCGGAAAAACAGGATTTGCAGCGTCGATAGCTCGGCCGAGAGTTCCCGGCCCGCAATCGCCATGCATGCCAGGGACGTCAGCGTCCCCAGCATCCATAGGGCGGCCTTTAAAATAGGCGGCATTCGGGTTAGGCGGTCCTTTAGAAGTCGAGCGTCAGATCACGCGGATTGGCCATGCAGGCGGCAACCTCAAGGGCTTGGTCCTTCGCCATCTTCGGCTGCATGCGCAGGCCGATGTTCATCCGGATGGCTTGCTCATAGGCGGCAAGCCCCGGCCCCACATCGGTTGCGGCCTTGGTCCGCCAGGCGACCTCCGCATCGAAAGCGGCTTGGGCTTCAGCAAGGGCCTTCATGGATTTCTCCATGTCCGGCTTGTCGCCCCGCAACGCACGGCGAGCGTCGGCCAGCGGCTTCTGAATTTCCCGCGTGCCCGGCACCTCGCGCATGACCTTCTCGACCGTGTTCACGACGTCCATGGCTTTTTCCGGGTCACCCGCAGCGGTCACCGCGGCCGGCAGGCCCGCCATGTCGTCCTTCAGCGCGGTCAGCCGCTCAGCGGCGGCGATGACCTTGGTCACCTCGGTCACCGGCTCGTAAGCACTGTCGACATTGCGTTCATACAGACGCGTGGCCAAGGTCTCGGCCTTCTGCAACTTGACGAAGGCCATATGGTCGGCCCGCCAATTTTCGGGGATTTCGGCCTCGTACTCCTTGATCTCGGCCCGCAGCGTTTCGATCTTCGCTTCGAGCTTCGCCTTGCGGGCGTCCGCTCGGCCGTCGGCCGGAAGCTGGCTCATCGTCGTCTGGATGTATTTGATTTCGTCTTTCAGACGACGCGCCTGACGCTGCAGTTCGCGCACCTCGACGTGCAGCGGCAGATAGCCGGGGATCGCCGCTTCCTCGGCCGCGCGGGCCTGACGGATATTGGCGACCAGGTCGAAGGTTTTATCCGCCTTGTCGAAGCTGCCTTTCAGATCACCACGAAGCTCGCCCGGAATAACCGAGATATCGAGCGCGCGGGCCTTCGAGATCGCTTCGCGGATGACCGCCCCCTGCTTGTCGTAGACCGAGAACAGGTGGTCCTGCACACAAGACGACAAGGCCGGGTTACGCGGCGGCGGCGCGGTTTCGGACGTCAAGTTCACGCGCTGCGGCAGATAGTTCACCATCTGCGGCGTCAGCCCGACGATGACCAGGGCCAGCAATTGCAACGAGATGAAGGGGATGACGCCCTTGTACATCTGCGTCGTCTTGACGCTCGCCGGGGCCACGCCGCGCAGATAGAACAGCGCGAAGCCGAACGGCGGGGTCAGGAACGAGGTTTGGATATTCAGGCCGATCATCACGCCCAGCCAGACGGCGGTGACGTTGGCGCCCGGATCCATCAACAGGATCGGGGCCACGATCGGCACCACGACCACGGCGATTTCGATGAAGTCCAGGAAGAACCCCATGATGAAGATCACCAGCATGACGATGGTGAACTGAGCCCAGAACCCGCCCGGCAGGCCGGTCAGGAATTCGCGCACCAGTTCTTCACCGCCGAAGGCCCGGAACGCCGCCGTCAACATGGCGGCGCCGATCAGGATGATGAACACCAGCGATGTCGTCTTCGCGGTTTCCAGCATGACGCCACGCAGGGTGTCTTCGACCTGCAGCGCCCGCCAACCGCTCCACGTAATGGCGATCACCAAGGTGGTGACGAAGAACGCGGCCACCGCCACGCCGATCGCATCCGCGGTCGTGTTGATCGATTTGACGTTGATGTGAAGGGTAATGCTGATGATCGCCAGGGCGATCAGAGACACCAGGGCGATGATCGCCGGGGTGTAGGCGTGCTTGCGCCCTTCGTACAGACGATAGCCGCCCATGATCAGAGCACCCGCGGCGCCGATGGCGCCGGCTTGGTTGACGGTCGCGACACCGGCGATGATCGAGCCCAAAACCAGGAAGATCAGCGTCAACGGCGGCACCAGGGTGACGAACACCTTGACCATGAACTTGCGGTCGATCTTGCCGTCGCGATGCACGGCGGGGGCCATCTTCGGCTTCAACAGGGCCAAGCCAAGCACATAAAGCATGTACAGGCCGACCAGCACCAAGCCCGGCACGAACGCGCCCAGGAACATTTCACCGGCGCTGGTCGAGGTCACGTCGAAGGCCGACGGCATCAACAGGTTGCCGGTGGTTTCCTTGAACAGCTCCTTGCGCGCGGTCGAGGCCTGATCGACGGCGCTGGCCAATTGGTCGGCCAGGATGATCAGCACGATCGACGGCGGAATGATCTGCCCCAGCGTGCC
>DJHY01000146.1:710-11866 GCA_002433335.1 Rhodospirillaceae bacterium UBA6608 | reverse complement strand
CCCGACTGCACATTGATCATCGACTGCCCGATCATGGCGCAGCCGCCCATGCCGCCGAACAGGCCGGTGACCGTATTGGCCACGCCCTGGGCGATACATTCGTGCGAGGCCCCACCGCGCTTGTTGGTGATGTCCCCGACCAGGTTCAGGGTGAGCAGGCTTTCGATCAAGCCGATGGCCGCCAAAATCACCGCATAGGGCACGATGACTTCCAAGGTTTCCAGGTTCAGCGGGACCATCGGAATGTGGAAGTCGGGCAGACCGCCCTTGATCGCCGCCAGATCGCCGACCCGCGGCACGTCGATCCCGAATCCGATCACGATCGCCGCGACCACGGCGATCCCGGCCAGCGGGGCCGGAATGATGGTCGTGATCTTCGGCATCAGCCAGATGATCGCCATGGTCAGCACGACCAAGCCCAGCATCGTCACCAGCGGCCAACCGGTCATCCAGACCTTGACCCCATCAGGGCCCGGAATCTGAAACTGCGTCAGCTGCGCCAGGAAAATGACGATCGCCAGTCCGTTGACGAAGCCCATCATCACCGGATGCGGCACCAGACGGATGAATTTGCCCAACCGCAACAGCCCGGCCGAAATCTGCAGAATCCCCATCAGCACCACGGTCGCGAACAGGTATTCGACCCCGTGGCTCGAGACCAGGGCGACCATGACGACCGCCAAGGCCCCGGTCGCGCCGGAGATCATCCCCGGCCGTCCACCGATCAATGCCGTGATCAGGCCGACCAGAAAAGCCGCGTACAGACCGACCAGCGGATGCACCCCGGCGACGAAGGCAAAGGCGACGGCTTCGGGCACCAGGGCCAGGGCCACGGTCAGCCCGGACAGGAATTCGGTTTTCAGGCGGGACAGAACGGCGGCGGGCGATCCGTCGCCTTTCCAATCGGAAACGGCGAGGAAATCCGCCAAGGCGGTAAGCAGACGAGAAGACAAGGTAATCAGTTCCAGTATTTATGCGATCGTCAAATGGGAAGCGCGTGCGTCAATCGCTGCGCTTCTTTGGTTTCTTTCTTTTGAGCGGCGCGTTCCCACCCGGCTTCCCACCACCGGAAGGGCCGCCACCAAAGGAGCCGCCACCAGCGGGGCCGCCCTTGCCACGATGCGGCTTCTTGCCCTTGGCCTTCTTATCTTTGAACGGCTTGTCTTTGAACGGTTTCGCCGGGCGATCGCTGGGCGGCGGACGATCGTCGTTGAAGGCTTCATCCCGCGCGTCTTCGCGGCGTTTTTCCCGACGGTTGAACTTGCGCTTATCCGGGCCGTCGCCGCGGGCACCGGCCTGCGGGTCCCAGGATTCTCTTCTCGCCCGTTGGGGTTTGGCGCGGGGTTCCGGGCGGTCGGTGGCGACCGCATCGGGCACGCCGTCGACCCGCGCGACCTTGATGGATTTCTCCAGGGTCTGGGTCGGGCCGACCAGTTCGAAAAAGGCGTCGGCGGTGCCGGCGTCGATCTCGACGAAGGTTTCCGAATTGAAGATACGGATCGCGCCGATGTCCCGCTTGGTGATATGGCCCGCACGGCACAGCATCGGCAGCAGCCAGCGCGGCTCGGCATTATGCTTGTGGCCAACGGAAAGCGAGAACCAGACGCCGTTGAAGGCATCGCGGCGGCGTTCCTGCCGTTCCGCCGGGGCGGTATCGAGCAATTCCTCGGGCGCGGACCGACCGGCCATCTGATTGCGCAGGAAGGCCCCGGCGATCTGCTCGGCGCTGTAGCGGTTCATGAGTTCCGCCGCGAACGACTTTTCGTCGTCGGTCAGCGGCTCGCTCAGGCTGTCGTCGGCCAGGATCCGTTCGCGGTCGCGGGTCAGGATTTCATCCGCCGACGGGGCCTTGCCCCAGGCGGCTTCGATATTGGCGCTGCCCAGCAGGCGTTCCGTCCGGTAGCGCGCGTTATGCGGCACGATCAGGACGCTGACGCCCTTGCGCCCGGCACGGCCCGTGCGACCGCTTCGGTGCAGCAGGGTTTCCGGCGTTTTCGGGATATCCGCATGCACCACCAGTTCCAAGTTCGGCAGATCGATGCCGCGCGCCGCGACGTCGGTCGCGATACACACGCGGGCCCGCCCGTCACGCATCGCCTGCAGGGCATGCGTGCGCTCGTTCTGGCTCAATTCACCGGACAGGGCGACCACCGGAAAGCCCCGGTTGGCGAAACGGCTGGTCATATGGTTGACGGTGGCGCGGGTGGTGCAGAACACCAGAGCACTTTTGGCTTCGTAATAACGCAACACGTTGATGATCGCGTTTTCCCGGTCGTTCGGGGCGACCGCCAGGGCCCGGTATTCGATATCCAGATGCTGTTCGCGCTCTTCCGCCGTGGCCACGCGCACGGCATTGCGCTGATACCGCTTGGCCAGGGTCGCGATGGTCCGCGGCACGGTGGCCGAGAACAACAAGGTGCGCCGATCCTCGGGCGCGGCATCCAGGATGAATTCCAGATCTTCGCGGAAGCCCAGGTCGAGCATTTCGTCCGCTTCGTCCAGGACGACCGCGCGCAGGTCGGCGGTGTCCAGCGAGCCACGTTCGATATGATCGCGCAGGCGGCCCGGCGTGCCGACGACGATATGCGCCCCCCGGCTCAGGGCGCGGCGCTCGTTGCCCATGTCCATCCCGCCGATGCAGGACGCCGAGACGACGCCGGTCATTTCGTACAGCCAGTCCAGTTCGCGGCGAACCTGCAGCGCCAGTTCGCGGGTCGGGGCGACGATCAGGGCCAGGGGCTTGTCCGCCCGCCCGAACCGTTCTTCGCCCGCCAACAGGGTCGGCGCCATCGCCAGGCCGAAGGCAACGGTCTTGCCCGACCCCGTTTGGGCCGAGACCAGAATGTCGGCGTCCTGAAGCTCAGGGGCCAGAATTGCATTCTGTACGGGCGTCAGGACGGAATAGCCGCGTTTGGTCAACGCTTGGCCAAGCGCCGCCACGACGCCATCGAATTGTGTCATGTCATATCTTTCGGAATGCGTGGTTCGCGGGCCGCCCTCGGCCCCCGGCGCTCATTGCGCGCAAGCGCCGCTCACGTAGAGCGGCATATGCTGGTCGGCCCGTGTTGTAGTTAGTGCGAAGGAGTCTGTAAAGCCCGCACCTTATGCTCATCGAAAATCCCGGTCGGCGGCGGCCAGTGCCGCCTCGGCCGTCATCCCCGGTTCGACCAGGGCCAGGCCGGTCCGAGCCTGAAGTGCTGTATGCTGTTCGGTATGGGTGGCATGCAGGGCCGCTTCCAGTTCCGCCGCCTTGCGGCGCGCGCCCTCGATCCCGTCTTCCAGCACGACTACGGCGAAATCGTTGCCGCCCAGATTGCCGACCAGCATTGCCTGGTGCTGATCCGCTTCCAATACGCCACAGGCCAGGGCCAACGCCCTGTCCAGCGCTTCCAGGCCATGCGTGCGCCGAATGTCTTCGCCGTTGATCAGATGAACCAGGATCAAGGCCGGGCGCGATTCCACGATACCCAGCCGATTGATCAGGTGCTCCAGTTCCGCCAGGAAGCCACGCCGGTTCAGCGCCGGGGCTACGGCATCGCGAAATTCGCGTTCCTTCGACTGGGCCAATTCCTGCTGCGTATGGGTCAGCTGACGGCGCAAGGTATCGACCTCGCCCGCCAGACGTTCCAGGGCATGCTGCGCCTCGGGCGTCAGCCCTTCCATCGACAGCAAGCCGGACACGCTGGTCGCCGGGTCCGTATGCCCGTGTTGCGCGCCGTCTTCTTGGTGTTCGTCTTTCTTACCACCGCCCGGGCCGGCATCACTGCCACGCCCACCGCCAGGTCCTACCGGCTGGACGGGGGTGGCCATATTCACATCCATGACCGGTCTCCCTTCCAGGCCGCCCTTCTGGGCGAAAATTCGGACTGCTCTTCATTTTAGACTAAGTTCATGTGGTTAAGAATGCCTTACGATTCAACGGGATTCTGCCCCCTTGCAGCGGCGGCGGCGGCACATATAATGGCGCGCTTCCCGTCACGGGACGCCCCATCGGCGGCCCGATGACTTTGAATTCTGCCAAACCGGCAAAGCCGGGCCGAAAACGCCTTTCAGTTTACGGTTAGGAAGCGAGGAAACGACATGCCGGAAACGGCCGCCGACACCCCCCTGATCGGTATCATCATGGGCAGTCAGTCCGACTGGGAAACCATGCGCCACGCGGTTGAAGTTCTGGAAGAACTGGGCGTCGCGCACGAAACCCGCATCGTGTCTGCCCACCGCACCCCGGACCGCCTGTACGAATACGCCAAAACGGCGCGCGACCGCGGCATCAAGGCGATCATCGCCGGCGCCGGCGGGGCCGCGCACCTGCCGGGCATGGCCGCGGCGCTGACCCCCCTGCCCGTGTTCGGCGTGCCGGTGGAAAGCAAGGCCCTGAAGGGCATGGACAGCCTGCTGTCGATCGTTCAGATGCCGGGCGGCATTCCCGTCGGCACCCTGGCGGTGGGCAAGGCCGGGGCCAAGAACGCGGGCCTGCTGGCCGCCGCCGTGATCGCCCTGATGGACGACAAGGTCGCCGCCGCGCTGGACGATTTCCGCGCCAAGCAGACCGCGTCCGTCGCTGAAATTCCCGTCGACGAAGCCTAAAGGTTCCTGAAAGTCATGACCAAGCGTTCGGCCCATCCGCTGCCCCCGGGCAGCACCATCGGCATCATGGGCGGCGGGCAATTGGGCCGGATGACGGCCCTGGCCGCCGCGCAGCTGGGCTACAAAAGCCATATCTTCACGCCGGAAACCGATTCTCCGGGCGCACAGGTTTCGGCGGCGGCGACCATCGCCGACTACGAAGACCGCGATGCCTTGAAATCGTTCGCCCAGGCGGTCGACGTCGTGACCTTCGAATTCGAAAACGTGCCCGCGGAAAGCGCCGAATTCCTGGCCGAACACGCCCTGGTCCGGCCTGGCCCGAATTGCCTGGCCATCGCCCAGGACCGGCTGAAGGAAAAGGAATTCATCAACAACACCGCGCCGACCACGCCCTATCGCAAGGTCACCTCGGCCGAGGACCTGGCCCGCGCGGCGGATGAGATCGGCCGCCCGGCGGTGCTTAAGACCTCGCGCATGGGCTATGATGGCAAGGGTCAGGTGCTGATCGCGCCCGATTGCGATTACGCCGTCGCCTGGGAAGAAATGGGCGCCGAAGTCGGCATCCTGGAAGCGTTCGTCGATTTGGAACGCGAAATCTCGGTAATCACCGCGCGTTCGCCCCATGGCGGCTGGGCGACCTATCCGGCGGTCGAAAACCGCCATGTGAACCATATTCTCGACACCACCCTGGCCCCGGCAAACCTACCCGGCAAGATGGCCGACGATGCCATCGCCATCGCCCACGATCTGGCCGACGCGTTGGATCTGGTCGGATTGTTGGCGGTCGAGATGTTCGTCACCCGCGACGGGCGTATCCTGGTCAACGAGATGGCCCCGCGCCCGCATAACTCCGGGCATTGGACGATGGACGCCTGCGCCACCAGCCAGTTCGAACAGATGGTCCGGGCTGTTTGCGGCCTGCCGTTGGGCTCGGTCGAATGCCACCACGATGCGGTGATGAAGAACCTGATCGGCGACGATGTGCACGCCTGGCCGGACCTGATGGCCGAAGCGGGCGCGCGCCTGCACCTTTACGGCAAGGCCGAAGCCCGCCCCGGACGCAAGATGGGCCACGTCAACCGGCTGTATCCGAAGGGTAAACTGCCGAACGCCTGATCAGGCGGTTCCCGCCAGATCGTCCAGGGTCAGGCGACGCTGGCGATAGGCCTCCAGAAGCTCGATCTCGACCGCCACGGAACGGCCCAGTTCGGCCAGCACCGTGTTGCGGACATAGCGCTTCATATCTTCCGACTGCCCCGGAAAGACCAGAATGTTGGTCAGCAGTTCGCGCCGCACCAGCGGCGGAAAGGCCAACAATTCGCTGACCAGCATCTGCTTGACGTCCATCGGGATGCGCAGGCTGCCGAACAGGCGGTCCAGGCAGAAGCTGTAGATGCCGAAATCCAGGCGACCGGCCACATCGGCGGTGAAGGATTTGAATTCCTCGACGAAGATCTGCGGCGACATCGCGCCGTCCATCATCCGCCGAACGATATCCAGGAACTGGCGATAGCGGGCGCGCGCCGGGCTCATCTGATCGTTCAACTCGGCCTCGATCGATTTGATCTCGGCCTCGCGGAAGCCATTTTCCAACAGGTGATGGGCGCTGTCCCGGACGCGTTCGTCCAGGGCCTGGGCCTCGATCAGCGTGAACAGGCGCTCATAGATCGCCCGATCGCGTTTGGATTTCAGCTTCTTCGCGTGCTGGCCCAACGGCAGCACCGCCGCCTGGGCGACCAGCTTGTCGCGGGAATAGATCGCTGCCATCGCGGCCGCGTCGGCGGCAATCGCCGCATCGCGCCCGAAGTCTTCGGTAATCACGAAGCGATGGCCGTCGGCGACGGTCAGATAGCGGTTTAGCTTGCAGCATTCCAGGAAGTGGTTGGCCATGTTGACCGGCGGGACGGCGCCCCCGGTCTTTGCCGCCCTGTCATTGGCGGGCTTCGCAGCGGATGAGTCGGTCTGGGCAAGGCTCACGGGCCGCGTCTCCTTTTGCTCGGCACCCCAACGATTCCAATGCCTAGCATAGCCGACACGGCGATTTGTCGAAAGACTTCGCTGCGCCCGGTTTCAGACCGTCAAATAACGGGGCGAATGCCGGGGCGGCGGCGGCCGGCGGCCTGGCGCAGGCGCTGCACGAAGCCGATCGGCGACGGCAACCGGCCCAGGGCCTGCTTGGCCTTGGCCTGAACCACGGGAATCTTCAGCACGTCGGAAATACGGCGGTCCAGATAGCCCCAGGTTTCCTGAAAATCGTCCGAGGTATCGCTCAACCAATACAGAATGGTCGAAGTATAGACCGGGGCCAGCAGGCCGCGCTTGGTATAGTGGTTGAAATCCGCAGCCCGGTCGCCCGCAGCCCGCCAGATGCGGTCGCAGGTCCGCCAGGTCATCCGCGCCGCCAAGGGGGCGTTGACCGGGAGGGCCAGGAACGAAAGCAAACGACGCATGGCCTCGCGATAAGGCGCGTTCATTTCCAGGCGCAGGCGCACCCCGGCGGTGATGCGGTCCCGGACCTTCATCGCCGCTAGGTCCAGGTCCAGCATGGCCGACAGCATGCGCCGGTCGGACCAGTCGGCGAAATGATCGGCGGCATCCGCCGGGCCGCCCGGAAAGGCGCGCAGCACGTCGGCCTTGCTCAAGCCCTGGTCCTTGGCCCCCATCTCCAAGGCCTTTTGCGACCAGCCGTCAAAGGCGACATGTTCCAACGCGGCCTCGATGATCTGGTCGCGCAGGTCGCGATGGCGGGCGCGGGCCTCGTCCGCGGTCATGCGTTGGCTTTGCTTCGCGGTCATGCGGCTTCTCCGTCTTCGTCGTCGGAATCCTGCGCCTCGTCCATGACCGTGCGCGAGACGCGGGCCATTTCCTCGGCATAGCCAAAGGTCGACAGGTCCGTCATGCGCATGGGGTAGAGAATGCCGTCCAGATGGTCGCATTCATGCTGCACCACGCGGGCGTGATAGCCCTTGGCCTCACGCTCCAACGGTTTGCCGTCCAGGCCCTGGGCACGATAGCGGATATGGGTATGGCGCGGAACCCGGCCCGTCATCCCCGGTAGGGACAGGCAGCCTTCCCAACCTTCTTCAATCTCGTCGGACAAGGGCTCGATCACCGGGTTGATCAGGGCCGTTAGCGGCACGTCTTTTTTATCTTCGCAGCGTTCGCCCGGCACGCGGAACACGACGATACGCAGCGGCACATGCACCTGGGGCGCGGCCAAGCCAATGCCCGGCGCGTCGGCCATGGTTTCAACCATATCGGCGATCAGACCGTGGATGCGGGGGTCCGTGGCGTCCGGTACGGGTTGCGCCGTTCCCATCAACAGCGGGTGTCCCATTCGCGCGATCTTCAAAATGGCCATCGTTTTCCCCGAAATGTTACAATGAATGCCCGGTTATGCCCTATTAGGCGCCCCCGGAAAATAACACGTTTGCGCCTTCACAAGGTGGAATTGATGTGATAGAAGCCCGTCTTCCCGAACCGGTGATAGCACGGGTTCGGCGGCTTTTGTTGACTCTAAGATTAGGAGCGTGAGCTTACCGTGCAAGTTATTGTCCGTGATAACAACGTGGATCAGGCCCTCAAGGCCCTGAAGAAGAAGATGCAGCGCGAAGGCATCTTCCGCGAAATGAAGCTGCGCCGTTCCTACGAGAAGCCGTCCGAGCGTCGTGCTCGCGAGAAGGCTGAAGCCGTGCGCCGCGCCCGTAAGCTGGAGCGCAAGCGGATTGAGCGCGAGGGCTTCTAAGCCCTCTCGGCCCGCTTGGGCCGATCTTCCAGAATTTCTCCGATCTTATACCGGGCGCTGCCGGAGCCTTGCTCCTGCGCGCCCTTTGCCGTAACAGGGGCAAGGTTGCACACCGGGCCCCGGCATTTCTGCGGGCCCCACCGATGAGACGGGGCATATGACGGATTCCGACCTCCGCCAACGAAATCTGGCGTTCCTGAAGGACAGGGCCGCCGATATCCATGCCCTGCTGACAGCCCCCCAGATTAAAGCCACGCCACCGACGGTGCCGGATGGCCCGCCGGTCGTGACCTCGCGCATCTGTATCGAGCCGCCGCGCCCCGACGGGCGCCACCCCTATCTGACCCGTTTTGTCGAAAGCGTGATCCAGGCCGCGCGGGAAAGCGACCTGCCGGTCTTTCCCATGCCGACCTTCACCCTGTCGCCGGCGCTGGCCGTTGTCGGCAATGCCACGCCCGACGGCCTGAGCCAGATCATGCGGCAAACGGGCTGCGTTTACCTGATCGTCGTGATCCCCGATCCGGCGGAATTCTTAAGCAGTTGCGACGCCATCGACTGGCCCGCTATCGACGCGGCCCTGGGCCAGCGCGGCGGCAAGGTGATGTTCAAGGTCGCCAAACAGCCGGAAACGGTCGCCGCCGTGATCAACCTATCGGTTTCGGGCACGGCCCCGTTCGTTTTGGACGGGATGAGCATCGTGACCTTCGACAAGCCGGACCTGACCCGCGCCGTGGCCGAGATCATGACCCGCCATGCCTATCGGGCGTTGACGACCCTGGGCACGTTCTATGACGGCTGCCTGATGCTGAAGAATTCCGAGATCAACCTGCGCCACCGCCCGGCGCTGATCTATCGGAACAGACCGGCGGCAAGCCCGCCGGACCTGCCCGCCTGGGTCGTCGGCAGCGGCCCGTCGCTGGATTCCGACATGGCGTTCATTCGCGCCAACCAGGGCAAGGCGTTGATTATCTCTTGCGGCTCCGCCTTGTCGGCCTTGCTGGCGGGCGGCGTGACCCCGGACGTTCATGTCGAGTTGGAAAACATCAACATCGCCCCCACCCTGGAGCCGGCACGGGAATATGACCTGTCCGGAATTCCCCTGTTCGTTCCGGCCAGCGTCGATCCCATCGTGTTGGACGGGTTCGGGCCGATCATCTTTTCGTTCCGCCAGAACCTGCCCAATCAACCCCTTTACGGCGTCCCCGACACTGCCCTGCCCCTGGCGGGTGAGCCGACGGTCGCCAACATGGGCCTGGCCTTCGCCCGGGAACAGGGCTTTCCCCAGGTCTGCCTGTTCGGGATCGACATGGGGGCCCGCGATCCGTCCCGCGACCACGCCGCCGGCACCTGGCACCAGGACCCGACCTCGACCTATGCCGGGGTAGATCATCCGCATCGCGTGCCCGCCAACTTCGGTGGCGACTGTTTCACCACCTCGGGCCTGTTGCAGGCTCTCCATGCCCTGGACGTCGCGGTCCGGGCCGACGCCCGCAACCGCGACTATGTGAACTGCAGCGACGGCGCCGCGATCACCGGTGCCCGCGCCGTGCATGCGTCTGAGTTGGAGCTTTCCGCCCCCAAGCAGCCGAAGGGCCAGACCGTCAAAGGCATCGTAGACAGCTTCGATGACTGGGCCTCAGACGGCATGCCGACGACCTGGCCGGGGCCGGAAATGATGGCCACGATACGCCCCTTGCTGGCCGAGATTCGCGCCGACCTGAGCAGCGTCGGGGATTTCGGGCGAAAGGACTACCTGGCCGCCGTGGCGACGCGCCTGCGCTTCGTCGAAGGACATATCGAGACCGCCCCGCCCGGCCCGCAAAGCGCCGCCCGCATGCTGGTTCGCGGGGCTGTCGGCTCGCTGTTGCTGTTCCTGGAATACTACCTGAACCGGATGATCACCCCGGCCAACCTGAACACCCTGGGCGCGGCGGCGCGCGCGGCGTTCATCCGTGAGTTGGAAAACCTGGAACGGGATTGCGAAGATTGGATCGGCGGGGCGCAGATCGGCGCGATACCCGAATTCGAAGACATCCGCACCCCGGACGACGCCAAATTCTTCGATCCGCCCGCGATCCCACGCAACGGCCCCTGCCCCTGCGGCTCGGGAAAGCGGTTCAAACAATGTCACGGGCGGACAGCCTGAGGCCACCCGCCCGCGCATTATTCGATCAACGAAGTCGATCCGTCCTGGTCGATCTACCCTGGGCGTTTAACCCAGGCCTTGGACGATCTCTTCCGTCATTTTCTTGGCGTCGCCGAACAGCATCATGGTGTTGTCGGCGAAGAACAGCGGGTTATCGACGCCCGCATAACCCGACGACATGCCGCGTTTGACGAACAGCACCGTGCCCGCCTTTTCCACGTCCAGGATCGGCATCCCGGCGATCGGGCTGGACGGGTCGGTCTTGGCGGTCGGGTTGGTCACGTCGTTGGCCCCGATCACATAGGCGACGTCGGCGGTCGCGAACTCGTGGTTGATTTCCTCAAGCTCGAAGACCTCGTCATAGGGCACGTTGGCTTCGGCCAGTAGCACGTTCATATGCCCTGGCATACGGCCCGCGACGGGGTGGATGGCGTATTTGACCTCGACCCCTTCGGCCTTCAACAGATCGGCCATTTCCCGCAGGGCGTGCTGCGCCTGGGCCACGGCCATGCCGTAACCGGGCACGATGATGACCTTGGACGCGTTCTTCATGATGAAGGCCGCATCGTCGGCCGCACCGGATTTGACGGTCTTGCCCTCGGACGAAGTCGCCGCACCACCTGCCGCGGAATCGCCGCCGAAGCCGCCCAACAGCACGTTGAGGATCGAGCGGTTCAT
>DJHY01000146.1:0-354 GCA_002433335.1 Rhodospirillaceae bacterium UBA6608 | reverse complement strand
CCCGACGAGCCGACCAGCGCGCCGGTGATGATCAGCGCCGGGTTGGACAGGGTGAAGCCGATCCCGGCCGCCGCCCAGCCCGAATACGAGTTGAGCATCGAGACCACGACGGGCATGTCCGCGCCGCCGATGGGGATGATCAACAGGAACCCGATGGCGAAGGCCAGGGCCGCAATGGCCCAATAGACGGTGTGGGATTCGGACCCGACGAAGATCATGATCAGGGCCAGGATCGCCAGCCCGACCAGGGCGTTCAGCTTATGCTGCCCCGGGAAGGTGATCGGCGCGCCCGACATGATGCCCTGCAGCTTGGCGAAGGCGATGACGGAGCCGGAGAAGGTGATGGCGCCGATC
>DJHY01000156.1 GCA_002433335.1 Rhodospirillaceae bacterium UBA6608 | reverse complement strand
CCCGTCGGGCTGCGGCAAATCGACATTGTTGAACGCCGTCGCCGGGTTGGAACAGGTCAGTAGCGGGCAAATCCTGGTCGGTGGCGCGGAAGTCACCGGGCCGTCCGCGCAGCGCGGCATGGTCTTTCAACAACCGGCGCTGTTCCCCTGGAAGACGGTGCGGGAAAACGTCGCCTATGGCCCCCGCATGGCGGGCTTGAGCGACGCCGAAGCGGGAAGTATCGCCGACGAACTGTTGGAAATGGTCGGCTTGGCCGCGTTCGGCGCGAAGCGCCCGCAGACGCTGTCCGGCGGGATGCAACAGCGTGTCGCCATTGCCCGCGCCCTGGCCAATACGCCGGACGTGTTGTTGATGGATGAACCGTTCGGCGCGTTGGATGCCCAGACCCGCGCCATGATGCAGGAAAACCTGCTTCAGATTTGGCACAAGGTCGGGATCACGGTGGTCTTCGTGACCCACGACATCGACGAGGCGATTTTCCTGGCCGACCGCATCCTGGTGATGAGTGCCGGGCCGGGTCGGTTCGTTCAGGAAATCTCGGTCGGGATCGACCGTCCCCGCACGCCGGAGATCGCCCTGGACCCCCGGTTCGTCGAAATCAAACGCCAATCGTTGGAAATCATCCGCCGCGAAAGCACGCGGGCGTTCGAACAACAGCTTAAGTCGGCGATGTAAAGGATCATCCGTCCGGCAAGGTGCCCTGGGGTCTGGCGGGAACCGGTACGCTGGACGGAGCATCCAGGTGCCTTAGTTCGTCGACGGGCAGTTCTTCCCGCGATAGGCGACGACCAAATGATCGCGCCGGACTTGATTCTCGTCCAACAAGGTTTTGGTCCCGTCATCGTTATCGACGGCGAAGATCGCAGGCAGGAAGAGGACGCCGGCAATATAACCGGCGACCTGGTTCCGCCCCCGGTTGGCATTGATCTTCTGTTCAAGGTAGCTGTCGTGATCGGCGAGGTCTTCGATCTCGGTGTTGATCTGCTGACAACTCAGGCTCTTGATATCCTGTGGAACCGCAGCCATCGCCTTGTCGATCGCGGCCTGGCTATGTCCCATCTCAGGCGGAAGAACGGGCGCGTTCCTGGCGCATCCCGCGACGAGCACGACGAGGGCCAAGGCCCACGCTTTATTTGACAAATTTGATCGCACGGCCACGTCCATCCAACGAACCCCAACTGAAGAGGCTGATGCCGACCGTTCCGTAACGAACCAGGATAACGGCGTCGGCATTAATCTTGGCCGCTTCTTCCTGCAACTTCGCCGCGACCAGTTCCTTCGTCGGATCGGCGTGGAAGATGGTCGTCTTGTTCACCGTGACTTCAAGGTCGGCCAGCGTTTCATACTTACGGTCGGTGATGTCCTTTTCCGTGATCAGGACGTCAGACGGCGATTTCGTGGACTCTTGCGGCGCGGCGGTCGGCGCGGCTTCCGCACTTGAATCGGGGGCCGAGGCCGATGTCGTTTGAAGGTCCGAATTCTTGGTCTTCATTTCGACGTTGCTGGACGACCAGGTATTGCACCCGGTGAGAATCAATCCGCAAATTGCAATCAGGCATAGTTTGCCGGTGTTGTGGTGAAGCACAGAAACCTCCCTCCCAAGCCCTCAGGTGTCTGAATCGACGCTAAATCGAACCGACGATTTTCGAGCGCTGCGCGTCGAATTCCTCTTGCGTGATCGTCCCGTCCTGCAAAAGCTGATCCAGCTTTTCCAGGCGGTTTTTGACGTCTTCTTGAGGTTCGATGGTGTTTTTCACCTTGATCAGTTCGGCGCTGCAGTCTTTGCGAACCATCGATTTTTGGATGGCGTCTTCTTCGCCGAGCAAGCGGGAATACTCCGCTGCTTGCGGGCCGTCGCCGCCTTCCAGGAAGAACAGTGTCGGCCAGAACAGGATCAGGCCAACCCCCATTTGAACGGCATCGTTGTCCGAGGTTTTCTTGAGTTGCTTGTACAACTCGACCTTGCGGCTGGAGACCCGTTCAAGCTCGCCACCCAACTGCGTGCAGTTCAACGCCGCGAACTGTGTCGGCGATACATATGCCTTTTGCATTTCGTCGGGCGAAGAGGCGCAAGCACCGACGCTTAAGAGCGCCAAGGCTCCTGCCAAAAACTTCAGTTTCATGAATTGTCCCCAAACCAGAGCAGCACTGCTGCGCAGAATTCTTATTTTTGCAATTTTTAATATAAATTCATCGGTGGGATGGACAAAGAAAAAAGGTGCGAAACCAAAGCGGAGAAATTAAGGCTGTCAGGCGACGGCGACTCGATTTCGACCGCTGTCTTTCGCGTCATAGAGGGCCTGGTCGGCGCGGGCCAAGGTGTCCTTGAACGCCTTATCTTCCTGCGAAACTTGGGCGACGCCGACGCTGGTGGTGAAGCTGAGAGGCGCTTCACCGGTTTCGACCCGAAGCTCCGATATCACTTGCCGTAGGCGCTCGCCGAACAAGGCCGCGCCGCTGGCATCGGTCTGCGGCAGCAGAACGGCGAATTCCTCGCCGCCCAGGCGGCCCAGGGTGTCCTCGCGGCGGATCGCGGTTTGGATCGCGCCGACGGCGGCTTTCAGCGTTTCGTCGCCGACCGCGTGACCCCAGCGGTCATTGATGGCTTTGAAGTGGTCCAGATCGATCATCATGACGGAAAGGGGAAAGCCATAGCGTTTGCTGCGGGCGAATTCGGCGTCGGCGGCTTTGAAGAAATGACGGCGGTTGAAAGCGCCGGTCAGGCCGTCGATCGATGCCAGGCGTTCCAGCTTCTTGGTCGCGGCGCGTAGCTTCAGAATGTTCGAAACCCGCGCCTGAACAATCCGGGGGATGATCGGTTTGCGAATGAAATCTACCGCGCCGGCTTCCAGGCCGTGTTCCTCGTCCGCCGTGGAATTCAGGGCGGTGATGAAAATGATCGGTGTGTCGTGGTTTTCCGGCTGCGCCAGAATACGGCGGCAGGTCTCGTAGCCGTTCATGTCCGGCATATAAACGTCGAGCACGACCAAATCGGGGCGCAGGGATGCGGCTTCCCGAATCGCCTCTTCCCCGGACGAGGCAACGACGATGTCCACATTGCCGATCGCCGACAACACGCTTTCGAGCAAAACCCGTGTAATTTCATCGTCGTCGACCGCAAGGATCGTTTGTTTGGAATCGCTCATCGCCGCAGCATAGTCGAAAAATTCAAATATCCATATTCCCGATCAAACAACTCAACTTTCGGCCGGTTGCCCGAACAGAACGATGGCGATGCCCAATACACATAGGGCCGCATACAATGGTACGCGCCACAATCGATCCCCCGCCCGCCAAGCGGTCGCGGCGGCGATCGCGGACTGGATGGCGTAGTAGGCGGCGAAGGCGCGCGAAGCGTAGCTGATGATCTCGAACACGTTGACCGACCAGGTCAGGGCCAGGCCGACCCCGGCCAACAGGGCATAGGCGGCGCGGGTGGAAATGCGCCCCTGGGTCAGTTCCTCGAACAAGCCGCCGGAGCCGCTGGTGTCCGCCACGGCGGCGCTGAACTGCGCGGCCAAGGCGGCCGCCACCAACAGGCCCGGTAGAATGGGGGCGACCAGATGCATCATGTCGATGATCGCGGTCTCGCTCAGCTTTTCCTGAGAGGGTGTGAAGTCGAACGCCAGCAAGACCATGTAGGTCATGTAGATCGCCGCCGAGACCCATTGCGCCCATTTCATCGAGGTGATGCGCGTGCGGGCATCGTATTCGTCGCCCAGATAGCGCGAGGTCTCGAACCCCTGGACCGTGACGATCAGCCCGAAGCCCAGGGCCAGGGCGGGCCAGCCGGTCAGTTGGGGGGCGTTGAAAACCAGCTCGCCCGTTGTCGCCTTGCCATAGGAATAGGCCCCCAGGCCGATCAGAAAACCGGCGATGATCGCCAGCTTGGCGGCGACCGAGACGTATTCCATGCTTTCCAGAACCCGGAACCCCCGCGTCCAGCCAACGAACAGAATGACGATGAACACAGCACTGGTCAGCAGCTTGGCGTCGGTCGGCGTGTTCACCGCCGTCAGGCTGACGCCGAAGGCGCCGAACAGGTTCAGGTAGTAGGCGACGGAAATGATGTAGGCGAAGCCGAGGGACCAGGACGCCCCGGTCTCCATCCGTTTGATCAGAACCGTGCGGTGGCCGCGGCTGGCGTCGATTGCCGCCATGTTGTAGCGGATCGCCCCGCCGTATAGGTAAGCGAACAGGCAAAGCGCGGCCATCGCCACGGGGGCGTAGCGGCCATAGGACACATCGAGGATCGGCCCCAGGACCAGAAAGCCGCTGCCGATGATCGATGCCAGCGGCGTGGTCATCGCCCGCCAAGTGGTGTGCCGGTGAACCCGTGGCGACCACAGGATCAACAGCACGACCAGCAAGGCAATGACGATGGCGGCGTTCAACAGCACGCGGGTTCACCCCAAATCGGATATGGACCCGGCGCGGCCGGTCCGAAGGATGCTTATCCCTGCGGCGGCAGGCAGCAGACGGCCTCGTAAGGATAGCGTTCCTTCAACGTACCGAAATGCTCGAACACATCCAAGGTCACTTCATAGGCTTCCTTGGTGATTTCCACATGCGGCGTCCAGCAGCCGAGCTTTTGATAGGTCGCGATGCAATCGGCCAGGACGTCTTCGTCGATCTTGGGGAAATAGGGCTTTTCGGCCTTGGCGATTTCCGCCGCCGGGGTGTCGTTCATGTATTGGCGGGTCTTGCGATAGGCCCGCATGAACGCCTTGGCCATGTCCGTTTCCAGCCATTCCGGCGTGGCGCAGAGCGACGAGAACCCGTTCGGGCCGATCTGCGGGCCGACCTGGGCGACGACATGGCCGACGCCGTCTTTCTCCAACTGCTGGGGGAAGGGGCCCTGCTGCTGCACGTACTGGCCTTGGCCGTCGCGGAAGGCCTTGTCGATGTCGGCGGCGCCGCCCGGGCAGATCAGATTGATCTTGGAAAAATCGATCCCGGCCTTGTGGCAGGCATACATGAACATGGCGCGCGGCTGGCCGCCGCCGAAGCAGACGAGGTCGGCGCCTTCGAGCTTGTCCCAGGTGAAATCGGGATCGGCTTCGCGCCCGGTCAGGAAGAAACCGTCCATTTCGTTGATCTGGGCGAAGTGTTTGACCTTCGGCGTCTCACCCTTTCCCAAGGTGGTGAAGCCCTGGCTCAGCGCCGATTGCACGACATGGGCCGAACCGTCGAGCAGGGCGTCGATCGCCGATTTGCCCGGGGGCGAGACGGACCATTCCGGCTCAAGCCCTTCGGCCTGAAGAAAACCGCCCGACATGGTCGAGATCAGCGGCGAATAAAACGCCGAGAACAGCGTGAATTGGATATGAATCTTGGTCATGGAGTCCCCCCGGGGATGGCTATTTGCTTGGATGTGCACTTGGGATGCGTATTTGGGATGTTTATTAGGAAAGCAGCCTAAACCCTGAACGCGTCAGGTCAAGCCGGGTCGTCACGCGACAAGCAAGCCGCGGACGAATGCCTCCGCCGCGCCCAACAAGGCGGCGTCGATCCCGGTCGAAAAACCGCGATGTTCGACGTAGTCGACGACCGCGCCGGTCGCCACGTTGCCCTTGGCCCCCGGCGCATAGGGGCAGCCGCCCAGGCCACCGACGGCGGCATCGAAGGTGCGCAATCCCCGCTCCAAACTGACGCCGATGTTGTCCAGCGCCCGCCCGCCGGTGTCGTGGTAATGCCCGGCCAGACGGCTTGCGTCGGCATGGGCCAGGACCGCGTCCAGCATCGCGGCGATGCTGTCCGGCGTGGCCTTGCCGATGGTGTCGCCCAGGGAAACCTCGTAACAGCCCATGTCGAACAGCGCCGCCGCGACCCGCGCCGTCGCGCCCGGTTCGACCGCGCCCGAATAGGGGCAGTCGGTGACGCAGGAGACGTAGCCCCGCACCGGCATGCCGTCGGCCCGCGCCGCCTCGGCCAGGGGGCGGAACCGTTCCAGGCTGTCGGCGATGGTGCAGTTGATGTTCTTTTGGCTGAACGCTTCCGAGGCGGCGGCGAACACCGCGACCTCGTCCGCCCGCGCCGCCTTGGCGGCCTCATAGCCCTTCAGGTTCGGGGTCAACGCGCCATAGGTCACGCCGGGCTTGCGGTCGATCGCCGCCATCACCTCGGCGGCGTCGGCCATCTGCGGCACCCATTTGGGCGAAACGAAACTGGTCGCCTCGATCTTCGCCAGGCCCGCCGCCGACAACAGGTTGATCAGGCGCACCTTGTCCGCCGTGGCGATAGGGCGTTTCTCGTTCTGCAAGCCGTCGCGCGGCCCGACTTCGAAAATGGTGACGGTCTGAGTCATCACATCGATCATAGCCCCCCAAAGGGGCCAAGTTCACCCGAAACCGGTCGAGGACAATGAACGTGCAGGGCGGCGGCTTGTAGCCAAATCCGGACGCTACCGACTTTCCATACGGTTTACCTAAGCCTCGGGAAATTAGGTAACATGTACTCGGAATTGCGATGCACCTGTCCTTCGTGGGAAATGCGGACTTAAAACTATCCCTCATTTCTTTCCAGAACGAACGAGATAGTGGAAATAAAATAGGGATTTGATCAGCTGGTGCAGCCTATTCATCTCCCGGTAGGCAACGAGAATCCGCCTCATGAATTCGAGGAAATAGATCTCCTCTGACTTCTCCTGTTTCATCCCTTCCCGGCGGGGGTAGTAGGTGATCATCTGAGTGATGTCGTCGTAGTCGGTCTTGTAGTGTGCGATCGCATTCCTCAGCTGGTTGTCGGCCGCCTCGTCGCCGAACGAAAACCAACTGTCATCAATGAAGTCTTCCTTTTGGCCGAAGGGAACATCGGCGAACTCATGCAGGCTTTTCGGGGTGAAGTCCTTGCCGGACTTAGTCAGGCCGATCCCCGGCTTGAACGCATTATGGTCGCCGCGTTTCAGTAGGTTGTTGAGCCCGGCGACCAGGACAAACTGCCGTGAGATTATCTCCGAGGTGTCCTTGTACAGGTCTTTGAAGGTGTCGAACTGATCTGCCGACACCCGCATAGGAATGGGCTGATTCTGGTATTCGGTGTCGAAATCCAGGAACAAAGCAGGCCGCAGGGGTAGTTCAGCCTTCAGTATTCGGGGGTAGATCTTCAGGCAGTCGATCTGCAAGTTTTTTAGGAAGCCGGTGTCCAGAATCTCTTCGATGAAGGCGTCGAAAGCAGTCTGATCGGCTTTGGCTAGATCCATTTCGATCTGCATGAACTGCTGGATATCATCCATGCCCTGGCCAGCCCGAGCAAAAGGCCACATCACCTTTGCGATGACTTCGTAAAGGGCTGCATTCCTGTCCTGCATCCTGTTCGAAGCCACCTTGGTATCGAAACGCTTTTCGGCAGCATTCTGGAAAGGTGCCCATTTTTCTCGGATGTAGAATTTCAGCAGGGTCTCGAAGAAGCCAAAATCCTGATAGGTCGCATCCAGCTGCTGCAAGCGCGCGTTATGGATATGGATATTCTCAGCCCCGATGCGACCGACAGCCCGCATAAAGGGTGTGTCACCCATGACGTATTTCCCGAAGGACACCGGAAAATCCAGGTGCAGATCGACGAAATTTGCCCCCTCGTCAAACGGTCCAACGGCCTCAATTTCGACAGCACCGGTTACCCCTACGTGCTTCCCGCCGAAAATGATGTCGATCGGCTGCCCACAGCCAGGACAGCAGAAACGTAGGGGCTGCTCGGGTCGGTTCGACATGCCGATCCGGCAATTTGTAACGGCGCCGCAGCCATCACATTTGAAGGCCATCATGATGTTCATCTGTGCGGTACCCTTTGTCCGACTCGCCGATCACGACCACCCCTGAATTCCGGGGACACCGTACTTAACTTTATACGATCGCCTTGGGTAAAGGCAGATGGCCGTGACAAGCACGGCCTTATCGAATGGGGGGCGAGCAACGTTCCAATAGTCTGAAATGGGTCAAAAACAGCCATCCCCAGCGCGCTTGAAAAACGTTTGCCCGCCCCGTGTCGCCACCGTTCGCGGCGGGTGTGGAGTCCCACATCTTCCTTGCCGTTTGGGTCCTCCACACGTAGGCTTTTCATTAGATAAACCTGAAGGAGTGACGTGGTCATGCGTATTCTGATCGCCCTTGCCCTGGTACTTGGATTTTCGACCGCATCCTGGGCCGACAATGCGAAGCCGTCGTCATCGACGGGTGAAGTGGAAAGCTCCACCCCCGCGGGCGAAGTCAACGACTATCAGGGCTGTTCGCATTCCAAGCAGACCAGCTAGCGCCTGGAAAGCCGGATCCTAAAGAGCCGGCCCGATTACATCCGGAACACGCCG
>DJHY01000183.1 GCA_002433335.1 Rhodospirillaceae bacterium UBA6608 | reverse complement strand
TGACCCATATCATGCTGCCGTTCATGATCCTGCCGCTCTATTCGGTGATGAAAAGCGTGCCGGGCGATTTCGTCCGCGCGGCGCGCTCGCTCGGCGCCGGGCCGGTCACGGCCTTCGTCCGCGTTTACCTGCCGCAGACGGTGCCGGGCATCGGCGCCGGGGCGTTATTGGTCTTCATCATTTCGGTCGGCTACTACATCACCCCGGCCCTGGTCGGTGGATCGTCGGGGCAGCTGATTTCCAACCAGATCGCCTTTCACATGTTGACCTCGCTCAACTGGGGTCTGGCGGCGGCGCTGGGCGCGATCCTGCTGTTTGGGGTGATCGTCCTGTACTGGCTGTACGACCGTATGATCGGCGTCGACAACGTGAAGTTGGGATAGGGATAAGCCGATGAGACCGCCCCTCCATGCGACGATGTTCGAAAAGGTCTGGCACTGGGCCTATCTTGCGTTCTGCGCGGCGGTGTTCCTGTTTCTGATCCTGCCGATCGTGGTGATCGTGCCGCTGTCGTTCAACGCGGAGCCCTATTTCACCTTTTCCCGCGAGATGTTGTCGTTGGACCCGGCGGGCTATTCGCTGCGTTGGTACGAACGATTGCTGACCTTCGGGATGACCGCACCCGATGCCGCGCGCGACGCGAATTGGTGGGCCGATGCCTGGGCCAATTCACAATGGCTGCATGCGGCGCGCAATTCGTTTCTGATCGGTATCGTCTCGACGGTGATCGCGACCTCGTTGGGGACGCTCGCGGCGCTCGGCCTGTCGCGGCCGGAAATGCCGTTTCGCCGCGCCGTCACCGCCCTTTTGATTTCGCCGATGATCGTGCCGATGATCATCTCCGCCACGGGGTTGTTCTTTTTCTACTCGAAAGCGGGGTTGGCCCATACCTTCCTGGGCATCGTGCTGGCCCATGCCATGCTGGGCATTCCTTTCGTGATCATCACCGTGACCGCGACCCTGTCCGGGTTCGACCGCACGTTGCTGAATGCCGCCGCCGGATTGGGCGCGCCGCCGATCACGGCGTTCCGCCGGGTCGTCCTGCCCCTGATCCTGCCGGGCATCGTGTCGGGGGCGCTGTTCGCCTTCATCACCTCGTTCGACGAGGTCGTGGTCGTACTGTTCATCGCCTCCTACGATCAACAGACCATCCCGCTGCAAATGTGGAACGGCATCCGCGAACAGATTTCACCGGCGATCCTGGCCGCGGCGACCATCCTGATCGCCTTTTCCATCGCGTTGCTGACGACGATCGAATTGCTGCGGCGGCGGACGGAACATTTGCGCGGCCTGCGTCCGAATTGAATGTCGGCTTAGCCGTCCTCGCGGCGGGGCTGCGCGCCCAGCGGCAGCGACCGGCTGCCCGCCCCCTGCTCGGCCCCGTCGATCAGGCGGCTATCGGTCAGAGCACCCAGGCGCTCCAGGATCGGATAGGCGACAGAGGTCAGGTGACTGTTGACCCGTTTGAGGTCGCGCAGCACGTCCAAATGCAGGGAGCTTGAATCCAGCGTATCGGGGCGGCGTTCGCCCATGCGGCGGAAGTGATTTTCGACATAGCGCCGCTCCAGATCGCGGATTTCCGTCTTCTCGTGCAGAAGCTTGCGCGCCGCTTCCTCATCGCCCGACACGAACACATGCAAGGCCATGTCCAGGTTCTGCAGGATGCGGTTGTGGAAGGCTTCCAGCTCACGCTGCCCCTCGTCGGAGAAGCTGATATGGCCCTTGATCTTCTTGCCCGCCAATTCCATCAGGTTCTTGTCGATGATGTCGCCGACATGCTCCAGGTTGGTGGTGAAGCTCAGAATTTCGATGCTGCGCTGGCTTTCGGCCTTGTCCAATTCTTCTTCGGTCAAGCGCGTCAGGTACAGCTTGATCGCCTCGTGCAGGCGGTCGACGACATCGTCCTGATCCTCGACCGTCTTGCGCAAAGTCGCATCGTTGGTTCGCAGCACGTCGCGCGCCGCCGACAACATGGATTTGACCGCGTCGCCCATGCGCAGCGCTTCGCGCGTCGCGCCGGTCAGGGCAACCGATGGTGCGTCCAAGGCGCCTTCGTCCAAATAACGGGGGCTGCCCGGATCGTCGGCGGCCGGACGGTCCGGCGCGATCAGCGACGCGACCTTGTTGACCAACGCCAGGAATGGCAGGAACAGCACGACCAGGGCCAGGTTGAATCCGGTATGGAAGTTCGCCAACAGGCGTTCCGGCGTGTCGCCCAACATCGCCAGATGCGGTTGGATATAGGGCACGAAGGGCAGGATCGCGAACACGCCGACCATGCGCATCAACAGATTGCCCAGCGGCACCCGGCGTTGCGCCGGCATGGCCTTCGCCGTCAGCCCGACAGCGGCCAGGGCGCCGCCCAGGTTGGCGCCCAGCACCATGGTCATCGCCAGTTGCGCGTTCAGCACATGCATCCCGGCCAGGGACAGGATCAGCAACACCACGGCGACCGACGAATGGGACGCCCAGGTCAGAGCGGCCGCGAACACGACGGCCAACAGCGGCTCGTTGGTCAGCGGGTGGACCAGCACCGCCATGGCTTCGCTTTCTCGGAACGGCAGCGAGCCCTTGGAAATAAGTTGCAGGGACAACAGCATCAGGCCCAGGCCGATCAGGGCGCGGGCGATGGCGCGGCGGCGGCTATGTTCCGTCGACAGGAACAGAAATACGCCGACCGAGATCAGGCCTGGTGACAGCCAGTCCATATCGAGCGACAAGGCCTGCACGATCATCGTGCTGCCGACGTCGGCACCCAGCATGATGGCCAGCGCCGCGACCCCGGCGATCATCCCCTGCCCGGCGAAGGACGACACGATCAGCGCCGTCGCGGTCGAGCTTTGCAGGATCGCCGTCACGCCGAACCCAGCAGCCAGGCCGGTCAAACGGTTGCGGGCCGAGGCTGCCAGCGCCTTGCGCAGCTCCGCGCCGAACGAACGGGTGATCCCCGTCCGAACCATGCGGATGCCCCACAAAAGAAGGGCCACGCCGCCGATGATGTTGATGATGGTTTCCAACTGTTTCGCGCTTTCCGGGTTCGGGTTCACGTCTGCGTTTACGGACGGCCCCGGGGTTGTTCACCCCGGCTGCCCATCCCGCATCAATACGCACTGAGTGCGCTTATACCCTGAAATCGTTCCGTCCGCAAACGGAGACGAAGAAAGAAGCCGCGATCAGCTCAACCAAGGCATGGAGAAGGTCTTCACGTTGGTGAAGCTCTTCATCGCCTCGATCACGCCTTCTTTATAGCCGAGGCCCGAGTCCTTGATCCCGCCGAACGGCGACATCTCGATCCGGAAGCCAGGCACTTCCCAAACGTTCACCGTGCCGACCTTCAGGCCGTCGATGAAGCGGGTGATGTATTCCATGTTGTTGGTGCAAACGCCCGACGACAAGCCGAAGGCGGTCGAGTTGGAAATCGCCATGACCTGCTCAATATCGTTGGGGCAGCGAATGATCGGCACCACGGGGCCGAAGGTTTCCTCGCGCACCAGTTCGCAATCGAACGGCACCCGGTCGACCAGGGTCGGCGAATAAACGGCGCCGTCGCGTTTGTTGCCGTACAGCAGTTCAGCACCCTTGGAGACGGCGTCGTTGACCCGGCGTTCGAACAGCATCGCCGCCTGTTCGTCGATCACGGTGCCGACGTCGGTGTCGGGATCCATCGGATTGCCGTACTTGATCGCCTTGACCTTTTCTTCGCACAGCTTGACGAAGTCGTCGGCCACGGCATCGACCACCAGGATGCGCTTCACGGCGGTGCAGCGCTGACCCGAGTTCTTGGTCGCCCCGGCGACGGCCAGGGTCGCGGCCTTTTCCAGATCGGCGTCTTCCATCACGATCAACGGATCGTTGCCGCCCAGTTCCAGAACCGTGCGCTTGTAGCCCGCTTTCTCGGCGATGTACTTGCCGATCGGCACGCCGCCGGTGAAGGTGATCAGTTCGGCATGTTCATTGGTGATCATCTCGTCGGCGATGTCTTTCGGGTCGCCGGTGATGACCTGGAACATTTCCTGCGGCAGGCCCGCTTCGTACAGCACGTCGGCCAGGAGCATCGCCGTCAGCGGCGTCTTTTCCGTCGGCTTCAGGACCATGCAGTTGTTGGTCGCGACCGAAGGCGCGATCTTGTGCGCGACCTGGTTCAGCGGATGGTTGAACGGCGTGATGGCGCTGATCGCGGTCAGCGGCGAGCGGGTGGTGAAGATTTTACGCTTCGGGCCCGAAGGCGAGACGTCGCAGGAAAAGACCTGTCCGTCATCCATCAGGGTCAGCGCCGCCGCCAGGTTGAACACGCTGTTGGAGCGCCCGGCTTCGTACAGGGAATCTTTCTTGGACAGGCCGCATTCGGCGGTGATCAGGTCCGATACCTCGTCGCGGCGGGAATACAGGATCTCGCCGGTCTTCTTGAGGATCTCCGCCCGTTCGTGACGGGTCAGCTTGGGCTCATATTCCGCAGCGATGTCGAAGGCCTTCCGGACATCCTCGACCGAGGCCTTGGGCACCGTGCCGACGACCTGATTGGTGTAGGGGTTCATGACCTCGATGCGCTCGTCGCGCACACCGCTGTCTCCGGCGATGCGGAGTTTCTCGTGGATCACTTCATCCTTAGCAACGGCAACGGCACTATCCATTGAATTGTCCTCCAGACGTCCCTGCGGGGGTTATGGTTCGGATTTGTTTCAGGCGGCGTTCGCGGCGACCGCCGTGTGGTTCAAGGCCACGTCGAAAATGTCGAAGTTGCGCAGCCGGCGGCTGCCTTCGACATCGGCATGGCGGGTCACGATCAGCGGAACCTTCTGTTCGGTCACGCCACCGTGAGAGCGCAGCGGCTCCTTCAACTGGCTCAGGTCATGGCGGTCAGACGAGGTGCCCAGCACCTTCGACTTTTCCGACACAACGATCAGGTCACCCAGGCGATCCTCGGGCAGTTCGAACTCGGCGCAGCCATGGGCGCGGTCATAAACCTTCTGAACGCCCGGCACGGCGGCCAGCTTGGAAATGACGTCCGACTGATTGGCACCCGTCGGCAGGTAGATCGTGGCGAACGAGCCCAGCGCGCCGTGGTGCACGACATAAGGGTCGGTGATCGGCAGGATCACCCGCGCCTGACCGGCGCCCAGGATGCCGTCCATCACTTCCTGCAGGTAAATCACATCGGGCGCGCCCGCATCGTTGAACTTGGCGTTCATGCCGTGGTCGGCGGTCATCGCCAGGACGGCGCCCAGCGCATCGAGTTTCGCCCAATAGCTGTCCATCATGGCGTAGAACTGATTGGCGACTGGCGTGCCCGGGGCGTGCTTGTGCTGGATGTAGTCAGTGGTCGACAGATACATCAGGTCGGGGCGCATGGTTTCCATCAGCTTCACGCCCGCGTCGAAAATGAATTCCGACAGGTCGGCGGAATAGACATCGGGGATCGGGCGGCCGACCATCGCCTGCGCATCATCGATGCCGTTTTCGGCCATAGTCGTCTCGTCCGCTTTTTCCGACGAGAACGCGACCGCGCGGCCCGAGGTAAAGTCGAGCCCATGGCCCAGCAGGCGACGCAGTTTGTCCTTGGCAGTAACGATCGCAACCTTGGCCCCGGCGTCATGGAACGCCTTGAAGATCGTATCCGTGCGCAGGAACTTGGGATCGTTCATCATCACTTCCTCGCCCGTGTCCGGGTCCAGGAAGAAGTTGCCGGAGATGCCATGCACCTTGGGCGGCACGCCGGTGACGATCGACAGATTGTTCGGGTTGGTGAAGCTGGGGACCACGCATTCGGCCCGGAGATCAGACCCGCCCTTCAGCGCCTTTTCGAGAAACGGCATATGGCCGCCGGCGATCGCCTGCTCGATGTAATCGGGCTCCGATCCGTCGATACAGACGACGACCAACGGCTGCTTCGGCCAGGCATAGCTGCGGCCGTTGACGGTCACGGTGCTGGGGTGGGTATTGGACTGATCCATGATGCTGCTCACCTTTGAATGCTTGGGGCCAAAACGCGGCCCGCTTGGTTGCCGAAATTCTCGTGAGCGGCAAAGGATATGTCAAATCGCTAATAGCTATGTGATTGATAGGTTAAATCAATATGACGGAGCGGCTCGAAAACTGGTGCGGACACAGAAAAGGCGCCGCCCAAAGGGCGACGCCTGCCTGTTCTTGCCGGTGTGGGATGCCGTGCCGGACGGCGTTATTCCGCCGCCTGCGGGGCGCCGTTTTTCACGCCCATCTCGGACAGCACCTCGGACATGGCCTTGAGCGCGCCCTTCATTTCGTCCGCGCCCAAGTGCCCGATGCAGCCGACACGGAAGCTCGGCGCGACCGTCAGCTTGCCCGGATAAAGCACGAAGCCCCGATCCTTGACCTTGTCGTAGAACACCTGGAAATCGAACGCCGGGTCCGACGGCATATGGAAGGTCACGATGATCGGCGCTTGCAGGCCCTGGGGCAGCAGCGGCTGGAAGCCCAGCGCGGCCATGCCGTCGATCAGGATCTTGCAGTTGTTGGAATAGCGGGCGAAGCGGCCGGGCTGTCCGCCTTCGGCTTCGAACTGTTCGATCGCCTTGGCGAAGGCGAAGATCACGTGGGTCGGCGGCGTGAAGCGCCACTGACCGTTGCCTTCCATCGCCTTCCACTGATCGTACAGATCGAGCGACAGGGAATGGGCGTTGCCTTCGCAGCCTTCCAGGACCGTCTTGCGGATCAGGGCGAAGCCCATGCCCGGCACGCCTTCCAGGCATTTGTTGGACGATGCCATGACCGCGTCGAAATAAACCTTCGAGCCGTCCAGTTCGATCGCGCCGAAAGCGCTCATCGCGTCGATGATCAGCGATCGGCCCGCGGCCTTGACCACGTCGGCGATATCCTGGATCGGGTTGAGGATGCCGGAGGTGGTTTCGCAATGCACGACCAGCACATGGGTGATCGCGGCATCGGCGGCCAACTTGGCGGCCAGGGCCTGCGCGTCCGGCGGCACGTCCTCGGCGGTTTCGGAAATCTCATAGGCGCGACCCGCGTAGTCGAGGATCTTCGCCATGCGCTTACCGTAAGCGCCGTTGACCAGGATCAGCGCCTTACCCGTTTTCGGGACCAGGGTGCAGAGCGCGGCCTCGACCACGAAGGTTCCCGACCCTTGCAGCGGGACCGTGACGTGAGTGTCGGCAATGTTGGCGATCTTCAACAGGGCATCGCGCACGGTCGCGTTGGCGTCGATGAATGCCTGATCGCGCGACCCCCAGTCATGCATCATGGCTTCACGGGTTTCGGCCGCCGTGGTCAGCGGGCCGGGCGTCAGCAGCAGGGGATCACCGGGGGTCAGGGTCATGGCGAAGCCTTTCGATAAATGTCGGCCAGAAATGTCGTTGGGGGCGGAGTTTCGTCCCCGGGGTTCAATTCGTCAAATCGTTAATTCGGATAACATCCATAGGCGGCGCCTATGATGTTTCCGGCCTGGAAAATGGCGGACGGCACAAGGCCGCTCACCGTTTTCGCCAAGCCTGGGTGCGGGCAAGAATACCCCGGGACAGCACGGCATGCACCAGCCGAACCGCCGCGGCCGTGCCGACGATCATCATCCCCATGGCGGCTGCGGGCGCGACGTCGCCCGCATCGTCCATGTTCAGGATCGCGATCGAAGCCAGAGCCGTATCGGGCGAGTACAGGAACACAACCGCCGAGACCGTCGTCATCGCGTTGACGAACAGATACATCGAAATGTCGAGAATCGCCGGCATGCAGACCGGCACCGTTATACGGAAGAAGGTCTTGTAGAACGGGACCTTCAACGACTGCGACACGCTTTCGAATTCGGCGTCCAACTGCTTCAGCGCCGTAATCGCCGTCAAATGCGACACGGTGTAGAAGTGCGTGACCGTACAGATCACCAGAATCGGCATGGTGTGGTAGAGGAAGCCCAGCGGGTTGCCCGGCGCGTTGAAGAAAAACACATAGGCCAGCCCCAGGACCAGGCCCGGCACGGCCATCGGCACCATGCATAACAGCTGCATCGCCGCCCGGCCGGTTTTGAAGCCCTTGCTCTTCTCCACCAGATAAGCGCCGGTGAAGACCATGGCGGTGCCGATCACGGCGGTCCAGGCCGCCAGCTCGATCGAGTTGTAATAAGAATCCCAACCGCCGCCGTCCATCATGTCGAAGGCATAATGCTTCAGGGACAGGGTCAGGTTATAGGGCCAGAAGGTCGCGTAGGAGGCAAAGGCCGCCATCGTCAGGACCGATACCAGGATCACGCCGATCAGGCTGCAAAAAGCCAGCATGCCGTAGTCGACCACCCGGTCTTTTTTTGGCTCGAACGGAACGGCGCGGGCCGACAGCAAGGCGACCTGTCGGCGCTGCACGATGCGGTCGGCGGCGAAGGCGAACAACGCGGGCAGCAGCAGGATCATGGAGACGACCGCGCCCATTTCGAAGTCCTGCCGCCCGACCACCTGTTTGTAGATGTCGGTCGCCAGCACGTTGTATTTGCCGCCTACCACCTTGGGCACACCGAAGTCGGTAATGACCAGGGTGAAGCAGACAAAGAATGCCGAGACCAGGCCATAGCGCACGCTGGGCAGGGTCACGGTGAAGAAGGTCTTTATCTTCGAGGCGCCCAGCGCGTCCGAGGCCTCATACAAACGCGCGTCCGAATTGGCCATGGCGATCAACAGGATCGTCAGCACATGCGGGAACACATAAAAGCATTCGCCCATGACGATGCCGATCGGGCCGTACAGTTCATGGCCCATCAGCCAGGATTTGAAAATCCCCTGATGGCCGAACAGATAAACCAGCGCGATCGCCGGCAGCAGCGACGGCATGAGAATCGGCAGCAGGGCCACGCCCTTGAACAGCCCCTTGAACGGCATGCTGGTCCGGGTCAGCGCGTAGGCATAGATGAACGCCAGGGTGACGACGATGACGCAACAGATCAGCGTGACCGTCAGGCTGTTCTGAATCGACCAGAACAGCGCCGGGGTGGAAAAGAACTTCGCATAGTTGGACAGCCCGATGTAAACGCCGTCCGCGTTCTTGAAGCTTTTCGACAAGATCGCGTAGAGCGGCAGCAGGATCGAGACGGTCAGGTACAGGCCGATGCCCATCAGCACCGCGCGCATGATCCAATCTTCGCCGCTGACTTTCGGCTTCACCACCGGCGGGGTCGCCGCCGCGGTCGTTGCTCCGTTGGCCATGATCCCCTCCTCAGACCGAGGCGGTGGAGCGATAGACACGCACCAGTTCGGCCGGCAGCGAGGCATGAATGTCCATGCCTTCGCGGATGCCAAGCGCCCGCGCCCGGTTGGCCGACAGGTCGACCATGAACTCCAGGCCGTTGACGGCGCCGTTGCCGTTCATCGGCTTGACGTGGCAGCGATGGAACGAGCCCAGGAATTCGACATCCGTGACCTTGACCGCGATCCCGCCGGGCACTCCTTCGCCCGCGGCCTCGTTGATCTGCACGTCTTCGGGACGGATGCAGACCGTGACCTTGTCGCCCGGCGCCATGCCGTCCACGGCCGGACCGCAATCCAGCGTCAGCCCCGCGACGCGGACCTGCCCGCCGGCCTGAACCTCGCCGTCGATGAAGTTGGTCGTGCCGATGAAGTCGGCGACGAACGGCGTGGCCGGATCGGCGTAAATTTCTTCCGGCGTGCCGACCTGTTCGATCACCCCGTGGTTCATGACGACGATGCGGTCGGCCATGGCCAGGGCTTCTTCCTGATCGTGGGTCACCATGATGGTGGTCACGCCGATCTTTTCCTGCAGCATCTTGATCTCGTGCCGCAGGTGGACGCGGACCTTGGCGTCCAGCGCCGACAGCGGCTCATCCAGCAATAGCAATCCCGGCGAGGTCGCAAGCGCGCGGGCCAGGGCCACGCGCTGCTGCTGACCGCCCGACAATTGCGACGGGTACTTGTCGCCGTGTTCGGTCAGGCCGACCAGTGCCAACAGGTCGAAGACCTTGGTCTGAATTTCGGCCTTCGGCATTTTGCGATTCTCCAGGCCATAGGCGATGTTCTTCTTCACCGTCAGGTTGGGGAACAACGCATAGGACTGAAACACGATGCCGAAATCGCGTTCATTCGGGGGCAGCGTCGAAATGTCGCGCCCCGCCTGTTCGACCGAGCCCGAGGTCTGGATATCCAGCCCCGCGATGGCGCGCAACAGGGTCGTCTTGCCGCAACCGGACGGGCCCAGGAAGCACACGAACTCCCCCTCGCCCACGTCCAGGGACACGCCCTTCAGCGCCGTGAATTCTCCGAATTTCTTGATCACGTCGCGGACTTTCAGATAGCCCGCTTTATCGTTGCCGTTCACCTGCCCTGCCCTCCAAGCCTTGATCTTCAAGACGGGATCTTCAAGACGGGATCTTATCGGATTGCCGCGCGGCCGGAACGCACCGGCGGCCAGAGATAAGCCCGAAAACGAGAAAAGCCCGAAAAAAGGAAGCCCCGACCCCCTGTGGGGGGCCGGGGCTTGCCGTTCGGTTCAGATTGGGTTCGACAATCTTACTTCTTCGGTTCGGACTTGCCGTCGTAGCGCTTGCGCCACTCGTCCAGGATCCGAATGCGGTTCGAGGCCGCCCACTTGAAGTCGTTCTTGATCATCTTTTCGTCGATCTTCGGCGGGAAGTTCTTCACCGGCTTGGCGATACCGGGCATGGCGACCACGGCATATTCCTCGTTGTAGATTTCCTGCGCCTTCTTCGACACCGACCAATCGGCCAGCGCCTTCGCGGCGGCCAGGTTCTTGGTGTTGCTGACGATGCCGAACGATTCCAGGTCCCAGCCCACGCCTTCGGTCGGGGCGATCACTTCGAGCGGCGCGCCCGAGTTCTTGGACTTGGCGCCACGATAGGCGAACGAAATGCCGATCGGGATTTCACCCTTGGCCGCCAGCTTGCACGGCTTGGAGCCGGAGTGCGTATAGCGGGCGATGTTTTCGTGCAGGGCGTCCATGTACTTCCAGGCCTTTTCTTCGCCCTGGATCTGGATCCACGACGACACGTCGAGGAAGCCCGTGCCCGACGAGTTCGGGTTCGGCATGATCACATGGCCTTTGTAGACCGGCTTGGTCAGGATGGCCCAGGACGTCGGCACCGGCAGCTTGTACTTCTCGCCTTCGACGGTGTTGAAGCAGACCGAGGCGATCCAGGCGCGCTGACCGATCCACAACGGCGGGTTGTTTTCGGTGTCGTAGTATTTCTTGTCGAGCTTATCGAGGCCCTTCGGCGCATAACCCTGGAAGTAGTTATGCTCGCTCAGAAGGAGAAGGCTGGTCGCGGCCAGGCCCCAGACGATATCGGCCTTGGGGTTGTCTTTTTCGGCCAGCAGCTTCGACGTGATGATGCCCGTGGAATCGCGCACCCATTTGATGTTCACGTCCGGATAATCGGCTTCGAACGCGTTTTTGAATTTCTTCAATTCGTCGGCTTCGACCGCGGTGTACACCAGCAGGTCGGTTTTGGCTTTGGCTGCGGTCGTCCCCAGAACGGCCGCCGTCGCGGCAACCGCCAGACCCAGGCCGAGGCTCCTGAACAATTTCGATTTCATTGTAATACTCCCTGTATGGTCGCCGGATTATCAGCATGGACCGTGTCCGGCATGTGACAGTTTTAACCATTTACATGGTCTGTGGACAGGATTTGTTCGGCACTGCACCAAATCCATCCTTGCCGACGCCATTGCCGGAGGGGCCCCGCCGCCGATCCCGGAAACCGAGGGATTACGAGGGTCCGCTATGGACTCAACCGCATCGGGGAAATATAAGTCAAATCGTCAGTTTATATAGTTCACATAGGTTTTCTCGATGTATTATTCGCAACTGCGCGCGTTCCATGCCGTGGCGACCCAGGGCGGCTTTTCGAAAGCGGCGGAATTCCTGCATCTGACGCAGCCGACCCTGTCGGATCAGGTCCGCAAGCTGGAAAAGGATTTCGACGTGCTGTTGTTCAACCGCACCTCGCGCTCGGTCTCGCTGACCGATGCGGGCAAGCATTTGTTGTCGATCACCAACCGGCTGTTCGAATGCGAAGCGGAGGCCATCGAATACCTCAAGGATTCGCAGGAACTTCTGGTCGGCACCCTGACCCTGTCCGCCGACGCGCCCTTTCACGTGCTGCGCATCGTCCGCGCCTTTCGCAACCAATACCCGGGCGTGACCGTGAACCTGAAGATCGGCAACTCGGAAGACATCCTCAACCAGCTGTATGATTTCGAGGCCGATGTCGGCGTGTTCTCACACGTCCCCGACGACGCCCGGCTGAAAGTCTTGAGCCTGCGCGACGACCCCTTGGTCGCGGTGATCTCCAAGGATCACCCCTGGGCCGGGCGCGGCTCGGTGCGGTTCCGCGAACTGGCCGACCAGCCCCTGGTCCTACGCGAACGCGGCTCGACCACGCGACGGCTGGTCGAACAGGAATTCGCCCGGCTGGAGCTGCACATGGGCCCGGTGATGGAAGTCGAAGGCCGCGAAAGCATCCGCGAAGCCGTGGCCACCGGCAACGGTGTCGGCTTCGTCTCGAAACCCGAATTCGGCTACGACAGCCGCCTCGACATGGTCGAACTGCTCGACTGCAAACTGCCCATGCACGAATACATGGTCTGCCTGGAAAACCGGGCGGAGACGCGGGTGGTGCATGCGTTCTGGGAAATGGCGATCCACGAGCGGGATTAGGCCCAACGCTTGTGGGAGAACTGCGAATTTGCCTCAACAAATAAGGCTATTCGTGCCTTGTGATAAAACGTGCCCGATCCAACAATTCGTCAAAAGTCAGGATATCGATCGTCCGGTTCTCTCGACGATATAGCTCAAAAGTATCGCGCATGATCTGCGCCGACCTTGAGTCTCTACCCTCTTCAAATTCACCGAAAGAACCTATCACTAGAATAGTTTTCGCATTTCGCGTCCGTGCTTCTAGCTTTTGAGTTCCCGCCTTGTTGTAGTGTTCGCCACTCTGGGCAAAGGCCAGCCATTCAGCTTTTTGTTCAAGGACTTGCGAAACCGCGCCCATAAAATCTGCACTAAATTCCCACGTCCCCGCACGACCGCTACTTGCAGATTTGAAAATCTTCGTATCGGGCCGCTTGATTTCCACGAGAACCGTGTAGTCCGTGAAGGTCATAAGGAAATCGATGATGGGCTTGTTCTTATTGTCGGTTCCGGCACCACCAACCATCATCTCTCGATCAAATTGCTTCATGATGCGGTAATCTAGGCCATAGCCAAAAATCCAACGCTGCCGGTCGAAGAACTGTTGCCACTGAAGCTCAGTCCACTGACCAACTTCAATCTGCGCCTCGAACTCTTCAAGCCCTTGCCGCCGCCCCAATAGAATGTTGACTTCTTCACCTGTCAAAGAACCGTGCAAAGCGCGAATTATCGCCTCGCGCTGGTCTTCTCTCATCGATTTTATTTGATCGATTAAGGCGCGCTCAGATGCATCGACTACAATTTTTGGGCCGTGCCCAGTTGATATATCCTCTATTTGGAAAGTTTTTTCGTTAGACAGGTCAATGAATTCAATCTGACGCAGGAAAGCCACCAGTCTTGCAAATTCTCCAGACCGAAATGTGAAATCGTGCTTATCGAAGGCTTGTATCCTGTCACCTGCCCGCGTCTGAAAAGTCTGCAACGAGACCCGCCGGACTTGCTTGTCGTCCTGAGAAACTAGAGCTGTAACCTGCGTTTTACGCTTGTCGCCTGTGAGACGAAGACACAACGCTCCTTCAATTTCACCAAGGAGCAATCTATCCGAACCTTCAAGAACCATGCGGATTTGGCGAACGCGATCTGTCGAGCGCTCATCAAATTTAAAGACCCGCGAAATGTAGGTCTTCCCTTCTTTCCGCAGGTTGAAATACTCGAGGTCGCTTTCATCAGACATGTAAGAATTCTAATGAAATTCATCCGATTCAGCGAGCATCAGTTTGTCTTTTCTCGCAAAACGACTGCCGCTTGTAGCTTCCGAATTTTGCGAGATCAAATAATCTTAAAATACCGCTGCATTTCCCAAGCGGTGATGGCGCGGTGGAATGTGCGTTCTTCCCCGTCGCGGGTCGCGGCGGCGTGGTCGATGGAGGCATCGCCGGACAGCGCGCGGGCGCGTTTCGAGGCGGCGCGGCGGGCGGCCAGCCTTTAGGCGCCTTCGCTTACTTCGCCTTGGCCGCCTTTTCTTTCTCGGCGGCCAGCCTTAGCGCTTTCAAGGATTCGGTTTTCTGCTGCGCTTTTTCGGTTCGTTCGGCTTTGTCCTTGATGAGTTGGACATCCGTATTCTTGGGCGGCTTCCGATCCTTGAAGTCGCTTTGATCCCCGCGCTCGATCGCCGCGAACATCTTGTCGTCGGCAGTATTCGGTCGTGTCGATCCTGAGCCCATTGGCCTGCCCTTTCCGGTGAATGGCGCGTCCCGCGCGTATGCCTATCTTGTACCCGACGTTCGAGGCGAGCGGCAGAAAAAAGCAACCGGGCGCGGCGAGGACGGCGGATCAGATAATCTCGAAATACCGCTGCATTTCCCAATCGGTGATGGCGCGGCGGAATTCGCGTTCTTCCCATTCGCGGGTCGCGGCGTAGTGATCGACGAAGGCGTCGCCGTAGAGCGCGCGGGCGGGCTTCGAGGCTTTCAGCATGCCCGCCGCGTCCATCAGGGTGCGCGGCAGGTTGAGGCGCTTGGGCCAGGTCTTGTCATAGGCGTTGCCTTCGACCGGGGCGTCGGGTTCGATCTTATGCTCGATCCCCCACAGGCCCGCGCCGAGGGCGGCGGCGAGCGCCAGGTAGGGATTGGCGTCGGCGGCGGCGACGCGGAATTCGACGCGCTGCGATTTTTCCGAGCCGGGGATGATGCGGATCGCGCAGGTCCGGTTATCAACGCCCCAGGTCGCGTCGGTGGGCGCCCAGAAGCCGGGCACCAGCCTGGTATAGCTGTTGACCGTGTTGGCGATCATGGCCAGGAACTCGGGCATCAGTTTCTGTTGGCCGCCGACGAAATAGCGCATCAGGTCGCTCATCCCGTGGGGCTTTTTCTTGTCGAGGAACAGGGGTTTGCCCGCCTTGTTGGTGAGCGACATATGGATGTGCCCGGACTGTCCCGGCCAATCGGGCGACCAGCGCGCCATGAAGGTCGCCATCAGGCCCCGCTTCTGCGCCATGATCTTGGCGAAGGTCTTGAACATCACCGCCTTGTCGGCGGCGGACAGGCCGCTGTCGACCTGGATCGCGGCTTCCATGCAGCCGGGGCCCGTTTCCTCATGCAGGCCCTCGAGCGCCATGTCCATTTTCAGGCAGCCGTCCAACAGGTCGCGGTACAGGTCGCTTTCCACGGTCGAGCGCAGCATCGAATAGCCGAAGAAACCGGGCTGGATCGGTTTCATGTCGCGATAGTTCTTTTCGCGCACGGTGTCGGGCGTTTCCTCGAACATGAAGAATTCGTATTCGAACCCGGCCAGCACCTTGAAGCCCATGTCGGCGGCCTTGTCCAAGGTCCGGCGCAGCACGGCGCGGGGGCAGACGGTTTCGTGTTCGCCCTCGAACTCGCCCAGGAAGAACAGCATGTCGTCTTCCCAGGCCATCTCGCGGCAGGTTTCGGGCAGAACCCGCACCGGCGCATCGGGATAGCCCGTGTGCCAGCCGGTGACCGAGACGTTGTCGTAAAGCTGGTCGTTGGAATCCCAGCCCAGGACCACGTCGCAGAAGCCGAAGCCCTTATCCAGGGAGGACAGGAACTTGTCGGCCTTCATGTATTTGCCGCGCATCACGCCGTCCATGTCGACCACGCCGACCTTGACGTAATCCAGCTTGCGTTCGGCCACGATCTTCTTGGCGTCGGCGACGGTTTTGACCTGTTCCGGTTTCATTTCTGTAACTCCCTGCCTGCCCCCGCCGCAGGCAGGGGGATTGTCCCTGTCGGGGTTGCGCGGTCCTTAAACCTCGAGCCGCCCGGCGTGGGCGTCCCGGAACAATGCCGCGTATTGGTCCTTGGTGAAGGATACGGGGTTGCCGCCCGCCGTCGGGTCCTCGACGGCCATGGCCCCCACGGTCTCGGCGTCGTCGGCCGGAATGTTCATTTCGGCCAGGGTATGGGGAATCCCGATCTCGGCCCGCAGGTCGAGGATCCAGCGGATCACCCCGGCGGGCGAATGCTCCGCCCGGTTCAGGGCCCGCGCCAGGGCGGCCACTC
>DJHY01000217.1 GCA_002433335.1 Rhodospirillaceae bacterium UBA6608 | reverse complement strand
CCGCCTGCGCCCTCCTCCCCACCCTGCAACTGATACGGATCGCCCTTGGCGATTACCTTCTTCGGCAAGCCATGGGCCGAGAACAGGACCCGAGGCTCCCCGGCCGTTCTGGCCGTCTCGATCCCCTTGGCGACCAAATCGGCGGCAGCCCCGATGAATCCCGGCGCCGTCGGATAACAACAGGCTGCCTTCGACGATGCTTTGATCCCCGCGGCTGCAGCTGCCCGCCGCCAATCCTTCAAAGACGACGCCGAAGTCGTGGTCGAAAATTGGGGATACAACGGCAATTCGATGATCTGATCTGGGCCGAACGCGGCGACAGCCTTTGCCGTCTCGGCGCTCATCGGATGCCAATAGCGCATACAAATGAACACCCGCGTTTCCGGTTTTCCGGGGCCGTTCAACAAAGCTTCCAAGGCATCGGCCTGCGCCTGCGTTTCTTCCAGCAAAGGCGATTTTCCACCGATATGGCCATAAATCTCGCGCGCGATCGGCGCGCGCCGCTTGCTGATCGTCTTGGCCAGGAACCAGCGAAACGGATTGGGCAGCGAAATAATCGCCGGGTCGTTGAACAGATTGAACAGAAACGGCTGAACGGCATCCGGTCCGTCCGGCCCGCCCAGGTTGAACAAAATTACCGCGCGCTTGGTCATCGTCCTATCCCTCGTCGGTTTGCGCTATTTCCCCCCACGCAGGATATGCAAAACCCGGTCCACGTGTTCGGGCGGCGTCTGCGGCACGATCCCATGACCCAGGTTGAAGATAAACGGCCGTCCGGCCATATCGGCCATGATCCGCCGAACCGCCGCGTCCATTTCCTCGCCGCCGGTCACCAGCAGCTGATTGTCCAGATTGCCTTGCAAAACGAAATCAGCGGCCACGTTCTCCTTGGCCCAGGACAAGGGAACCTGACTGTCCACCGACATGCCGTTCACACCCGTCTCCCGGGCGTATTTCGCCCCCATCGGCCCGGCGCCGCGCGGAAACCCAATGATCGGCACGTTCGGATGGCGTTCCTTGACCCGCGCCACGATCCGCGCGGTCGGCTCGATAATCCAACGCTGAAACAGCGTTTCGTCGGCAATGCCCGACCAACTATCGAACAACTGCAGAACTTCCGCACCGGCTTCGATCTGACGGCATAGGTAAACAACCAAGGCTTCTTCCAACACCCCGATCAGGGCTGCGAAGTCGTCCGGCGCGCCATAGGCCATCCTCTTAAGCTTACTGCCGTCGACGCCCCCCCGCCCTTCGACCATGTAGAACGCCAAGGTCCAAGGCGACCCGGCGAACCCGATCAAGGCTGTTTCGTCCGGCAGTTCACGACGCAACCGGGTCAGAGTTTCGAACACCGGGGCCAGATGGTCCAACACCCTGTCCGCATTCAAGGCATCGATCCCGGCACGATCCGTTACCGGATCCAAGACCGGCCCAACGCCTTCCTCGAACCGTACGTTCTGGCCCAGCGCGTCCGGGATCACCAGAATATCGGAAAACAGGATCGCCGCGTCGAAGCCGTAACGCCGGATCGGCTGCAACGTCGCCTCGACCGTCATATCCGGGGTGTAGCAGAAATTCAGGAAGTCACGCGCCTGCTTGCGCAGTTCTCGATATTCAGGAAGGTACCGTCCGGCCTGGCGCATCATCCAGACAGGCGGGCGGGCCGTGGGCTTACCGTGAAAGGGTTCCAGAAAAAAACGCAAGGGAAGGGCTCTCCGACAGGTCGTTCGTTCGGCCTCAAGACCGGGTCGGGGCACAATAGACGGGCGGTCCAACTATTAAAATAAACATATCTTTAGATAGAAAATTGATGTGGTAGTTGGGCAGGGGAGAGTCGGGGATTAAATGCATCAACAGGTTATCCAGAATCTCGGAAAGGCATCTGCGCCAAGGTCTGGAAACCTGTGCATAGACTCGCTAACAACAATTCTAATCGTTTGATTCGTCTATCTTCCCGACTTGCTCTGGAGAGCGGGAAAAACAGGGATGAACAAGAGTGGTTCCAACAGTTGTCACCGCTTCGAAAAGGGATGAATTGTGTTGTACACCGGCTGTCTGCCTGTGTATCCATGAACGGTCATCGGGCGGAAAACCCATAGCCTGTGAATGACCCCGTGGTTATCCACAATCCATCCCGATTTCATACAGCGTTTGTGCCGGAGTTATCCCACCCGAGCCGGAGTTTCCCCGCCCGTGAAAGAATTCCATCTTCATCTGATTTCGGACAGCACGGGTGAAACCGTGACCATGGTCGCCCGTGCCTGCTTGGCGCAGTTCGATGGCGTCAATGCCAAGGAACATATGTGGAGCATGGTTCGCAGTACCGACCAGATCGATCAAATCCTGTCGATCGTCCATGATCAGCCTGGCATGGTCCTTTACACCCTGGTTCATGAAGATTTGCGCCAGCATTTGGAAGACGGTTGCCGCCGCCTGTTGGTTCCGCATACGCCGGTGCTCGATCCGGTTTTGGGTGCGATGGGTGCTTATTTCAATGCCAAGGTCCGGGCCCGACCGGGTCGCCAGCACGTGATGGATGCGGAATACTTCGATCGGATCGAAGCCATGCATTTCGCCCTGAGCCACGATGACGGCCAATCCACTTGGGACTTGGATAATGCGGATGTGGTTCTGGTCGGCGTATCGCGCACGTCCAAGACACCGACCAGCGTTTACCTTGCGAACCGGGGGCTGAAAACGGCGAACGTGCCGTTCGTACCCGGCGTGCCCCTGCCCGACGATCTGTTCAAGTTGACCAATCCGTTGGTCGTCGGTTTGACCAAGGACCCCCGCCGTTTGGTCGAAATCCGCCGCCAGCGGTTGCGCTTGTTGGATCAGGATGAAAACACCGATTATGTCGACCTGGACATGGTGTCGAAGGAAATCACGGAAGCCCGCCGCGTTTTTTCCAAATACGAATGGCCGGTCATCAACGTGACTCGAAAGTCCATCGAGGAAACGGCGGCCAATGTGATTCAACTTTATAATCAGCGGCACGGTGCGGCCCTGACGCAGTCTTCATGATCGAGACAGCCGCCGCGCCGTCTTTGATCCTGGCATCGGGCAGCCGTGTTCGCGCCGATATCCTTGAAGGTGCGGGGTTGGCGTTCGAGATCGATCCGGCGGATGTGAATGAGCCGAAGATCGAGGCCGATTGCCGCGTCGCCGGTATGGAAACGCCGGAGGTTGCCGAAGCCTTGGCCTTGGCCAAGGCGACCCTTGTTTCCGCGCGCCATCCGGGGAAATGGGTGATCGGCGCGGATCAAATGCTCGATCTTGATGGTATGTCATTGCGCAAACCCGTGGATCGGGCGGCGGCGGCGCAAACCCTGCGCCAGCTATCGGGCCGGGACCATCGCCTGTTCGGGGCGGTGGTGATCGTTCGTGACGGCGCGGAGCTTTGGCGTCACGTTTCGACCGCGCATCTGATCATGCGCCCCCTGACCGAAGATGCGATTGCCGATTATTTGGATCGTGCCGGCGATGCGGTTCTGACGTCCGTCGGGGCGTACCAGCTAGAGGGTCTGGGTTCTCAGTTGTTTGCCGATATCGATGGCGATTATTTCTCGATCTTGGGTTTGCCGTTGCTGTCCCTGCTGGATACGCTGCGGCGGTTGCATATTCCCGCGCCGGGCCTGTTGGCCTGACCACCCGGCGCTTGGCGAACGACGGACGAAGACGATGAGCATAACCGGAAAAGCGAAACTGGCAGGCGTGATGGGATGGCCGGTGGCCCATTCCTTGTCGCCGGTGTTGCATGGCCATTGGCTGGAAACGTTGGGGATCGACGGCGCTTATGTCCCCCTGCCCGTGGCGCCCGAGGATTTTGCCCAGGTTGTCGCCGCCCTGCCGAAAATGGGATTTCGCGGCGCCAATGTGACCGTGCCCCATAAAGAGGCGGCCCTAGCCGCCGTCGACGAGGCCGATGCCCTGGCCCGCCGGATCGGTGCGGTCAATACCATCATCGTCGGAGAAGACGGGCGGTTGTTCGGCACAAATACGGACGGCTTCGGTTTTCTGGAAAATCTGAAAGACGGCGCGCCCGGATGGAACCCCCCCGCCGGACCGGCGGTCGTGCTTGGGGCCGGCGGTGCGGCGCGGGCGGTAATCGTCGCCTTGATCGACGCCGGGGTGCCGGAGATCCGCTTGCTCAACCGAACCCGCGAACGGGCTGAACGCCTGGCCGCCGAGTTGGGCGGCCCGATTGCCGTCGATGATTGGGATGATCGGGCGGCGCGACTGAACGGGGCCAATCTGTTGGTCAACACCACGACCCAGGGCATGACCGGCAAAGGCGTGCTTGAGATCGATTTATCGGCCTTGCCGGTGACGGCGCTGGTTAATGATATCGTCTACGTGCCGTTGGAAACGGATTTGCTGGCGGCTGCGCGGGCGCGCGGCAATCCCGTCGTCGACGGTTTGGGCATGTTGCTGCATCAGGCCCGGCCCGGGTTCGAAGCTTGGTTCGGCCAGGCCCCACAAGTCACGGGCGATTTGCGGGCGCGGATCCTCTCCCGCCTCGACGGCGGCTGACCGGGGCGTCGGGCGATGTTCATCCTTGGCCTGACCGGCTCTATCGGCATGGGAAAATCGACCGCGGCGGCGCAACTCCGCCAACTGGGTTTACCGGTGCACGATGCGGATGCCGCCGTACATCGCTTGACCGGGCGGGGCGGGGCCGCGGTCTCGGCGGTCGAAGCTGCTTTTCCCGGCGCGGTCAAGGATGGGGCGGTCGATCGCCAGGCCTTGGGCGCGCGGGTGTTGAACGACGATGCCGCGTTGAAGCGGCTGGAAGCGATCCTTCACCCCCTGGTTCGCCGGGCCGAATATCGATTTCTTGCCGCCTGCGCGCGGCGTCATGCGCCGGTCGTGGTGTTGGACATCCCCTTATTGTTCGAAACCGGTGGCGATGCGCGTTGCGACGCGGTGTTGGTCGTTCATTGCCGCGACGCGATTCAACGCCGCCGTGTTCTGGCCCGACCCGGCATGACGCCTGAAAAATTCCAAGCCATACTTGACCGTCAGGTTCCGGCGCGGGAAAAGGTCTGGCTTGCCGATTTCGCGGTCAATACCGGGATCGGACGGGCACCGGCCTTGCGGCAATTGAAGGCGATCGTCAAACTGATCGCCGGAAACGAGACCAATCGTAAAGGACGGGTCTGGGGCCCCTCGCGTAACTGGTGATCGGCTGATCGCCCTAATTTATCTGGGCAGGAACAGGAGAAACGCCATGCGGGAAGTGGTGCTGGATACGGAAACGACCGGGCTTGATCCCCTAAGCGGGCATCGCATCGTCGAAATCGGCTGTATCGAATTGGTCAATCATCTGGCCACCGGCGAGTCCTATCACCAGTACATCAACCCGGAACGGGACATGCCGATCGAGGCGTTCAACGTCCACGGTCTGTCGGAACAATTCCTGTCGGATTACCCGGTATTCGCCGACATCGCCGATGCCTTCGTCGATTTCGTCGGCGATGCGCCGTTGATCATCCATAACGCCACGTTCGACATGGGTTTCATCAATGCGGAACTGGCGCGGCTCAAACGCCCGTCGATCCCGTTGGCGCAGGCGGTCGATACCGTCCCGATGGCGCGCAAACGTTTCCCCGGCGCGGGCGCCAGCCTGGATGCATTGTGTAAACGGTTCCAGATCGACATTTCCCACCGCGAACTGCACGGCGCGTTGAAGGATGCGCAGCTTCTGGCCGAGGTCTATCTGGAACTGATCGGCGGCCGTCAGCCCGATTTGGAACTGGCCGCGGAAGCGCAGGTCGATGCGGTGACGGTCGAGCGGGTCGTCCGCCCGCCACGCGCGCATGCGCCCCTCCCCGAAGAGGAGGCGGCGCATCAAGCGTTCATGGAAAAATTGTCGGACCCGGTCTGGGCCCGATAAAAAGCGGGGAAGGCGGCCTTAGGCCGTGCCGCCCCGGGCCTGCGTCTGCAGCTTGCCGACGTTTTCCTGATACAAAGCCGCGAAATCGATCGGGCCAAGGATCAACGGCTGGAAACCGCCGTCGCGGGTCACGTCCGACAGGATCGCACGGGCGAACGGGAACATCAGGCGCGGGCATTCGACGAACAGCATCGGCGCGCGATGCTGTTCCGGCACACGCAGCGTGAACAGGCCGGCGTATTTCAGCTCGACGATATAAGCGACCTGGCCGTTGACCTTGCTCTCGGCCTTGATGTCCAGGACGGTTTCGAACACGTCTTCCGCCAGACCTTCGACCTGAACGTCCAGGTTCAGGTTCATTTCCGGCTGGCCTTTCGGCGCTTCCAGGAAGACTTGCGGCGCGCCCGGCACCTCGAAGGACAAATCCTTGATGTATTGACCGTGGATGACCAGGGGAACCTGATCGCCTTCTTTGACTTCGTCCGTGCCGCCGATGATTTCGTCGCTCATGAGTATCTCCCTGTAAAAGGCGGATTGCTGGCTACCATGTATCGGATTGTGGAACAACCGCCAAGGGTTTCGCCGACTATTGGTCGCCGCGCCTGTTCTGATCCGGTTTGCCGGAAATCGCGGGGGCCTCGGGGTCGATTTCTTCGAAATCGCCGTCGATAACGGTTCCGCCGTTGGCTCTGTTGCCGGGCCCGTAATGTTGTTCGGTGCGATAGGCATAATCCCCATCGGGGCCCGATCCCATGCCGGCGGTCGAAACGTGAACCTGACCGCGGCTCAGGACATATTGCCCGATGGCCCGGGCGGCGGCGGCGCGAAACGGCGGGATGAACAACAGGAACCCGAAGGCGTCGGTCATGAATCCGGGCGTCAACAACAGCGCCCCCGCCATCAACAGGCACAGACCGTCGAACATTTCCTGCACCGGAATGCGGTTCTGGGCCAGGTTTTCCTGAACCCGGCGCAAAGTCCCCAAACCCTGTTGGCGTAACAGGGCCGTGCCCAGGAATGCGGTCAAAATGACCACGGCCAGGGTCGGCCAAAGGCCGATCAGCCCCCCGACCTGAACGAACAAGCCGATTTCGATGATCGGTACGGCGATAAACAGCAACAGAATGATCAAGGCCACGGGTTGTACTTCTTCCCTCATACGATTATGTCAGGACCCAAATGCGTTAACCGGCGTTGCGCCGGGTTTTGGGCTTTGCTGGACCTGGAACCGGGGAGCAGCTAACCTTGCGCCGCAAAGGGACGCGTTGAAAGTTAAACCACGGGTGCCGATGGCGGGTCCAGCCGCTGCGGCGTTCCGAACCCGACCGCACTGTCGCGGGATGGGTTTGAACAAAAGGTCCGGGAATAAATATGGGCGGCGGTTTCCAGTTTATCGACATTATTTTGATCGCCATGGTCGCGGCGTTCTTCGTGCTGCGCCTGCGCAGCGTGTTGGGGCGGCGCGACGGCCATGACGGCAGCGGGCATCGTGACCCGTTCAAACCGGTGTCGCCGGATGCCGCCAACAACGATGGCGAGGACAACGTGATCTCCCTGCCCGACCGCCAGGCCGACGACGCCGAGGCGGCCAAGGCCGACCCCAATGCCTTCGCCACCGAAGGCACGGTCGAAAACGGCCTGGTGCAGATCCGCGTCGCCGATCCCGATTTCGATCCCACCGAATTCCTGGCGGGCGCGCGTGTCGCGTTCGAAATGATCCTCGACGCTTATGCCGCCGGCGACCGCAAGACCCTGCAGTCCCTGTTGGACGATGGTGTCTACGCCGGGTTCGAAGCCGCGATCCGCGATCGCGAAGAACACGGCATGACGGTCGAAGATACGCTGGTCGGCATCAAGGCCTCGGACATCGTCGAAGCCTACATGGAAGGCCGCGTCGCCAACATCACGGTCAAGTTCGTGACCGAACAGGTGAACGTGACACGCGATGCCGAAGGCATGGTCGCCGAAGGCAACCCGAACGAAGTCATCACCATCACCGATTTCTGGACCTTTGCCCGCGATACCAAGGCCCGCGACCCCAACTGGCTGTTGGTCGCGACCCATAGCGCCGATTAGGGACGCATGACGGGGGCGAATTCCTATCACCGTTTGGCCCGCGTCGGGGCGTTTGCCCTGGCGATCGTGGCGTCGGGCCTGTTGGCCGGTTGCGGCGCCATCGACCGCGCCTTGCCCGCCGGTGATTACCAGCCGCCGGAAAAAGCCACGCCGCAGCTGACCCTGGAACCTGCCGAATTCAAGACTTTGCCCGGCTGGCGCGCCGATGTGCTTTCCGACGGCATTGCGGCGTTTTTGGCATCTTGCCCGGTTATCGCCAAGAAGCCCGCCGATCAAATGCTCGGCTACCTGCCGGAACACGGCACCATGGGTGACCTGCAGCGCATCTGCACCGAGGCGGCTGGCCTGAACACAAAAAGCGCCGTGCAGCTTCAATTCTTTATCGAACGGAATTTCCGGCCCTACCGCGCCCGCGACGGGCAGCAGGAAACCGGCAAGTTTACCGGCTATTACGAACCCTTGTTGCGCGGCAGCTGGCAGCCGGACGGGCGATATCGTTATCCGGTTTATTCCCGCCCGCGCGACATCGTGGTGGTCGAGCTTGAAAAGTTCGATCCGGATAAACGCGGCGAACAACTGGCCGGGCGTTTGGTCGGTGATCGTCTGGTCCCCTATTTCGACCGGCGCGAAATCAACGACGGGGCGCTGCGCGGCCGCCAGCTTGAAATCCTTTGGGTTAACAGCGCCGTCGATTTGTTCTTCTTGCATGTTCAGGGTTCGGGCCGGGTGTTGATGCCCGACGGCAGCTATGTGCGCTTGGCCTTTTCCGGTCGCAACGGGCACCGTTATTCGTCGATTGGGCGCGAATTGGTCGCCCAGGGCGTGATGAAATTACAGGACGTCAACCTGCCCAGCCTGCGCGCCTGGATGATGGCCAATCCGCTGGCCGCCGAACAGCTGATGCAGAAGAACAAGTCCTACATCTTTTTCCGGGTCGAACCGGAAGACGCGGTCAAGGGCGCGATGGGCGTGGCCCTGACGGCGGGGCGGTCCCTGGCGGTCGACCCCAAATTCATCCCGCTGGGTCTGCCGTTGTGGCTGACGACCACC
>DJHY01000157.1:8368-8509 GCA_002433335.1 Rhodospirillaceae bacterium UBA6608 | reverse complement strand
CTCGCAGGCCCGCACGCAGCGCGAACAGACGATGCATTTCGCCGGCTCGAACGTGAAATACGGGTTGGAGGTATCCTTGGCCTCGGCCTTGTCGCCGAAGTGCCGGTCGCCGTCGTAGCCATAGCGCACGTCGCGCAGGCC
>DJHY01000157.1:5420-8049 GCA_002433335.1 Rhodospirillaceae bacterium UBA6608 | reverse complement strand
GGCCGCCCCCCCCCGCCGTGTCCTGAAGCTCGCAATCGCCGTTGGCCCCGCAGGTCAGGCAGTCCAGCGGATGGTCGGAGATATACAGCTCCATCACCCCCCGGCGGATGCGTTCCAGCCGTTCCGTCTGGGTGCGGACCTTCATCCCGTCGCGCACCGGCGTGGTGCAGGACGCGGGCGTGCCGCGCACGCCCTCGATCTCGACCAGGCACATGCGGCACGAGCCCCAGGGCTCGACCGTGTCCGTGGCGCAGAGCTTGGGCACGGACTGCCCCGCTTCGGCGGCGGCCCGCATGACGGAGGAACCTTCGGGCACGGTCACGACCTGACCGTCGATTTCCAGGGTGACCAGGGTTTCGGTTTCCCGTTTGGGCGTGCCGAAATCGGGGTTCTTTTGCAATGCCATTGGGGTCTCCTCCTATCCCGCCAGGGCCGTCTTTTCGGGTTCCCGGTCGAAATCTTCCGGGAACAGGCGCAGGGCGCTTTTCACGGGCATGGGCGTCAAGCCGCCCATGGCGCAGAGCGACCCATCGGTCATGATCTCGCACAGGTCCTCGACCAGGGCGACGTTGCGGGCCGCTTCCCGGCCCTGCAGAATTTTGTCCATGGTTTCCTTGCCGCGCACCGCGCCGACCCGGCAGGGCGTGCATTTGCCGCAGCTTTCGGCCTCGCAGAACTCAAAGGCGAAGCGGGCCATCTCGGCCATGTCGACCGTGTCGTCGAACACCACGATCCCGCCATGGCCCAGCATCGCGCCGTTTTCGGCCAGGGTTTCGTAATCCATGGGCAGGTCGAGCATGGCGTCGTTGACGTAAGCGCCGAGCGGACCGCCGACCTGGGCCGCGCGGAACGGACGGCCCGTGGCCGTACCCCCGCCGTAGGTTTCGATCAGGTCACGGGCGGTGATACCGAACGCCTTTTCGACCAGACCGCCCCGCTTGACGTTTCCGGCGATCTGGAACGGCTGCGTGCCGCGCGAGCGGCCCATGCCGAAGTCCTTATAGAACGCCCCGCCCTTGGCCAGGATCACCGGCACGGTCGCCAGGGACAGCACGTTGTTGACCACCGTCGGCTTGCCGAACAGGCCCTCGATGGCCGGGATCGGCGGCTTGGAGCGAACGGTGCCGCGCTTCCCCTCGATGCTTTGCAGCATCGACGATTCCTCGCCGCAGATGTAAGCCCCGGCCCCGCGCCGCACGAACAGGCGGAACGCCCGACCCGAGCCGGCGACGTCGTCGCCCAGCAGGCCTGCGGTTTCCCATTCGGCGATGGCGGCCTTCATGGTGGCGATGGCATGCGGGTATTCGGAACGGATGTAGACGTAGCCTTCGGTCGCCCCCACGGCCAAACCGGCGATCACCATGCCCTCGATCAGACAGGACGGATCGCCTTCCATCAACATGCGGTCGGCGAAGGTGCCGCTGTCGCCCTCGTCGGCGTTGCAGCAAACGTATTTTTGCCCCTCGGGCAAACCGGCGACGGTCCGCCACTTGATCCCGGTCGGGAACCCGGCCCCGCCGCGTCCGCGCAGGCCGGACTCAACCACTTCCTCGACCGTCGCTTCCGCGCCGATCTCGATCGCCCGGCGCAGCCCCGCCAAGCCGCCATGGGCCTCGTAATCGGACAGGCTGCGCGGATCGATCACACCGACCCGGGCGAAGGTCAGGCGCTCTTGCCCCAAAAGATACGGGTGCTTTTCAATCGGCCCCAAGGACAGGTGGTGCTCGCCGCCCGCCAGGAACCCGGCATCGAACAGGCCCGGCACGTCCTGCGCCGTGACCGGCGCATAGGCCATGCGGGTTCCGGCGACATCAACCTCGACCACCGGCTCCAGCCACAACAGGCCGCGCGAGCCGTTGCGCACCAGGGTGATGTCGGCCCCACGGGTCACCGCTTCGCGGGCGATGGCCTCGGCCACGGCGTCAGCACCAACCGACAAGGCCGCGGAATCGCAGGGAACGTATATGGTGACGGTCATGCCCGGGCCTCCCGAATGGCGGTTTCAAGACGGTCCAGATCGACCCGGCCGACCGGGCGGCCATCGACCATGGCGGCAGGCGCCAGGGCGCAATTGCCCAGGCAATACACCGGCTCGACCGTGACCTGTCCGTCGCTGCTGGTGCCGCCCAGGGTGACGCCCAGGCGCTGGCACAAGCGCTCGATCAGCGCTAGGGCACCCATCGACTGGCAGGCCTCGGCCCGGCAGACCTTGACCGTGACCCGGCCCTGAGGGGCAGCGTGGAAATCGTGATAGAAGCTGACGACGCCATGGACCTCGGCCCGCGACAGGTTCAGCGCGTCGGCGATGGTCGGCAGCAGCTCATCGGCGACATGGCCGGTTTCGTCCTGAAGATCGTGGAGGATTTCCAGCAGCGCCGCCGGATCGTTGCCGTGCTGGGCGCAAATACCGGATGCCGTCGCCACCCCGGCTGGATTGTCGTTTTGGGCCTTCGCCATGATGTCTCCGCGCCGTATATGGCGCCTCCCTTATGTTCGGGGCGACAGTGGCGCGGCGCTGCCGGGCGCGGCAAATCGTTTCTCTCTATCGGGTCATTGACGGGGCCTTGGTTGGCCCTCGCGGGAGGCCCTCAGGCGGGCACCAGCAGGTCCAGCCGTTCGGCGAATTCCT
>DJHY01000157.1:501-5138 GCA_002433335.1 Rhodospirillaceae bacterium UBA6608 | reverse complement strand
GGGCGGCCCCCAGCAGGCCCAGCCGTTCGGCGAATTCCTGCGGCAGGTCGAACTTCTTCGCCGTTTCGATCAGCGAGGCCACGACCGGCGGCGGCGGGTCGCGATCATAAGCGATCAGGCCGATGGAATGCTCCACGGTCGGCCCGACCAAGGGCACCGTGCGGATGCAATCGGACGGGTCGACCACCAGCATGAAATGTTCCGGCAGGATGCAGGCCAGGCCATGCAGCCGGATATGCGAATACAGGCTGATCACCGAGTTGGATTCGATTTCCGGCTCGGGCGCGCAATTGATCTGCGAAAAAATGCCGTCGACGATGCGGCGGTTCTGCATGTCCGGCGTCAAAAGGCCCAGGGCGTGGCTTGCCGCCTCGCGCCAGGACACCTCGGCCCGTCCGGCCAGCGGATGGTCGTCGCGTACGAACAGGCGATAGCGCTCCATATAGAGCGGCACGGTGATCGCCCGGCCCACCGGCTCATTGTCCAGGTAGCTGACCCCGGCGTCGATCGAGAAATCGCCCAGATTGCGCAGGATTTCCCGCGACGTCTGGGACAGGATCGAAAAGGTGATGCGCGGGAACTTCTGCTGCACGGCATGGGTCAGGATCGACACGGTCGGCAAGGCCGAGGGAATAACCCCGATCACCGCCCGCGCCGCCAATTCGCCCTTCAGCACCGCCAGTTCCTGTTCCAGCGAGGTACAGTCCTCGAGGATTTCATGAGCCCATTTGAGCACCCGTTCGCCCTCGGGCGTCAGGCCTTCGTAGCGCTGCCCGCGCTTGACGACGGACACGCCCAGTTCCTGTTCAAGCTGACGGATGCGGCCCGACAGGGTCGGCTGCGTCACATGGCAGGCCTCGGCGGCACGGGTGAAATGTTTCTCCCGGGCCAAGGCGGCAAGGTATTGAAGCTGGCGGATATCCATCGGGCCCTGGGTGTCATCGCGGGGGAACGTGCGAACCAGGGGTATTATAACCTATTCCGCATCTAATGACGCAAAATGCATATAAACATCACATTTTGCAACATCGCACCGCACCCAGACCCCTTATTCAAATTCCATCTGCACGAATACCCGACCGGCATTGCGGGTCGCCAGTTGCTTGAAGGTATCCAAATGGGCATAGGCCGACTGATCGACGTAATAGGCGCCCTTCAAATCGCCGCCATTGTCCAGATGCTCCCTGATCTTGGACCTTAGATGCACCAGGTAATCGTGGGTATAGCGCCGAACCTGGGCCATGTTGGTCGGATGACCATGTCCGGGAATGACATAGGTCGCCTTCAGCCCCTCGAACGGCCCTTCCCAGGTTTCGACCCAGCCCTTGGTGTCCGTCTCGTCAAAGATCGGCGGCAGGCGCTCGTGAAACGCCATGTCGCCGGCGACCACCAATCCCTGTTTGGGCAGCCAGACCTGGGTATCGCCAGGGCTATGGGCCGGGCCCAAATGCAGCACTTCGATGTGGAAGTCGCCCATGTCGAAGGTCCGCTTGTCCTCGAATGTCTCGGTCGGGCCGACCAGTTTCGTGCCCTCGGCCCGGTCCTTCAGCACCCGCTGGGCCGAGGCCAGGATTTGCGGGCCACGGTCTTTGAACTCCTTGGCGGCCTCGACATGGGCCAGGATCGGCACCTCCTGCTCCGCCCAATATGAGTTGCCCAGCATGGCATGACCCTGGCCGTTCTCGTTGATGACCAATTTGACCGGCTGGTCGGTGACGCGCCTGATCTCCTGATGCAGCGCCTTGGCCAGCAAATACGCCCCGCCGCCGTTGATCACGACCACACCCGCGCCGGTGACGATGAAGCTCAGGTTGTTGTTATGCCCGCCGTTTTCATAGGTCGCGGGGGCCGTCGCACCGATTGCCGACCAGACATGGGGAATGACCTCGACCGGCTTCGAATACAGGGGCGAGGCCGGATACTGATCGGCAATCGCCTCGCTGGCGTGCGTCGCGGTGGGCGAAATCGCGCCGATAAGGAAAAGACCAGCGATGATTGATGTGAGATAACGGGACATGACTGCGTTCCTGGCGTCGTTGCAAGGTGGGGTTGCAGGGTGGGGATTGCCCAACTATGCGATAACAGTTACAAAAAGTCGAATATGAGTATTCGCGCGGATGCCGATTTAGCCGAGCCGCGCTTTTGGGAGGACACATCATGAAACGCACGATTGCCGCACTTGCCCTGGCCGCGACCGCCGCCGCCTTTTCCCCCGCCCCGGCCCTGGCCGAGGGCGAAATCATCAAGGTCCGGATCATGTCGTCGGACCTGGCCGCCACCATCGCCCAGGGCGCCGTACATACCTGCCGGGAAAAGGGTTATCAGGCCTCTGCCGTGGTTCTGGACCGCGCAGGCAACATGATCGCCGCCCAACGCGACACCCTGGCCAGCCGCCACACCCTGGAAATCGCCGAGCGCAAGGCCGGACTGGTCGTCATGTCCGGCGCGGATTCCGCCTTCATGCGCAAGAACCGCGAAGACATCCGCCCCGAATTGAACCAGATGAAGGGCATTATCGTGATGGAAGGCGGACTGCAAATTCGTGTCGCCGGGTCGCTTGTCGGCGCGGTCGGCGTGTCGGGTGCGCCGGGCGGCGACATCGATGCGGAATGCGCCCAAGGCGGCATCGACAAGGTTCGCGACATCCTCGATTTCGCCGACTGACCTTCCCCCTCAAAGACCCTCCGGGCGGGTATCACCCCGCACCGGAAAGGTCAAAAATTTGTAAGGTTTTTGCAAGGTTTAACACCTTCACGCAAACCTTTTTGGTCAAAACTTAAATAACACATTGCGTTAAGTAGAACCGTTATTTCATTGTTTTTATTGCTATTTTATAGGTCAAAAAAATACCCCTCGAGCCTATGACTATAGGCCATATTTCGAGTCGCAAAGATTACGTGTATCTCCGATATCGCGGCGAGCCCATCGATACCCTCGTCGTTCTACCGGAGGAGTACCTACACCATGTCGTTTTCGTTCATGACGAACACGAAAATTCTGAACAAGATTTTCATCGGGTTCGGGGCCGTTTTGGCCCTGCTTTTGGTCATCAGTGTCACAGGTGGCGTAAACCTGAAAAGCGGTGACGATAACTTTGCCAGCTACCGCGAGACGGCGGCGCAGTCGAATGACGCGGCCGTGGTGCAGGTCAACCTCCTGAAAGCGCAATTGGCCGTGACGGAATTCCTGTCACAGTCTTCCGAAGAAGCCATCGGCGACTTCGCCGACCGGATCAAGGCCACCATCGCAGCGGTGAAGAACCTCGACACCCACGTCATGGATCCGGAACAGAAGAAGACGATCACCACGGCGATGCAGAACCTGTCCGAGTATCAGGCTGCATTCGACAAGGTGACGCAGTTGCAGACCCAACGTAATTCCATCGTCGAAAGCCGCATGGACATGATCGGGCCGGATATGGAAACCCGCCTGACCGATCTGATGCAGCGCGCCTACGACAATACCGAAGTCACGACCGCCTACTCCGCCGCCAAGGCGCAGCGCACCTTGTTGCTGATGCGCCTGCATGCGAACAAGTTCGTGACCACCAACAATTCCACCGAATACGACTACGCCATGCAGGCCTCCGACGAGCTTCGCGAGAACCTGAAGCAATTGGACAGCGAGATTTTCGAGGAAGACAACAAGGCCGTGGTCGCCGAGGTCATGCAGATGCATGACGACTATGAGGCCGCGGTCAAAGAGGTCAACGAAGTCAACCTGGCGCGGGATGAACTGGTCATGGGAACCATCGGTTTCCTGGGCCCCAACATCGCCGCCTACATGGACAGCCTGAAAAACGCGATCAAGAAGGTTCAGGAAGAATTGGGCCCGGCCACCAGCAAGGCCATGAAGACCGCGCTGATCGTTACCCTGATCGTGTCCGTGGTCAGCGTCGTCCTGGGCGGTCTTGCCGCCTGGTTGATCGGCACCGGCATCGCCCGCCCCGTCTCGGCCCTGACGGCGACCATGAAGGCCCTGGCCGGCGGCGATAAGGCCGTGGACGTTCCGAGCACCGATAACGGCGACGAAGTCGGCGACATGGCCCGTGCGGTCCTGGTGTTCAAGGAAAGCATGATCCAGGCCGACGAGATGGCCGCCCGCGAACAGGAAGCCGCCCGTCGCCGCGAGGAACGCGGCCGTCATATCGAAGGCCTGACCGGCGAATTCGACACGGACGTGTCCGACCTGTTGCGTTCGCTGACCAATTCCGCCGTGGAAATGGAACAGACCGCGTCCACCATGTCGAAAATCGCCGACGGCACCAACGAACGCGCCACCGCGGTCGCCAGCGCCGCCGAACAGGCCTCGGCCAACGTTCAGACCGTCGCCACCGCGACCGAGGAGCTGTCCAGTTCCATTCAGGAAATCTCCCGTCAGGTCGCGCAATCGTCCACCGTCGCCGAACGCGCGGTGACCGAGGCTCGCCATACGGACGAACAGATCCAGGGCCTTGCCCTCGCCGCCCAGCGGATCGGCGAAGTGGTCAACCTGATCTCCGACATCGCGGAACAGACCAACCTGTTGGCCCTGAACGCGACGATCGAGGCCGCCCGCGCCGGTGAATCCGGCAAGGGCTTCGCCGTGGTCGCGTCAGAGGTCAAAAACCTGGCCAACCAGACGGCCAAGGCGACCGA
>DJHY01000157.1:0-159 GCA_002433335.1 Rhodospirillaceae bacterium UBA6608 | reverse complement strand
CGAGATCGGCCAGCAGATCGCGGATATCCAGAACGAAACCCGCGACGCCGTTCAGGCCATTCAATCGATCACCAACACCATTTCGGAAATGAGCGAAATCGCCGCGACCATCGCCTCGGCCGTCGAGGAACAGGGTGCGGCGACCACCGAAATCGCCCG
>DJHY01000291.1:8889-26882 GCA_002433335.1 Rhodospirillaceae bacterium UBA6608 | reverse complement strand
CGGCATGTCGCATCGAGAAGGCGGGTAACCGTCGTCCGACCTGTTTCACCTAGTGCGGTCAGTAAGCGGTCGCGCGCCCCTGCCGGCGGCTCCGCTTGCTGGTAGGGGACGAGGAATTTGGCGTTCTCCAACCGGGGAATGCGGATCTGCTGTTCCGTCCATACCTCGAACATCCAACCCCGCCTGCGGGCGAAATTCCTGGCGGCATTGAATTTGTCGTCGAGGTCGGCCGTCACGAACTTGGCAGGTTTGATCTCGGCGAGCATCGAGGTGCCGGAACGTCGATGAACCAGGAAGTCCGGTGTGTAGTGGCGATGATTGCCGGCACTGTCCTGGAACGCAATCCGGACGGGCTGCTCTTCGATGTCCGTGACATTGATATCGAAACGCATCAGCGAGATGAAATCCCGCTCGAGAGACGATTCAAATCCAACAGCATCTTTGCCGCGCCCGTATGCGTGGCGACCCGTCAGACTCCGGCTGCTGATGGGAATTTTTCTAACCGGCATCTCTCCTCCTAAATACTATATGTAGTGATTTTTCCGGGCTGCAATCCCCAACATGTATTTTTATACTAAGCCTCGCCTTTTGAGCGCCTCGCGTAATATCTGATCGACCCAGGGGCCGACGTTATGTCCTTCATGTATGGCGGCTGCGCGTGCGGCCGCGCGAACCTCGGGACTGACGCCGTCCAGTTTCCAATAGCGGTTCGTCCCGTAGGCGCAGTGGTCGCCGGCGGGAACGGCGAGTTCATCGATGTGCTTGGATTTGCAGCCGAGGACTTGGCTCAAGGCGCCGCGTGTCGGTAGCGTGTCTTGCCTTTGCAAGAATGCCCTCGCCGCCGCGACTTCGGATGGTGCCGGTTGATAGTTGCCGTCTTGAAGCTCGCTCGACGCTGGCGCCCATAATGCGAAGGGTACCTGCGCAGGGTTTTTCAGGAGCACACGCGACGTGATGCCGACACCTTTGCAAGCGGCGACGAACCGGAACGGCCAATCGCCGAGCAATGCGTAGGCTTGCTGAGTAAGGACATGGCGGCTGTGGGCCGGCAATCGTTCTATCTCTTTGATGCGCGGTATGGCAGATGGTGGTACGTCAGGCGTGCCGAGGTTTCGGCGTGTCCACTCACGTAGCGGGTAGGCAAACCGGCCTGTTGCCAGTAGGCGATAAACGATCCAGAGAATTCGGAAATAGGCGAGCGGATAGACGCGGCCGAACCCACCCAGCTCGCCCCAATCGCCTTGTGCAATGCGGACCAGCTCTTCTTGGGCGCGATGCGTATGGACCTCCGGCGGCTCCGCGCGCCGAAGATCGAAACCGCAATTCCAACAAAGACAAACTGATCCTAGGTGAGGTGATCCGTAGAGCGGTTGAATTGGCGCGGTGCATTCAGGGCATTTATCGATCAGCAGGCGGCTGTGATGGGGGCAGCTGGTGACGAATGCCAATCGGTGCACCGAGCGGAGGTGTGACACAGCGTCATCCTGTAGGCATGCGGGGCAGGCCTGTTGACCGAACGACTTCGACTTTTGATGCACGCCGGCGGCGGGCAGCCAAAGCAGCTTGTTGCGGCCGTCGTCTTCTCCATACAACCGGCCGGACCAGGCTTTCAGCGTCCGCTTGAGCAAGTCACCTCGCTCGATACCCGTGTGGGCCGATAAACCGGCGATCAGGTCTTCGCAGGCGAGCCTGTCCAGATCGGCTCGATGCATCCGTCCGCCGGGTAGTGCGATGCGATACAGCTCGCCAGGTTCCAGCCCGTTGGCCCAAGCCAGGCGCGAGAACCAAGACGAGAACGTCTCATCATCGACCGGTCGCGGTCGGAATGGCCAGGGGCCGTTCAATGTGGTTAAGCCGCAAACATGGGCGGCAGCCTTTGCCCAAGTCAGGACAATTTAAAGCGGCGGGTATTTAGTGATGCGAAGGTTCGTGTGCAAGGGAAATTTGGAACGGGCTTATCTGAAGAATCAGACGTCTGCTTTCTCGAATAGGAGTTATTGCGACGACTTTGGTGTGGTGTCCGCTTTTTGCCGGAAGTGGATGAAATCACCAGCAAGAGGATTAAGTTTTCGGCGGAACTGCCAATCTGGCGGATGCCGCTTCGGCGATCGGCTTCAGCGCGTCGTCGGGAAACGGATAGACGGAACTGACGTTGATCTCACATAGAACGAACGTGTCGGCGCCCGCCGCATCTTTCGGGCCGTAAAGAAAATCGGCATCCCAGATGATCGGGAGATCATGCGGTTGGAGGTCAAGGCGGCGGCACAGTTCGGGCAGCCAGTCCGTTTCCAGCATCGTCTTCAGCGGCTGAAAATCCGGTCGCGTCGGCGGGAAATAGAGGCGCTCGCCCGGGTCCGGCACCGCCGGATGCAGCGCGTTGATCAGTTGTTCGCCGAACCCCGCGACACGGTCGTGGACCATGTAACAGCGCACCATGCCGTCGGCCAGGCGCGCCTGATAGGGCTGGTCGATCATTCCGTCTCCGTCTTCGAAATAGGACGCGCAGATGGCATATAGCTCCTCGGGCGCCATTTCCTCCTCGGTGCTGCCCCGCTTGGCGTGGCGCACGTGGAGCCGGGAGGTTAGCGTAACGGTGGCGGCGGGATCTGCGGGCGCCACCCGCCAGACGCCATTGCCGCCGTTCCCGCGCACTCGTTTCAAGACGACCGCGCCGTGCCGGCTCAGGCGCTCCGGCAGTTCCGCCTGCATCTGTTCAAGGGAAGTGTAATGGCGCGTGTCGCAGCCCCAGGGCATGGAGCGGGTCTGATAGAGGATTGCCTTGGTGCCCATCTTTCGAATGACGTCGGGATGGGCGCTGACGAATACCCCCCGTTCGGCGATGTCCGACAATAATCCGTTAAGCAGCGCTCGATTTTGCTCTCCTTCAACCGGATTGACCCAGACCAAGACGCCGTCTACGCCCAGAAGTTGGTCGCGGGCATCGTCGATGAATTGATCCGCATAGGGTGCCGCTTCAACGTCCAAACCCGTCGCACGTAACGCCGCCGCAGTTTCAGCGAACCGCGTATCTTCCAGGACAACGTTCCGAGATCCCTCCGGGGCGGGAAACAGGATGGCGACGCGCTTCCGCATGTTCGGCTTTCCTCAAAGGTACGCGGCAACAGGTCATCAGAAACAGGCGAACTCGGCCTTCTGATAGGTCCAGCTGGCGTTCCGTCCACTGAGATTATCGAAGTTCACAAGTCCGGAATAGGCGGATTGGTCGTAGGACTTGACCGCCGAATCCAAGTCGACGCCGGCGCCCACCGCTTTGCACATGTAGTCCCATATGTTGGAGAGATAGCGGTAGGTCGGCCCCTCGAAAATGGCGAGTGGTCCGGGCCGGCCATGGCCCGGGACGAACAGATAGTCCTTGAACCGACGCAAGCCGTCGAAGGTATCGATCCATTCCTTCGGCTGACTGACATCCAGGACTGCCAGCAACCGTTCTCCATACAGAACGTCGCCGGCCAGAAGGACCTTGTCGGAGGGAACATCGGCGATCAGCGAGTTGGGCGTGTGGTTCCCACCTGCCGGCAGAATGCGCAAGGTGATTCCACCGCCGAGGTCGAGCGTCCGGGAGCTTGTTACTTTTTGTACAGGCGCTATTGGTGCGGGGACCGCACCGTCCTTGAGACCCAGGGCCTGAGCGCTGAACATGGCGAACATGCCACCCATGCCTTCCATGCGGGCCAGTTCCTCTGGCGTCGCCATGATCTCCGCGCCGATGGCATGGAACGCATCGTTGCCGAAATATCGATGCGGCTGCGAGTTGGAATTGATCGCGTAGCGGATCGGCAGCGCAGTCACGCGTTTGATATGAGCGATCATCTCATCGCCCATTTCCCGCGTGTAGCCCGTGTCGAACACGGCGACGGCATCCGTGCCGACGACGAAGGCGAGGTTCATGCGGTAGCCTTGGTTTTGCGTGTTGGGGCCGTCGAGGGGGCCGATCCAGGCATAGACGTTTTCCGAAACGCGTTCCGGGGGCGGCAGGATGTCAGCGGCCTGCGCCGATACAGCGCCGCTCGTTAGGATGGCAAGGACCGCCAGCGCAAAGCATTTGATAGACGCTGTATTCACACACTTCCTCCGCAACTCGATTGGTGCCCATTATTCGTTGTTGGCGTTCGGCTTCGTCTTGGGGGTTCCAGGTCAATCGTCCGCTGTAGAAGCAGCTGGAGTGGCTTCACTCTCCAATCGCCCGTCGCGTAGGCGGACGATGCGGTCGAAGCGATTGAACACCTTCTCGTCGTGCGTCACCACGATGATCGCTGCCTGACGCTCGCGTGCGACCCGGTGCAACAGGTCCATGACGATGGCGGCGCGTTCGGAATCCAGTGCCGCCGTGGGTTCGTCGGCCAGGATAATGCGAGGTTCGTTGGCCAGGGCCCTGGCAATTGCCACACGCTGCGCCTCGCCGCCGGAGAGATTCGCGGGCATGGCGTCGCGCCGCTTTCCGATATCCAGGTATTCCAGCAATTCCTCTGCTCGCCCTCGGGCCGTATCTCGTTCTGCGCCGATAAGATCGAGAACGACCGCGACGTTGTCTACGGCATTGAGGAAGGGCAGCAGATTATGCCACTGGAAAATGAAACCGATCTTGTCGAGGCGGAGGCGGCGCAGGTCTCCGCGCAGCCAACGGCCGTCATAGACCAAGTCGCCGTCGAGATGCATCGATCCGCTGCTTGGTTCCAGAATACAGCCGATCACGTTGAGCAGCGTACTTTTTCCTGATCCGCTCGGTCCGACGAGACCGATCAGTTCGCCGGGAGCGACGTTCAAATCGATCTCGCGGAGCGCGTCTACACGTGTGTCGCCTTCTCCGAAATGCTTCGACACTTGGTGGAGCTCGACAAGCGGTGGGACGGCTTGATCCATCGTCAGCCCGCCAGTGCCGTCGCGGGGTCGATCTTCAGGGCATACCGCACGCTGATCGTGCTTGCCAGCAAGCAGACCAAAACGACGATGCCTGCCAGGGCGAGCCCGTCGGGCAGCAACAGGACGACGCGCCGAGGGAAAAAATCGACGATGAGATTGACCATCGTGGCGCCAAACAGAAGGCCGACCAAACCCATCGCCAGAGCCTGCTGGATGATCATCCCGACGATGCGCCGGTCCGGGGCGCCGATCAGCTTAAGCGTCGCGATCTCGCGCCTTTTGTCCAGCGTCATCGTGTAGACGATGAGCGAAATGATCACCGTCGACACCAGCATCAGGATGACTGTGAACAGGCCGATCTGGCGGGCGGCCCGCTCGACCACGGAGCGCGTCAGGACATCTTCCTGTTCCGCCTCGGTCAATGCCGCCAGGTGCTTCCAACGCTTTACCGTTGTCGCGACCTCATCCGCCGGGACATTGGCGTGAACGCGTGCCACAACGGCGTTCACCGTGTCTGTGCTTCCCGTTCCGGTGCCGCGGGCAATTTCTCGGCGTGCCGCCGGCGGGGCGAGTTCGAACTGTAATTCCTGGGAGTCCAGCAAGGTAATGAAAGCGGCAGGATCGCCACCTGAACTGACCAAGTTTTCGGTCAGTCCGACAACGGTGAAGCTGTTGCGGCCGAGTTGTATGCGCTCGCCCAGACCAATGCCTGCACGGCGGTCCAAGACAAGTTCGTAGTGACTACGTGCTATGTTCCGGCCAGCGGCAATCGCCGCCGGTCCGCCGGGACGGCCGAGCTCATACCCGACCAAGTACAAACGAACCTTTTTCCCTGCGTGGAATCCCTCGACCGATTGGTAAGTGAGACTTCCGGCCGCCTCGACGCCATGCATTCGTGCCACGGCCTCGCGCGTGTCACCCGGAATCCGCGATGATGCTGCGAACGGTCCTCTAGATCCGGCTTCCACGACCCATAAGTCAGCGCCCGCGGCTCTGGCCATGGTCGCGCCTTCGACCACAATCCCGCGGTAGATGCCGACCATGGACTGCACAACGCCCAACAACAGTCCAAGCCCAATACAGGTCAGCAGAAAACGGCTGAAATTGTGCCATAGATCACGGGCGGCTAGGTTCATGGCGTGGCCGCCTTGGAAATCTGGGCTGCACGTCCCTCGCGGAATTTCGTTCTTGGATTGATCACCACTTCGGCGCCGGCTGGCAAGCCGTCGGTTAGCACTACCCGGCCATCGAGCAAGCGATGGCTAAAAGTGACCCGCTGGCGGCGCAGTGCGCCGTCAATCACGGTCCATACGATCCCGTGTACTCCATCGAACCGGTCGATGGCCGTCTCCGGCACCGGCATGGCGGTCTCGAGCCGTGTCACCGTGATGTAGACCTCGGCTTGTTCCCCCAGGAAGACGTTGGGGGGGCACTGGTCGCACTTCAGGTAGACGCGGCGTTCCTCGGTGACGCGATCGCTTTCGATTTCGATACGGTCGACATGCGCTGTGAATACTTGGCGCGGCAGAGACCGCAGGCGAACTTCCGCAGGCTGCCCGAGTTTCAGGTCGCCAGCCTGGGATTCGTCGACGAAGGCTCGGGTCCAAACAGAATTTGGGTCGATCAGCGAGAAGATGGCTTCACCCGGCGCGACAACGGCGCCCAATTCCATGCGCCTGCCTATTACCAGCGCGTCGTAGGGTGCCGACAGAACGTGGTTGCCAAGCACTGCGGTCTCGAGTTGAACCTGCGCTTCCGCGTCCTTGATGGCTGCTTCCGCAACGGTTGCGTCGCTCTGGGCGACGGCCAATTCGGCGGCGGCGACATCCGCGGCGGCACGAGCGTCCTCGGCAGCCTCCTTCGAGGTCGTGCCGCTGCCGACCAATGCCTGGCGCCGTTCCTTTATGCTGCGTTTCTGTACCAAGGTGGCTTCAGCACTTCGTACCCGAGCCAGGGCGCGCTCTAGATTGGCTTTGGCTTGGGCGAGTGCGGCTTCTGCTTTCGCAACACGAGCCTTCGCTTCCGCATCGGCGAGCCGGGCAAGAATGGTGCCGCGTTCGACCCGGTCGCCGTGATCTGCGTTGATTTCAACCAGAGCGCCGCCCGCTTCGAAACCGATGTGCGAGATGATCCGCGCTTCAACGGTCCCGAGGCCGAAGACCTGAACGGGGACGTCTTGCTCTATGGCGGCCACGGCAACGGTGAATGGACGGGAGCGGATATAGGCGGCCGTTGCCGCACCTATTGCGACCAGCGCGAGAACGACCAAACCTAATTTGAGAGCACGTTTCATGATGATTCCTGAATGGCTGCGGGTCTTGGCCCTTCGCGATTTACGCGCGTAGATATTCCACGATTGGTCGTAAGGCACATTGATCGACGTCAAGATCAGTCTCTTGATTATACGCTGCCCAACGTGATTCCGGCGACGACGATATAGCGGGCCGTTTTCGCGAAGGCGACGATTGCGAGAAAACTCCAGAACGGCTCCCGCAGCACGCCCGCCGCCAGGGTCAGCGGATCGCCGATGAACGGCATCCAGCTCAAGAGCAGGCTCCACCGTCCATATCGGTGATACCAGCCGACGGCCTTGTCCAACTGCTGCGGCTTGGCCGGGAACCATTTGCGGTCCCGGAAGTGTTCGACCCAGCGCCCGAGCGCCCAGTTGACGACGGCGCCGAGGGTGTTGCCAAGACTCGCCACGGCAATCAGCAGGCCGATGCTGTAATCGCCCGACAGGATCAAGCCGGCGAGGCCGATCTCCGATTGGGCGGGCAGGATCGTCGCCGCCAGGAAGGCGACCAGGAACAGCCCGCCGTAGGCCGCAAGGTCACCGGCCATGGGGCCACATGTAGTGCAGGTCGTCGATGACGTAGGCGTGGGCGTGGCGGTGATCGCCTCGGTGGTCGCCCTCGGCCAGATGCGGATGGCCGTCGGGCAGGTCGGGATGGTCGTGCTCGACGACTTCCCGGTCGGTCCTGGGCCACAACAGGGCCGCCCCGACGACGCCGGCGAAGGCGACACCGGCCAAGACCGAGGCGCTGACCGGCAGGCCGAACGCGGCACCCACCCATCCCGCCAGGGGATAGGTGATCAGCCAGCAGGCATGGGACAGGGCGAACTGCGCTGCGAACACCGCCGGGCGGTCCTCAGGATGCGTGGAGCGCCGGAGCAACCGTCCGGACGGCGTGAGGGCCAGGGAGTATCCGCCGCCGAGGACAAACCACAGGCCGAGCAAAAGTTCGAAGTCTCCTGCCATCGAGGCCAAGCCAGTGCCGGCGGCCAGGACCGCAACGCCGGTCAGCATCGCCAATCGGTCCGGCGCGCGGGCCAGCAGGCGCGGCAGGGCAAGTGCGACCAGCATGGACCCGCCGCCGAACGACGCCAGGGCCAGGGCCGTCTGCTGCTCCGTCAGCCCGAACCGGGACTGCACGAAAACGACAGTGTTGACGATCACGAAGGCACCGCCCGCGGCAACCGCGAGGTTGACCGCCATCAGCCCGCGCAGCCGGGGCGTGGCGAAGAAAATCCGCGTTCCCCGGAACAGGCGGTCGCGGAAGCTGCGGAGTTGAGCCGTCTTCGGCGACGGCAGGGAAACCGACAGGACGAAAAGCGCGGAAGCGACGAAACCCAAGGCCGTCCCGACGAAGAGATCGTGGAAGGTCATCACGGTAAGCAGCGCGCCCGCGATCGCCGGGCTGAGCAGGTTTTCCAGATCATAAGCCAGACGCGATAGGGACAGTGCCTTGGTGTACTCGCCTTCGTCCGGCAGGACGTCCGGAATGGTGGCCTGGAAGGTCGGGGTGAAGGCCGCCGAGGCCGCCTGCAGGAAAAAGATCAACAGGTAGATCTGCCAGGTCTGGGTCACGAAAGGCAGCATCAGTGCGATGCCCGTGCGCACGGCATCGAGCGACACCAGGAACGCCCGCCGGGGCAGCAGGCCCGCGAGCGCGCCCGCAATGGGCGACAGCCCCACATAGGCGGCCATCTTGATGAATAACGCCGTGCCCAGGACTGCACCCGCCTTGTCGCCCGCGATATTGAAAGCCAGCAGGGCCAGCGCAACCGTGCCCAGCCCGGTCCCAACAAGCGAGATCACCTGGGCGAGGAAAAGGTTGCGATAGGTTCTGTTGGCAAGGACGCCCAGCATGGCCGCGCCCGTTCGATCCGTAACTAGAGGTATTTGGCGATCGCCTTGAAATCGGCGATCTCCTGGCGCTGGTCGGCGTCCATGGGGCCGACGACGGTGTCCAGGCAGTGGTCCAGGTGGTCTTCGATCAGCGTGGTCTTTGCATTCGCCACTGCGCTCTCGACCGCATGAAGTTGTTGCGCAACGTCCAGGCACGGCCGCCCGGCCTCGATCATTTCAATGACCTTGCGAAGGTGGCCGTGCGCCCGTTTCAGGCGGTTGATCACAACCGGGTGACTTTGATGTCTGTGCGTTCCGTCCATGCTTGATCCTATCCCCCTGGATAGGTTATGGTCAAGCCAATGATGTACCGCTAACGATGCAAACCGCAGATAGGGCCACAATGATCAGAACACTCGCCGGGGCGGCCTTGGGCGCCCTTTTCCTTTGCCTCGCAAGCATTGATGCCGCGCAGGCCCACGCCGTCGCCCAGGGCGACAAGGGCTATATCCTCGAAGTCTCGGGTGTTTTGCTCCTGCCGTTTTCGTACCTGGGCGCCAAGCACATGGTGACGGGCTACGACCACATTCTGTTCCTGTTCGGGGTGATCTTCTTCCTCTACCGGATGAAGCACATCGCCATCTACGTCAGCCTGTTCGCGCTCGGCCATTCGACGACCATGCTGCTCGGCGTGCTGTTCGACTTCGGCATCAACAGCTACATCATCGACGCCATCATCGGTTTTTCCATCGTCTACAAGGCGCTCGACAACTTGGGCGCCTATCAGCGCTGGTTCGGCTTCCAGCCCAACACCAAATGGGCGACCCTGATCTTCGGGTTCTGCCATGGCTTCGGTCTGGCTTCGAAGATCATCGACTATGACATTGCCGAAGACGGCCTGATCCCCAATCTGTTGGCCTTCAACGTCGGCGTCGAACTGGGCCAGCTGACGGCGCTCGCTGCGATCCTCGTGCTGATGGGTTGGTGGCGGCGCACCGACAGCTTCATCCGCCGCGCCTATACGGTGAACGTCGCGATGATGAGCGCCGGGTTCATTCTCATCGGCTACCAGCTCACCGGTTACTTCGTTTCCTAATCCCGAAAGGTCAATCCATGTTCAATTCCGAAATCCCTTCTCAGAGCGAATTGCCGACGACCGGCAGGCTTCTGCGTTCGACGTTCTATGCCCTGGTTTCGGCGGCCGTCATTCTGGTCACGATCGTCCTGCCCGCCGAATATGCCATCGACCCCACCGGCATCGGCCGTGTCCTGGGGCTGACCGAGATGGGCGAAATCAAGACGCAACTGGAAGCGGAAGCCAAGGCGGATCAGGAGCAGACCGCCGCCATGGAGCAGCAGCCCATGACGCCGGCCGCGGAGCCGCCGAAACCGTCGGCGCCCGCGCAAGTCGCAGCACCTTCCGCCGATTCGGCGAAACCGGCTGAGCCGCAAAAGACGGCGGAGGCCCAGGCCCCGACATGGAAGGAGGAAATCTCCTTCACGCTGGTGCCCGGTCAGGGCGCCGAGGTCAAACTGGTGATGGACGAAGGGGCCGTGGCGGAGTTCCATTGGAGTGTCGACGGCGGCGTTGCCAATTACGACCTGCACGGCGACGGCGGCGGCAAGTCCATTGCTTATCAGAAAGGCCGGGGCGTGCCGGGCCATGAAGGGAGGCTGGAGGCGGCCTTTACCGGCAACCACGGCTGGTTCTGGCGCAACCGGGAAAATCAGCCCATCAAGGTCACGCTCCGGGTTCGGGGCGACTACTTGGAGCTCAAACGACTGATCTAACGGCGATGCAGGCCACTACACGGCCCGCGCCGCCCGGCGGCCAACAGACTGGGAAAAGGACGATGTTGCGACACCTCGGAGCCGGGATCGTCTTCGCAATGATGGTGTCTTTCGCCGATGCGAAGGCAGCCGAAAGCATCGGTGTCGATCAACTCGAATCGATATGCCTTGTGACGAGCGCAGATCATGACGCGTCCCGCCGGTTCGACAAATGCGAGAAGCTCATCGCCCATGTTCGCGGTAAACTGAAAACGGGTGATATTCATGGCATGCGGGCCTGTATTCCGGAGAATGCGTCATCCGTCTATTTGGTGATCGTTGGAATGGCCTGGCTTGAAAAGAACCCGACGCCCCCTGAAGAAGAAGCCCATGTCAGCCTCGCGCGGGCCTATGCCCAGCGTTGGCCCTGTCCTTAGATTGGCGGATCCATTGTCCGCGCCCTTTATCGAACGGAGAAACTTAAATCATGAAATCTCGTCTTCTTCACGGCCTGACCGCGGCCCTGCTGATCGGCTCAGCCCTGTCCCTGCCTCACCATGTCGGTATCCCGGGTGCAATCGGGCAGGCTCAGGCACAAAGCAATGAAGCGGCCTGGAAGGATGAAGTGTCGATCACGCTGAAGCCCGGCCAGGGGGCCGAGGTCAAATTGACCATGGCCAAGGGAGGAAAGGCGGAGTTTTCGTGGACGGTCAAAAACGGCGCGGTGAACTACGACCTGCACGGCGACGGCGGCGGCAAGAACATCAGCTACAAGAAAGACCGCAAGGTTAAGAACCACAGCGGCACCCTGGAGGCCGCTTTCGACGGCAACCACGGCTGGTTCTGGCGCAATCGCGGGCGCCAGGACGTTACGGTCACGCTTCGCGTTCGCGGCGAGTACGTCGAGATTAAGCGAATGATCTAATATCATTCAACAGGTCGGGGCGCCGAAATTCGCGCTGCCATGGTTCTGTTTCTGTCCCGCCCTTCGATCATGCGGCGCATTAGCTGGTTAACGGGACAGCTTCAAGCGTTTGATCTCTTTCTTAGAGAGTTGCCGTTTGCCGATCGCATAGACGCCTGAACGGCCGTACAGTCGGCCCGGCGAGAGGGCGGACAACCCGGCGCTCAAGACAACGTCGACGACCGGCGGTTTCGGGGGTTCCTGTTCCAGCGCAACTTCCCACCAAGCTCCGTCGTCCAAAAGATGGAACTGATGCCAGGCGTCGCGTTCGACCATCCGTTTGCCCAGTTCCGAGATCCATGCTGCTTGGCGAGCCTTCTGCTTCATACGGTAGGTTTGCTGTCTCTTGTTCCGGCGGAGGATCCCGGTTGCCGGATCGACCCAGAACTCAAACAAGGAGATTTCCAGTGGTCTTGCGCCGCCCCAGTACGAGTGGACGTACACCTGGCCGTTGCGCCGCGAAACACCTTCGTACGCGACGAAGTCGCTGATGTGATCGCGGACATGCTGTTGCACGGTCGAGGTGACACGAAGGTTGGCGCAGACCTCCGACCACACCTTGTTCCAAGGGCGCCCGACCTGGCGGCCAAAGTAGCGCCGGAGCGGCGCGAGGTTCTCGTTGAGCATCTTGCGGTCGCCGGACTCGGACGCTGCACGCTTCATGCCGACCGCGTACCGCGCAAGTTCAAGGTCACGCGAGGCGCGCCCCTTGCGCGCGCCGTGACCGCCTTGGCGTGGGCGCTCGACGATGACTTTGGCAATGTCATTGCGCATGACTTCTGCCTCCCGATTGATTTGAGTTTTTGAGAGCAAACGACAAACACAAAAAGCGCGGGCCAGCTTCGCTGTCGCGCTTCGATGTCCGCGGGTGGCCGCGGCTATGTGAGGTATGGTTGTCGCTTGTGCCTTAGATACTGGATGCGGCGCCCGATTTCAAGCGCGTACAAATCCGGAGCGGATTTAGCATTGCTCGGTTTCTAAATTTCCGGGCATCGGTCGGAAGGCAAAAAAACCTCGACGGAAGATCCGGACATCTCCGGCGCTTTCTATCGTGTTCTATATGAAGGAATTTTGGTGCGGAAGCGGACAAGTTAAATTGTCATTTGGACAATCTAAGCTGTGATTGGACAAACTAAGATGTTTCCGACAGCTGGATTACATATTTTGAAATGCGGCGAAAGATGGCTGGGGCGCCAGGATTCGAACCTGGGAGTGCCGGTACCAAAAACCGGTGTGTTAGACCGCTTCACCACGCCCCAACGCGATGCGCTTGCTGCCGCCTTGTGGGCGGGCCGACTTCTTAGACCATCTCCGCCCCTTGGGCAAGGGATGGCGAGGGGCGAAATGTCCGCTCGCGGTCGATTTAGTGAAGGCCGCTGTCCGGCGTGCGCAGATGCCCGGCGGCAATCCACCATTCGGGCTCGGCCTGGTACAGCATATCGGCGGCGGCCAGGGCCTGTTCCATGGTCTCGTAAAGCGCGAAACAGGTGCCGCCCGACCCGGACATGCGGGCCAGCAACGGCGCGTCCGTGGCCTCCAGCGCGGCCAGCACCCCCGCCACCGGCGGGCAGTAGGTGCAGGCGGCGTCCGTCAGGCCGTTGCCGCGGGCTTTCAAGAGGAACGCCAGATGGGCCGCGTCGATCGGCGTTTCCTTGAACCGGTCGGCGGGTTGGAAACCGCCGGTCCGGGCCTTGAACACCGCCGGGGTCGACACCGGCACGCGCGCGTTGACCAGCAGTAGCGGCACGGTCGGAAGCTTCGGGGCGGCGTCGATCTCGTCGCCGATGCCGCCGACGAAGGCCGGCTCGCCAACCCAGCAGATCGGCACGTCGGCGCCGAGTTCCAGCGCCAGGGCGCGCATCTCGGTCTCGGGCAGGGTCACGCCCCACAGCCGGGTCAGGGCCTTCAACGCCGCCGCCGCATCGGCCGAGCCGCCGCCGATGCCCGACGCCACGGGCAGGCGCTTTTCCAAAACGATATGCGCCCCGGCGCCGATGCCCGCCGCTTCGCGCAGGCGGCGCGCGGCGCGCAGGACGAGGTTATCCGCTTCTTCGGCAAGGTCTTTGGCGAACGGTCCCTTGACCGACAGGCTGAGTGAGCCGTTGTCGGTGGCGCGGGCGGTGATCTCGTCGCCGATATCGGCGAAGGCGATCAACGAGTCGAGCAGATGATAGCCGTCGTCCCGTTTCCCGGTGACATGCAGGTACAGGTTCAGCTTCGCCGGGGCGGCGACGGTAACGGTCGGTGCGGTCACGGATTACAGCCCTTTTTCGAGCTTGGCTTCGATCTTGGGGATCAGGTCCTTGTCCGGGTTCAGGGACAGGGAGCGTTTCCATTGGAAGCGGGCTTCGAGCTTGCGCCCCACTTTCCAATAGGCATCGCCCAGATGGTCGTTGATGACCGGGTCCTGGGGGCGCAGTTCGACGGCGCGTTCAAGTTCCTCGGCGGCCTTGTCGAACTTGCCCAGGCGGTAATAGGCCCAGCCCAGGCTGTCGGCGATGAAGCCGTCGTTGGGGGCCAGGGACACGGCTTTCTTGATCATGTCCGTGGCGCGGTCGAGCTGTTCGCCCTGGTCGATCCAGGTATAGCCCAGGTAGTTCAGGACGTAGGGCTGATCGGGGCGCAGGTCCAAGGCCTTCAGCAGGTCCTTTTCCGAATCTTTCCACCGCTTGGCCCGCTCCAGGGCGATGCCCCGCGCGTAATACAGGCTCCAATGATGGGGCTGCGGGTTTTTGACCCGCTCGATTGCTTCCGAATAGGCCTTGGCCGCCTGCGGATACTTTTCCATGCGGCGATAGACGTCGCCCATGTGCAGGTGCGGATCGGGCAGGTCGGTGCGCAGCTTGGCCAGTTTCTTCAAACGGGCGATGGCGTCTTCCGAGCGGTTCAGGTCACCCAGCAGCGATGCGGCCTGAAGTTGCGCACTCCAGCCATAGGCGGATTTGGCGGCGATGGCGTCATATTCCTCAACCGCCCGGTCGAGCCGATCTTCGGCCTGCAGCACGTCGGCCAGGACGAACCGGGCGACGGGAAAATCGGGCTTCAGATAAAGCGCCATGCGGATCAGCGCGATCCCGGTTTCATGGGCGTTCTGACGACGCAGGGACGAGCCGATGTCGTATAGCGCCTCGGCGGCGCCGTCGCGGGCATCCTTGATCGCCAGCGGCGGTTTCTTGCCTGCTTCGATCCGGGCCAGGGCTGTATCCATCAGGCGCGAGACCGGGTGCGAGTCCAGGTACAGTTGATAAACGGCTTTCGCCTTTTCACCCTCGCCCGCGCGTTCCAACAACGCCCCCAGCAGGTGCGTGACGCGGGATGACGGCGGCGACTGCCGGCCCAGCACGTCGGTCAGCATCTTACCGGCTTCGTCGGCCTTGCCGGTCAGTTGCAGGATCAGGGCCTCGTGAATTTCGACAAGGTTCTCCAGGCCCTTTTTATCCTCGAGCGGTTTCAGCGCCTTGAGCGCGTCATCGCCTTTGCCCTGGCCGTATTGGCTCCAGGCCGACAGCAGCGGCTGGGTGAAGATAGACAGGCCCTGTTTCGGCAGCTTCTTGAGCAGCGCTTGCGCTTCCTTGAAGCGCTTGTGCTTCAGGTGGTCGACCGCGATGGTCAGCTGCGCGATGGTCTGGCCCGGGTCGTCCTTCAGGTATTCACGGGCCAGCTTGACCGCCGCGTCCATCCGCCCGTCGATCAGGTTGACGATGAAGGCCTGACGCAACAGGCCCGGCGTCGTCGGTTCCTGGGCCAGGGCCGCGCCGTAATAATCGGCGGCGGACGACAGGTCGCCCATCCGCTGGGCCTGACGGCCCGCCAGATAGTTGCCGACGAAAGTGTTGGCGCTGAAGTCCGGTTTCTCGGCCTGTTTGGCCTGGGCGTGGTGCGCCGGAACGACGGTCGCGGTCATCAGGCAGAACAGCCCGGCGGCGAGGGATCGGTTAAGGCGGCGGGGCTGGGTCACGGGCGGTCGAACCTCAGGCTGGAATGAAGGAAAGAACGAAAGGAATAAATCATTGGCGTGCTTTATCCGCAGTCTAGCCGACGGCGGGCGGGGTCGTCACCATCGGCGACCCGGTAAATATAGGCAGTGCCAGTAGTGTTTGGCGAAAAAAGGGCGTTGCGCCATAGTTGGCGGCATGACGATCTTTCCGCCCTCGACCCGCCCCTTGGTTCTGGCCTCGTTGGAAAACGGCGACGGAACCCGTTGCGTCGATCTGTTCCGTCGTCCGGACGGAACTTTCGGATTTGAAGAGTATCGTCGCGACCCGGAAGACCCCCGTGGATGGTCCGGCGCGGCCGGGTTCGGCACGCGTGTTTTCGATGATGAAAACGCCGCGCGAAAGGCCGCAGAACAAGCGGTTCAATGGCTTGCGGATACTGTTTCGTAAAAAAGAATTCCCTTGTGTTACTGCCGATTCGCAAGTACCAATCGGCGTGTGATTATGCCCCAGCCGGTTTTGGCAGGCGGTGCCCGGGCGCAGATGCCCACATCCCCACCAACCCTCAGGAAGCGTCGATCACCCGGAGCGCGCGGTTGCTACTCCGGTATCTCACCGTGCCTTGATGGCGGCATATGCCATCTCTATCAGGCGATTAGTACAGGACTTTAAGTACATGACCACTGGAACGGTTAAATTCTTCAACACGCAGAAGGGCTACGGCTTCATCACCCCCGACGACGGCTCCAAGGATGTGTTCGTTCACATCACCGCCGTCGAGCAGTCCGGCATGGCCGGCCTGAACGAAGGGCAGAAGGTCAGCTTCGAAGTGCAAAACGAAGCCCGCGGCCCCAAGGCCGTGAACCTTCAGGAAGCTTGATCCAAAAGGATCCAGACTAGAATCCATCTTCAACTGCGTTGAAGTACGGTTCCAGGGTCATCCGTCGTAGGGCGGATGGCCCTTTCCTTTTCTGGGCCTTTTTCAGCCCCCGTTTCAACGGATTAGGAAGCGTCCGCCGGTCGGGCGCTTTTTTACGTTTTTGTGACAAGCCCGCGTTGACTACCATCCCGGCGGCTCCGATCCATCAAGCTGAGAGGGGCCTTTGGGAGGAATGTCGCGTGACCGGTTATATCTTCGTGCTGGCGGCGGGGCTGGCCGCGGGCTCGCTCAGCGGCATTATCGGCACCGGGGCTTCGATCGTCCTGATGCCCATCTTGGTCTATCAATACGGCCCGCAACAGGCGGTGCCGATCATGGCCATCGCCGCGATCTTCAGCAATCTGGGCAAGGCCACCGCTTGGTGGCGCGAGGTCGATTGGCGAGTCTTCGCCGCCTATTCCGTGCTGGGCGTGCCGGGGGCGGCCCTGGGCGCCCGGACCCTGTTGGAGTTGTCGCCGCATGTCGTCGAAACGGTGCTGGGGGCGTTCTTTCTGTTGATGATCCCCGGGCGGCGCTGGATGCAGGCGCGCGAATTCCGCCTGACCCTGTGGCAGTTGGCGGTGATCGGCGGAGGGATCGGGTTCCTTAGCGGGATCGTGATTTCGACCGGTCCCCTCAGCATTCCGGCCTTCCTCGCGGTAGGGCTGGTCAAGGGGGCGTTGCTCTCGACCGAGGCCATTGCCTCCCTCGCCCTGATGGTCAGCAAGGTCGCGACCTTCCAGCAATTGGGCGCCTTGCCCCAGCATCTGATCGTGCAGGGATTGATCGTCGGCGGCTCGGTCATGGCCGGGGCCTATGTCGGCAAATGGGTGGTCATGCGGATGAGCTTGCAGGCGTTCGAGCGGGTCTTGGACGTGGTCCTGCTGTGCTCGGGCCTGACCTTGCTATGGACCGCGTTCAAATAGTCACCGTCGCTGGACAGCGGCGTCCATCGGCCCCTAACGTATCGACATCCTTGGATCAGCCTCGAGGCAGACATGCCGCTGCATAACCCGTTCCTGCGCTTCCTCGCCAAGCATATGGCGATCGGCTTCGTCTTGGCGCTGATCGTGTCGGGGCTGATCGCGGTGACGGATTTCGCCGGGCTGTGGTCGCTGGCCAATCGGTCCGAAGCCGGGGTGCTTGCGTTCATGGCCATGACCTTTCTGTTCTTCGTCACCTTCGCGGGTGCGCAGATCGCCTTCGCCATCCTGTCCATGCCGGACAAGGACGAGTGACCTTATAGAGGCAGGGATCAGACGCAATTCGGCCGCGAACGCTGTATGCGTCCGCGGCCGAACCGATAACCAGGAATTGCAGGATTACATGTTGGGGTAGTTCGGCCCCTCGCCACCCTGCGGCGTGACCCAGTTGATGTTCTGGGTCGGGTCCTTG
>DJHY01000291.1:0-8557 GCA_002433335.1 Rhodospirillaceae bacterium UBA6608 | reverse complement strand
GGTCTTGCAGTGGATGCAGTTCTGACCGTTGATCTGGAACTGCGTCTGGCCATCGACCTCGACGTATTCGTACACGCCCGCCGGGCAGAACCGTTGTTCCGGTCCGGCGAATTCGGCCCAGTTGACGGCCATCGGGACGCTGGCGTCCTTCAGCGTCAGGTGGCAGGGCTGCTCTTCTTCATGGAAGGTGCCCGCCAACTGCACCGACGACAGCTTGTCGAAGGTCAGCTCGCCGTCCGGCTTGGGATAGTCGATCGGCTTGCAGTTCTTGGCCTTCTTCAACTGCGAATGGTCGGCCTTGTTGTGCAGGGTCCAGGGCGCATGGCCACGGAACAGGAAAGTGTCGATCGCGCCCAGAACCAGGCCGACCCACATGCCCCAGTGGAAATGCGGGCGCATGTTGCGCGCCTTGTACAGTTCCTTCCAAACCCAGCTGCCTTTGACCTTGTCCGTATAGGCGGGCAGGCCCTGGGCCGGATCGGCCTCGGCCTTCAGGGCGTCGGCCACGGCCTCGGCGGCCAGCATGCCGGTCTTCATGGCGGTGTGGCTGCCCTTGATCTTGGGCGTGTTGAGGAAGCCCGCCGAACAGCCGATCAGGGCCCCGCCGGGGAAGCTCAGGCCCGGAATGGACTGATAGCCGCCTTCGTTCAGGGCCCGCGCGCCGTAGCTGATGCGGCGGCCGCCTTCCAACGTCTTGGCGATCTCCGGATGGGTTTTGTAGCGCTGCAGTTCGTCGAACGGCGACAGATAGGGGTTCTGGTAGTCCAGGCCGATCACGAAGCCGAGGGCGACCTGATTGTTTTCCAGGTGATACAGGAACGAGCCGCCATAGGTCTTGGAATCCAGCGGCCAGCCGATGGTGTGCAGGATTTCGCCCTGTTTGTGATTCTCGGGTTTGACTTCCCACAGTTCCTTGATGCCGATGCCGTAGGTCTGCGGGTCCGAGGGACGGCCCGTCGGGCCCATGGCGCGCAGGTCGAATTTCTGTTCCAGTTGCTTGCTGAGGTGCCCGCGGCAGCCTTCGGCGAACAGGGTGTATTTGGCGTGCAGCTCCATGCCCGGCTGATGGTTCGGGCCGGGGGTGCCGTCGCGGTTCAGGCCCATGTCGCCGGTGGCGATGCCCTTGACCGAGCCGTCGTCGTTGAACAGAACCTCGGCGGCGGCGAAACCGGGGTAGATTTCCGCGCCCATGGCCTCGGCCTGTTCACCCAGCCAGCGGCACAGCAGGCCGAGCGAGATGATGTAATTGCCGTGGTTCTTCATCTGCGGCGGCGTCGGCAGACGCAACGAGCCCGCCGGGCCCAGCAGCATGAAGCGGTCCTTGGTCGCCGGGGTGTTGAGCGGCGCGCCCTTTTCCTTCCAGTCGGGGATCAGCTCGTTCAGCGCGCGGGGCTCGAACACGGCGCCCGACAGAATGTGCGCGCCGACTTCAGAGCCTTTCTCGACGACGCAGACCGTGCATTCCGGGTGCACCTGCCGTAGGCGAATGGCAGCCGCCAGGCCCGCCGGACCGGCGCCCACGATCACCACATCGAATTCCATTGATTCCCGTTCCATCCTCGTCTTGATCCTCTTCTTGGGGTGGTTGACAGGTGCTGTTAGCGAACAGGGTTATGACATTCCTTGGGGGTTGGCCGCAATACTCGGCGATTTAAGGGGGGCGATTAAAGGAAAGCTGTGGAATCTATAGGCCCGCTTCTCTTTTCGCCTGTGGTAATCTTCCGCCCATGACGGAACTCTCAATTGATCCCGCCATTGACCCCAGCGCCGTCCGGGCGCTGCTGCAATGGTATGCGGAGGCCGGCGTCGACGAGGCCATCGCCGACGCGCCCCAGGATCGCTTCGCCGAACACGTCGCCGAGCAGGCCGCCCGCGCGGCCAAGGCGTCGGCGGCGCAGGCTCCGGCAGGGGCCAGGCCGGGACAAGGTGGGCCGGGGCAGGGTGGGCCCGCGTACGGTCAGGCCGCGCCGCCGCCGCGTGGCCCGCTGACCAAGCCGCAACCCCCGGCGGCCCTGTCCGACGAAGTGGCGATCAAGGACGCGGTGACCCAGGCCAACAAGGCCGAAACGGTCGAAGCCCTGCGCGCCGCCCTGAACGATTTCAACGGCTGCGCCCTTAAGACCACGGCCTCGAACATGTGTTTCATCGACGGCAACCCGAAGGCCCGGGTGCTGGTCGTCGGCGAAGCCCCGGGGGCCGAGGAAGACCGCCAGGGCCTGCCCTTCGTCGGGCCGTCGGGCAAGCTGCTGGACGCCATGCTGGGCAGCATCGGCCTGGACCGTCACGGCGAGGGCGATGCGGCGGTGCTGATCTCCAACACCGTGTTCTGGCGGCCGCCGGGCAACCGCACGCCGACCCCGGGCGAAACGGCGATCTGCCTGCCGTTCGTCGAACGCCTGATCGAAATCGTCGATCCCCGGGTGCTGGTCTGTGTCGGCGGTCCGTCGGCCAAGGCCCTGTTGGCCCAGACCCAGGGCATTACCCGTCTGCGTGGCAAATGGTTCAGCTACGCCACGCCGCGCATGCCGGCCCCCATTCCGGCCATGGCGCTGTACCATCCGGCCTATCTGCTGCGGTCCCCGGCGATGAAACGCGACGCTTGGCGCGATCTTTTGGCGCTGAAGCATAAATTGGCGGAACTCTCCGCCGGGTGATCCCCGCCGTTGCGTTAACCATATTTCCTATATCTACGGTCATGCTTTTCTGGTCTCACAAAATGTGGGATTATGCAGGGTCACGGGGCGACGCCCAGCTTTCGTTTGGGGAGCAGCAACGGCGGAATTCGGGGAGTTTTTCCGGTTTCGCCCAGCCTGAGAAGTTGAGGCGCCGGGGACAGGACGCTATAACATCGCGGCTCGACGAGGAGAGAACGCGAAACCGCCGATTTTAGGCGGACGGACATAGAAGGGACTCATGGCCGGGGTCAAAACTCTGGGCGCGTCGATTCTGACCGCGCTTTCCATCCAAATGTTGTCGTTTGCGCCGCCCGCCATGGCTGGGCAGGAGCAGGCTTATTCCGGTGCGAACGCCGCTGCCGACAGGCAAGAGACCGCTTCGGTCGCGCCGCTGCCGTCGTCGCCCACGGCCACGGCGCCGCGCGTGCTGTCCGAGGCCGATGCGCAGCTTTACCGCCAGATTTTCGATCTTCAGGAAGACGGCGATTGGAAACAGGCCGACCGCCTGATCGCCAAGCTGTCGGACAAGGTGCTGATGGGCCATGTCCTGGCGCAACGCTATCTGCATCCGCGCAAGTACCGCTCCAGCTACAAGGAATTGAAGGCCTGGATGGGCGACTACGCCGACCATCCCCAGGCCCAGCGCATTTACCAGCTGTCGCTGCGCCGCCGGCCCAAGAACTGGCGCTTGCCCGACAAGCCGGACGTGCTGCCGACCAAGCCGATGTTCCTGGAGGAAGAGGCGACCGCCGCGGCCGAAGTCGAACAGGCGGAACAGGACGACGAGGAAAAGGCGCCCAAGGTTCTGCCGACCAAGCGCCTGAGCCGCAGCGACGTGCGCCGTTCGCGGGCCCTGAAATACCGGATCACCAAATCCCTGCGCCGGGGCTATACCCTGGTCGCCAAGCGGCTGATTAAGTCAGGCGACGCCAAGCGTCTGTTCTCCAACGCCGAAATGGACCAGGTGAAGGTTCAATTGGCGACGCGCTATTTCTTCGACCGGCGCATCGATTGGGCCGACCAGTTGCTGGGCTCGGCCCTGAAGCGTTCGGGCAAGTATCTGCCGGACGGTCATTGGACCCAGGCGCTGATCGCCTGGAAGGCCAAGGATTACGAAAAGGCGACCCATCATTTCCAGCGCGCCGCCGATATCGGCTTCGACGACGAATGGATGGATGGGGCGGCTAATTTCTGGGCGGCGCGGGGGCTGTTGCTGACCCATCGTCCGGAACAGGTGATGCGCTATCTGAACGGCGCGGCGCGTCACGCGCGGACGTTCTATGGTTTGTTGGCGGCGCGGATTTTGGGCCGCGAGCTGACGTATGAATGGGCTTCGCCGCCGGTCGTGGCCGGGGCGGTGGACCGGATCGTCGAAACGCCGCGCGGTCGCCGGGCCCTGGCCCTGGTGCAGGCGGGGGACGACACGGCGGCCGAGCGCGAGCTGCGCAATCTTGCGCGGATTTCCGACAAGACCCAGGCCCTGGCGATCCTCGCCCTGGCCGATGCGGGCGGCATGGCCGGGCTGGCCGTGCGCCTGTCCGACCGGATGTTCCCCGACGGCGGCGGGTTCGACGGCGCGGCTTATCCGGTGCCGGGTTGGACGCCGTCTGGCGGTTTCACCGTCGACCGGGCGCTGGTCTATGCCTTCATCCGCCAGGAAAGCAAATTCAACCCCAAGGCCAAAAGCTGGGCAGGGGCGCGGGGCCTGATGCAGCTGATGCCGCGCACGGCCAGCTTCGTCGCCCAGGATTCGTCCCTGCATCGCCATCGATTGGGGCAGTTGTATGATCCGGATCTGAACCTGCAACTGGGTCAGAAGTACATCGACATGCTGCTGGCCGAGTCGCATATCCAGGGTGACCTGCTGCTGTTGGCGGCGGCCTGGAACGGCGGGCCGGGGAACCTGAACAAATGGCGGCGGCGTACCGAATACGCCGACGATCCCCTGTTCTTCATCGAAAGCATCCCGGCTTTCGAAACCCGTCACTTCGTCGAACGGGTTCTGGCCAACCTGTGGATCTATCGCGACCGCCTGGGACAGGACAAGCCGTCCCTGGATGCCCTTGCCGCCGGTCAGTGGCCGGTTTACAAAGCCCTAGGCCAAGGCAAGGTGGAGGTGGCGATCTTCGATGAGTCAGCAAACGGAATTTCTGCCCGTTAACATCGCGGTTCTGACGGTTTCGGACACGCGCACGTTGGAAGACGACCGTTCGGGCGACACCCTGGTCGAACGCCTGACCCAGGCCGGGCACAAGCTGGCCGACCGGGCGATCATCAAGGACGATGCATCCCTGATCGCCGATCAGTTCCGCAAATGGTGCGACGACCCCGAAGTCGATTGCATCATCTCGACCGGCGGCACAGGGGTAACCGGGCGTGACGTGACGCCCGAGGCATTGGACGCCGTGGCCGAAAAGATCATCCCGGGCTTCGGCGAGATGTTCCGCTGGATCAGCTATCAGAAGATCAAATCCTCGACCATTCAGTCGCGGGCCAGCGCCGGCGTCGCCAACGGCACCTATATCTTCGTGCTGCCGGGATCGACCGGGGCGTGCAAGGACGGCTGGGACGAAATCCTGGTTCATCAATTGGACATTCGGCACAAGCCCTGCAATTTCGTCGAGCTGATGCCGCGTCTCAAAGAGCACTTGGCCTAGTTTCCTCTTTGGCGTCGCGGGCCGCGATTCGCTTCATTTTTAGCGTTAAGGTTTTCCACAGCTTGTCCTCCGGCGGCTGTGGATAAACATGCCTGCGTATTCCGAAAACGTCAGATTCCTGAAAGTTTTAACGGTTAACATCCCCGTTCCAATGGCGTGGTGATATTTCACGGCACCTATCGGGCGCGCGCTTTGGTATTATTATTTTCATCGGTTCATCCATTAACGGATTGAGCCGGCCGCGGGTTCGGAAGGTTGAGGAGAACCGACCGGACACCGTCTTTCAACAAGACCGATACGGAGAAGCCGTCACGGCGAAAGAGGGGGACCGATGGACAAATTCATGAAAAGCCTGCTGCTGGGCGCGGGGGCGTCGATCCTATTGATCGGCGGCATTGCCGGGCTTGGCCTGTGGCTGAATGCGGAACCGAGCGCCGCGACACCGGTCGCTGTCGCGCAGGACAACAAAATCCATACGGTTCGGATGCGCCCCCAGACGGTGCAGATCGGCGGCTTCAGCCTGAAGAGCAAAGAAAAGCCCCGACCCTTGCTGGTTTCCGTCAGCATGCGAGTCACGGGTGGCCACAACATGGCGAAGATCTGTCATTTGATGCCGCGTCTTGTGTCGTCGCTGAATGCGGCCTTCGCCAATCTGGCCAGCTATACCGACAGCGCCCATGACGCCATCACCGGCGATCTGCCCGGCCAGTTGGCGCAGCGGTTCAATCGCGCGCTGGGTGAGCGGGTGGTCGAAAAGGTGACCTTGAGCGTCTATCAGGACCGCAACAAGGTGCCCGACACCAACTGTCCCGAAGCGACCTGATCCTTCCTGGTTTTTAACCGCGGCCTTCCAACAGGCCGCGCCGAGCCGACAGCGCATCTGCCATATGGTCGGTGAAGGCGCGGACGCGCTGCGTGTTGCGCAGGTCTTCGTGGGTCAGCAGCCACAGGGCCGAGGCCGCCTCCTCGACCGGATCGGTCACCCGGCGCAGGCGGCTTTGTGGGTCGGCGAGGAAGCAGGGAAGCAACGCCACCCCCATCCCCTGGATCACGCCGGTCATCAGCGTCGGCAGATTGTTCGAGCGCAGGACGATCTCGGCCCCGCCGAATTCGCGGCGCTGCCATTTCGCCGCCGCCAGGTGACTTAGCGATTCATCGAAGATCAGCCAGGCCTGTTCGGCCAGCGGCCCGTCCGCGACGTCTTCGGACGCATAGACGGCAAAGGCCAGGCCCGAGACGCGCCGCCCCACCAGGGTGTCCGGCGGGGCGTTTGTCGGGCGAATGGCGACGTCGGCCTGGCGCTTCGACAGGTTGAAGAACTGATTGTCGACCAGCACCGTCAGGTCGATGCCCGGATAGCCGGTGCGAAAGTCCGCAAACGGTTTTCCCAACAAACAGGTCGCCAGGTCGTCCGTGGTGGTTACGGTCAGTGGGCCGCTCAGTTGCAGGTCCCGCCCGCCGATGCGCCGCGTCATGGCGTCGATCTCGTCGTCGACGCGGGCGGCGGCTTCCTGCATTTCCTCGCCGGCCAGGGTCAGGGCATAGCCTTCACGATGTCGGTCGAACAGGCGCACGCCCAATCGTTGTTCGAAGGCTTCGATACGGCGGAACACGGTCGAATGATTGACGCCCAGCGCCTTGGCCGCGCCCGACAAACTGCCCGCCCGCGCAACCGCCAAAAAGAACCGCAGATCATCCCAATCCCGCATCGGGGGAGTTTGAGGTTAGATGTGCATTATTGCAAATCAATTTGGCCAATAACGTGAATTTATGTGCGGCAAGGCAAGTCGTAAGGTCCCCACATCAACGCGGCGATGCGGCCGCGTTTCCCAACAAGGACCACCGAACCGACCACCGGACAAACCGATAGATTCAAGGACCAAGACAATGATCGACAATAAAACCGCCCCTTATGCCGCCCTGCTGCTTCGTGTTTCGCTTGGCGTCATGTTCATCGCCCACAGCCTGTACCTGAAGGTTTTCGTGTTCACCATCCCCGGCACCGTGCAGTTCTTTGAAAGCCTGGGCCTGCCCGGCTTTACCGCCTACGCCACCATCGCCGCCGAAGGCCTGGGCGGCATCGCCCTGATCCTGGGCGTGCAGACCCGCTACGTCGCCCTGGCCCTGGTGCCGGTTCTGGCGGGTGCGTTCTGGGCCCACTCGGGCAACGGCTGGCTGTTCACGGCTCAGGGCGGCGGTTGGGAATATCCGCTCTTCCTGATCGTCGTGGCCTTGGTCCAGGCCCTTCTCGGCGACGGCGCCTATGCGCTGGTCAAGAGCGTGCGGCTGGAGCGCCTGAAAACGGCCTTCGCCGCCTGATATCCCACCGCGCCCAAGAGGAAAGGCCCGGCACAGTCGCCGGGCCTTTTCTTTGTTTTGCGTCGGGCTCAGGCCCTGGCCCTGCGGGCGTAGGACGCGCCGTCGTCGACGTCTTCCAATTCGTCGATCAAGGCGATGCGCAGGCCCGCCAGGTTGGCGCGGGTATCGGCCAGGGCGTGTTCCGTCGACCAGCGCACGCCTCGGAACGGATCGACGAAGCGGGGCCGCCGCTTCAACCCGACCAGCCAGTATCCTCCGTCGCGGGCCGGGCCGAACACGGCGTCATGGTCGCCCAACAGGTCAAAGGCACGGGCGATCATTTGGGGCGTGATGCCCGGAATGTCCGATCCGATCAGGACCGCAGGCCCCGGCGGTAGGATTGCCATCGCCCGGGCCATGCGCGCCCCCAGGTCGCCACTACCCTGGGATAGGCGGTTTTCGATCCCGGGGGCGAGGCCGCGCCACAGGGCCCGGTCGAACACCGCATGGTCGGGCGAGACCGCCAGCCAGCTTTGCCAGCGAGGATCCTTGCCCAGGCGGCGCGCGGTCTGCATCAGCATGCGGCGCTGAAAGGCCCAGGCCCCGACCGGCCCGATATGCCGCGCCAGCCGCGATTTGACGCGGCCCAGGCGCGGGGCCTTGGCGAACAGGATCAGATGGTTTTGCAGGGCGCGGTCGGTCATCGGTACAGCTTGGCGATCCAATGCGGCGAGACGCCGATATAGAACAACCCCAGGCAGAACAAGTTGCGCAGCGGGCGCAGCCACCAGCCGCCTTGGCGATAGCGCACGGCCGAGGTCGTGACCGCCGAAGGCAGGGCGATCAGGCGCTTGCCGCCGATGCGGCGGACCATGTCCACGTCCTCCATCAGGGGAAGGTCCTTGAACCCGTCCAGGTAGTCGTAGA
>DJHY01000307.1 GCA_002433335.1 Rhodospirillaceae bacterium UBA6608 | reverse complement strand
CGGCCAGAACCAGGGCGTGCAGTTTCCCATCGCCGAATGCTTCATCGAGGTCGAAGCCGCGAACCTGATGCGCTACGAAGCATGCCGTTTGTACGACGCCAAGGAACCTTGCGGCGCGCAAGCCAACATGGCGAAGTACCTGGCGGCCAAGGCGTCGTGGGAAGCGGCCAACGCTTGCCTGCAGTATCACGGCGGCTTCGGTTTCGCCTGCGAATACGATGTCGAGCGCAAGTTCCGCGAAACGCGGCTTTACCAAGTTGCGCCGATTTCGACCAACCTGATCCTCAGCTACGTCGCTGAGCACATTCTGGGAATGCCCCGCTCTTTCTAACCAGAGGTCTTTTTAAAAAATGACATCCAAGAACAATCAGCCCCTTAAGGGGCTTACCGTCGTCGCCCTGGAACAAGCCGTCGCCGCTCCGTTCTGTTCGGCGCGCCTGGCCGATGCCGGGGCCCGCGTGATCAAGATCGAACGGGCCGAGGGCGATTTCGCCCGGGGTTATGACGACGTCGCCTCTGGGCAGAGCAGCTATTTCGTATGGTTGAACCGCGGCAAGGAATCGATCGTTCTCGACTTGACCAAGCCCGAGGGCAAGGAAGCCCTGCAAGCCCTGCTGGATCAGGCCGACGTGTTCATCCAGAATCTCAAGCCGGGTGCGGTCGAGCGTTTGGGATTCGGTCGCGAAACCCTGCGCAAGACCCATCCCCGTCTGGTCATCTGCTCAATCAGCGGCTACGGCGACACCGGACCCTATGCCGAGCGCAAGGCGTATGACCTTTTGATTCAGGCGGAATCGGGCCTGTGTTCGATCACCGGCGGCCCGGCCGAACCGGCACGGGTCGGTATGTCGATCGTCGATGTAGCGACGGGCGCGACGGCCCATGCAGCGGTGTTGGAGGCCCTGTTGGCCCGTGGCATCACCGGCGAAGGAGCCGATATCCGTGTTTCCATGTTCGACGTCATGGCCGAATGGCTGACGGTCCCCCTGATGCATCAGGAAGGCGGCAAGCCGCCCAAGCGCATTGGTTTGGCCCACCCGTCGGTCGCCCCCTATGGCGTGTTCACGACCAAGGAAGGCACGCCGGTTTTGATCTCGATCCAGAGTGAGCGTGAATGGGCGAAATTCTGTCAGGAATTCCTGCGCCAGCCCGAAGCAATCACCGACCCCAGGTTCTGCACCAACGTCGCCCGCGTGGAAAATCGCGCCGAGACCGATGCCCTGGTCGGTGGAACCTTTGGCGAGTTGGACGTACCGCAGTCGGTCGAGCGATTGACGGCCGCCGACGTCGCCTTCGCCTTTGTCAACGACATGGGTGGTTTGGCGGCACATCCGCACTTGCGCCGTATCACGGTCGACACGCCCGAAGGACCCGTTTCGTATCCGGCGCCGCCGCCGATCTTCATGGACGAAGACGCGCGGACCTACGGCGCGGTGCCCAGCGTCGGCGATCACCAGCCGATCGACGGCATCAAGGAACAGGGCTGATCATGAGCGACGCGGGCGACACGCCGTTCGATCTGGATCATCTGCGAACCTGGATCGGACGCGAGACCACGGCGGACGACGTTTTGACCGCTGACCTTGTCCGTAAATATCGGGCGACGCTCGACCTTGCGGGCGACGATCCGCAAGCGGGCGATGCTGCCCCCGCGTTGATCCATTTCTGCCTGGCCCAACCTGCGGCGCCGACCGCGACCCTGGGCGAGGACGGCCATCCGGCGCGGGGCGGGTTCCTGCCGCCTGTGCCGTTGCCGCGCCGGATGTGGGCGGGCGGTGGCCTGGAATTTCATGGCCCGCTGCGTGTTGGCGATGTCGTGCGGCGCGCATCGAAAATTCTTGATGTCACCGCCAAGGAAGGGCGCAGCGGCCTGTTGTGCTTCGCGACGGTGGAACATGTGATCTCGGTCGAAGGCCAAGCGATGGTGACGGAACGGCAGGACATCGTCTATCGCGGGGCCGACACCGGCGGTGGCGCGGGAAAGGCGCCGCCCGCGGCCGAAGCCGGCGCCCATCAACGCATCATCGACCCCAGCGCGCCCCTGCTTTTCCGCTATTCGGCCCTGACATTCAACGGCCATCGAATTCACTACGATCGCCCCTATACGACGGGCATCGAGGGCTATCCGGGCTTGGTCGTACACGGCCCGTTGCAGGCAGCAATGCTGATCGCCTTCGCGACGGAGTTGCGGGGAAATACGCCGAAGCGGTTCGATTTCCGCTCTCAATCGCCACTGTACGATACCGCGCCGATGGTTCTGAACGCGTCGGAACAAGACGGCGGGCTGACCCTATGGACGGCGCGCCCGGACGGGCCGATTGCGATGAAAGCCGAAGCGACTTGGTAATCGCCGCTTGACAGTTTCGCGGTCCTCTCCATCATATTCATTAATCATAAAATAACGGAGAGGAGACATCCCATGACGCGTATTCTTATTGCCTTGCTCAGTCTGTTCGTTCTGGTCGGCGCGATGCCGGTTCAGGCGAACGATGACGCCAACATGGAAGTAAAGATCAACGCCCGCACCCCCAGCGTGATGGTGCCCACCGCTGACGGCCCGGTAAAGATCATGCGTAACCAGGATCTCGCCAATAAGATCCACGAGGATTACGCCAAAACGTCGCGCAAATGCCCGCCGTTCTGCATTCAGCCGATGCAGGTCGCGCCCGGCGTGACCACGGTCGGAGAGGTCGAGTTGCTGGACTTCGCCAAATCGGGCGGCAAGCTGATCGATGGGCGGACCGTAGAATGGCACGTCAAAGGCACCATCCCCGGTGCGATCAACATGCCTTATACGCAAATGGCCGAACGCCTGAATGAAGTCGGCTGCACCCGTGGGCCGGATAAAAAATGGGACTGCAAGAACGCGGAAAAGGTTCTGTTGTTCTGCAATGGACCTTGGTGCGGCCAATCGCCGATGGCGATCAAGGCCATGCTGCGCGAAGGCTATCCCGCGGACAAAATCATGTACTACCGGGGCGGGATGCAGGCTTGGCACAGCCTGGGCCTGACTGTGGTCGAAGGTAACTTCTGACCGTCTCAGGACTTTCGCAGCGTGAAGCGGATCGGCACTTTGACAAGGCCGAACACGGGCTGGCCATTTTTGGTCGCGGGCAAGAACCGCCACCGGCGGACGGCCCGTACCGCTTCACGGTCGAATGCGGAAATACCGGACGATTTCTGAATTGAGATATCGTCTGCCCGTCCGTTCGGCGTGACACGTACCAGCAGCACGACCAGGCCTTCGCGGCCGCGCCGCAACTCGCTCGCCGGATAGGCCGGGGCCGGGTTGGCCAGGTAGCCGGGGAACGTCGCCGGCTTTTCGACAACAGCCGTTTCAGTTCCATGGGCGCCGATGTTCTTGGCGGCAATCTGGGCAATGGGAACTTGCGCCCCCTTGGGTGGCGGCGCGCTTGCCTCCGCCGCTTTCGTGGCATGGTCGGTTTGCGGCGGCGCCGGGGGCGGCGCTTTCGCTTTTTGGGTCGGGGGCTGAGGGGCTGGGCGTTTCGGGCGGGCGGGCGGCTGGACTGCGGCCAGCTGCGCGACCGGTTCCGTTGCGACTTCCCTGGGGGCTTCGGTTTCCACCGGCACCGCCTCGGCGGTTTCCACCGGCTCCACCGGCTCAATAATATCCGGCTGCGGTTCGACAGCCACGACGTCTTCGATAGGTGTTTCGTAAATCACCGGTTCGGGCTGCGCCGGTTGCGCGGGTTGCGACGACGGCTCGGTCATCAACGTGACCTCGAACGCCGTCGCAATGCCGGCAGGTGGGGGTGCGCTGTCCGGGCTACCCCCGGACGCAAAGAACCAAGCCGCCAATCCGATATGGATCGCGACAGAGGTCAGCCCCGCCACCAGCGTGGCGGGACCTGGGCCGTCCAGCGGACGGCCCAGACCGATATGTGGGCTAGAAGGTTGCACTGGCCCGCAGGAAGAACGAACGGCCCGGTTCGTTGACCTGCACCACTTCCGGGTCGAACGAGCTTGACCGGCTCAAGTGGTTGGCATAGGTCTGATCGAACAGGTTCGTCACGCCGAACGAGATCGAAACCGGCTCCAACGCCATGACCTCGCTGTACAGGTCGAACACGGCGTAGCCGCCGGTCTTGCCGACATCCAGGCCGCTGTTGAAGTTGGTTTCCACATCGGCACGCGGCTGGCGGAAGGCCGCCCGCATGCGGACGCCGACCATCCAATCCTCGGTCCGATGCTCCAAGGTGCTGGTCAACTCCAGTGGCGGGATTTGCGCCAGGGCGCGGTTGTCTTCCTCGTTCTGGCCATAGGTGAAGGCTGCTTGCGCGCCGAACGACCAAGCGTCGAGGAACCGAACCTTACCCGAGACTTCGAACCCGGCCAGGGTGGCGTCGACGTTGCGATAAACGGTCGCGTTGTCGCTCAGCAGGATGCCGTCCTGACCACGCGCCAGATCACGCAGGATGAAATCCTTGACCCGGTCGTAGTAGACGGTGCCGCCGATGGTCCAATTGGAATAAGAGGCTTCGGCGCCGATATCGACCTGGTGGTGTTTTTCCGGGGCGATGTCCGGCCGCCCGACCCATCGGCTGGATGCGGTGGTGTTATTGGCCGCGATGCCGCGCTCCGTCGCGTCGGCGGTGCGGACGCTACGCGATAATCCCGCGAACAAGGTGACGTTCTTGTCCAGTGCCACTTCGTATCGCAGCAAGCCGCCGAAGTTGTTTTCGTCCCGGTCTTCCGCGGTCACGCCGTAATAGTTCTGATACAGCGTGTTGGCCGATTGGCCTGGCATGATGGCGACCCGGTCGGCCTTATCGGCGGAGAAATCGACGCGGTCGTAGCGTACGCCCCCGATCAGGGTGTGGCCCGGGGCGACGGGCCGCTCTGCCTCGGCATAGAACCCGACCACTGATAGGCTGATGCCGGGCCACGTGTAGGACTGAATGCGCGATTCATCGCCCGCGTTGACGTCCTCCCGCTGTCCCATGAAGCGGACGGCGTCGCGGTTGTTGACCTGCACATCCGTGCCGACCTTGAACGTAAAGCCGTGGGTTTCACCCTTAAAGCCCATGCGGCCGCCGAACGTATCGGACGAGGAATCGACCTTCATCACCATGCCGGTGCGGTCGCGCAGGGTGTAGTTGTCCATGATGTGGTCGACATTGCCGCCATAGGCGGACGCATCGAAGCGGGTCAAGAGACCGCCCGGTTCGAAGTCATGGCCGAAGCTGGTGCGCACGACCAAGGTTTCGGACAAGGGAGAATCCATGCCGGATCCGGCGAACAGGGCGTCTTCGATCCGCTCTGCCTGGACGCTGACGCGGATCAAGTCGTCGGTGGTGGGCGTCAGACCCATTTCAACGCGGCCGCCATGGCTTGAAAAACCGGTGCGTACACTTCGGTTGTCCCCGTCGCGGTAGTCCTGGGCGAATTCGTAATTTCCTTCACCCCGGATGTAGCCCCAGTCGGTGCCCGCCGAAATGTCGCCCCCGGCGCTGCGGGTCCAGGCGTTGGAATTCAATCCGCCGTAGACCGATCCCTGATAGGGTTTGTCGGCTTCGAAGATCGGGGCCTTGCGCTCGGCGCGGACGGTGCCGCCCGACCCGCCGGGTCCGTTGGCGACGGTTGCATAGCCCTTGTCGACGATCAGGCTGTCGATTGCCTCGGTGCTCATGTAGGCCGTCGGCGGGTCCATCCGGTTGGGGCAGCCGCCATGGATGAAGGCACCGTCGTCGATGATGTTGATCCGGGTTTGCGACTGCCCGCGAATGGCGGGATCGCCGCCGTGTCCGCCCATGCGGCTGACGCTGATTCCGGGGATGGACTGCAACACGTCGGAGGCATCGGATGCCGGAAACACGTAGTCGACCGACGGTTCGAGAACGACCTGATTGGGGTTGGTCGATTGGCCGTAGGATCGGACCTCGGGCAGAGTGACAGGGGTCGTTTCGGACGTGCTCTTGTCTTTTTTGATTTCAGTTTCGGGCGTCAGGGCCTGGCAGATTTCCGTGGTTTCCGCCGGATCTTGGGCATGGGCGCTGGTCTGCGCGAACGAGACGGATGTAAGGGCGGTCGCCGCCAACAGGCAGCCCCGCAGGGTCGGGATAAACATTCGATATTCTCCGCATGGGAACCGGTCGTTCGGTTCCGAAAAGCCTGGCCGTTCATCCACCGGTGCCGTTGCTTCGCGGACGAAGGGAGGGCAGCAGGCGGAAAACCGGCGTGGTCAGATTGTCAGGCGGAGAAAAGCGGCGGGCCGCGTGGCGGCTTGGTTCGCTGGGCGATTTGGTCGTGAACGGCCAGATCGCGGGGCGGGACTTGAGCTTCGACCCGAACCCAAGCGAGATCCTGCCACACGCGGGCCGCAAGGCCGTCCGGCGCAGGGGATGCCGGATGTTTGCACAGCACGCAATTGGCGCGTGCGCCATTGAATTTGCTGTCCTGGTCAGGGTCTTCGCTGGCCGGTTGGCGCTGCGAACAGATGCCGGCGCGAAGGTCGGCAAAAAGCTTGGCCTCTCGCGCGCTGGCCGGTGAGGGCATGGCCATGACGGCCAGCAGCGGCACCAAATAAGACAGCAGCAACAGGCCGCTGATCGCCACCCGCGCGATCGGCCGACGGCGGATCGCGGGACGCGAAGCGGATTTCCTGATCTGCAAGACCTTATACATTCGGGGACTGTACAACGCTGCCTTTCGCAGGCGCAATAGAATGGCCGGTATTTCGGGTCAGAAACTTGTATCTATCCATCGGCGGGCATGATGTCGAAGGCGATGGACAGGCGCTCCACCGTTGCGTGGAAGGGGATCGTCTCGTGATAGAGGTAGCTGGGGAACAGCAGCATCAGTCCCTCGCGCGGGCGGATCAGCCGCACCAAAGGTTCCGCGGTGCAGTGAAAGTCCTTGGGCGGCCGGCCGAATTCGATCCACCCCTGATGCGCCGGGTCGTCGTCACGAACCACGTCGGGAATTTCGGGGTAATACACGCCGGACAGCCAGGCCGCCGGATGGATATGCGCGATTTGCTGTCCCTGGTCCTCCATGACCACACCCCAGATCGACAGCCGCGTTCGCGCCGGGATGCGGGCCAGGAACGGATGGTCCGGGGGCAGGGCCCCCGCCACATCGGCGCGATAGGCTTCGGCTACGTCGCGAATGACTTGTTCCAACCCGGCAATGGGGCCTGTTTCGCCGATCAGCAGTTCGCCCGAATGGCGGCCCTTACGGGTGGCGTGGCTGGCCGGGGCATAGGCCAGGGACGGATGTTTGCGCAGATGGCGGGCCAGGGCGCGGTTGAAAGCGGCGACATCGGCATACCCCTCGGGTGCCGCGATCTCGGTCGGGCGCAGTAGCGTCTCGAAATCAAGCAGCCTTGCCGCCCCTTCCCGGTCGCCCGTCTCGGTCAGGGCAATCGCCTGGAACGCCAGGGCAGAGGTATTGCCCGGATGGTCGTCTAGAAAAGCGCTGATTTCAGCGACTGCCTCCGCCCCATGCCCCATGACCAACAACTGATCGGCCAGATTGACGCGGGCCTTGTCGTAATCAGGGGCGAGGCGCACGGTTTCGCGGGCGGCGTCTAGGGCCTCATCCATCCGCCCCAACTCCCGCAGGGCATAGGCGATATTGACCTGTGCTCCCGCATGGTCCGGGCGGGTGGCCATGACGGCTTGGTAATGGGGCAGGGCTTCCGCCGAATGCCCCGATTCCTGAAGCAGCGTTGCCAGATTGTAGCGGGCATCCGGATGATTCGGCTCCAGGCTCAGCGCTTGTTCATAGGCGGCGCGGGCTTCCAGTGGCTTGCCGGATTCCTGAAGCGCCGCCCCCCGGTTGGTCGCCGCGCCGACGTGTCCGGGCTCGTCCTTCAACACTTGGTCGTACTCGGCCACGGCTTCGCTCAGGCGGTTCAGGGCCTTCATGATATTGGCCAGGTGAAAGCGGGCTTCGGCCTCGCCCGGATCGTGCGCCAGGATTTGGCGGAAGTCGGCCTCGGCCTCGGCGAAGCGGCCCGAGACCTCGCGCAGGACCGCCCGGTTGAACCGGGCCCCGCTATTGCCGGGCAGGGCGGCGACGGCCTGGTTGTAGGCTTCTTCGGCGGCGTCCAATTGCCCCATGTCGGCCAGGACATTGCCCCGGTTCATCAAGGCCTCGCCATGGCCGGGGTGAAACGCCAGGGCGGTGTCGAACAGGGTTAGAGCCTCGGCCCGGTCGCCCAGGTGAAAGGCCGCGATCCCGGTGACGTTCAGGGCATCGGCATCGTCCGACGCCGCCATCAAGGCCAGCCGTCCCAGGTCGCGCGCACGGCGCCAATCGCCCCGGGTCAGGGCGGCGCGGGCCTGTTCGACCAAGGCAAAGGTGTCCGGGCCGGTGAAATGATCCAGCGGAGAAAGGCTTGGGGAATTCTGGGGATGCGCGCGGGGGGAGGGTGCCGCCGCAGGTGCGGGGCGTTTGGTCCGCTTTTTCGGGCGGGGCGGCCGGGCTTTGCCCTTTTGCTTCTTCATGGCCGGGGCTCCGGCGCGGGTGCCGGGGCGTCGGCGGCGGGGGTATCCATTCCCTGCTCGACGGACTTCATCAAGGATTGAAACTGGCGTTCGAACCGGGTGCGGCCGTCTTCGTCGGCGGTGATCCAGATGACCAGCCAAACCACGAGGGTCAGATAGAAGAAGACTTTCGCGACCTTGCCCCCCGTCGGTGCGACACGGATATCGAACCATCGGCGGATCGGCGTTTCGGGCCCGAGGAACCGATTGCGCAGCATCACGCCCAGGATCACGGCCAAGCTCAGGGCGATCAGAAGCAGCCAGCCGTTATCCATCCTCGTCGGTCCCCTCTATTCGCCCATCAGGTGCAGGGACACCTGGCGGCGGTGCGGCTGATGGCGGTGTTCGAACAGGTAGATTCCCTGCCAGGTGCCGAGCTGCGTGCGGCCCCCCGCGACCGGCACGGACAGCTGTACGTTGGTCAGGGCGCTGCGGATATGGGCGGGCATGTCGTCGGGCCCCTCCGCCGTGTGGCGGTAGAGCGAGGGGTCTTCGCGGACCAAGCGTTCGAAGAACGTCTGCAGGTCTCGGCGCACGTCCGGGTCGGCGTTTTCCTGCACGGTCAGGGATGCGCTGGTATGGCGGCAGAACAGGGTCAGCAGACCGTTGCCCATGCCCTGGTCACGGACCCAGGCCTCGACCTCGTCCGTGATCTCGTAAAGACCGGGGCCGCCGGTGGCCAAGGTCAATTCATGCTGCGCCTGTCGCATCCCGGATGCTTACCCCGGCGGCCCCGTTCCGGCAAGACTTGCCAGCGTCGGGTGGGGCGGGTATTCAAGAAGGCAGCATGGAACATATGATGAACAACGCCTTGCCGCTTGAAGCCGAATTGTGCGGTGACAGTCGCCCGCAACTGACGGAAGGCGTCACCCGGGGCGTCGTCCGCATGCTGTGGCGTATGGGGTTCAGTCCCTTGGCCGAATTCAAGTTGACCAGTCGGCGGCGGATAGATGTGGCCGGATTGGACGGGCAGGGGCGGTTCCTGTTCGTCGAGGTCAAATCCACGCCGGACGATTTTCGCGCCGACGGCAAATGGCACGAATACCCCGCGTTTTGTGATTGGTTCTATTTCGCCGTACCGCCGGGGTTTCCGCAGCATTTGTTGCCGGATGACGTGGGTCTGATCGTCGCCGATGCCCATGATGGAGTTGTCCTTCGGCCGGCGGCGGAAACGCCTCTGAACGGCAACCGGCGGCGCAAGCAGACGGTTAATTTCGCCCGCGCCGCCGCTGACCGGCTGGTGCGCGGCTAGGCGTCTTCTTCCTTCAATCCCCGCTCGCGGGCGAGCAGGGCGCGCTTGCGCGCGACGCCCCAGCGATATCCGGTCAACGCGCCATTGGCCCCGACCGCCCGGTGACAGGGAATGACCAGCGACACCGGGTTGGTGGCGCAGGCCCGGCCCACGGCGCGGGCGGCGCCACTGCGCCCCAGTTGCGCCGCCAGTTCGCCATAGGTCCGGGTTTCGCCGGGTGGGATAGCCGTCAGCGCGCGCCAGACCTGCCATTGAAAGGACGTGGCGCGAATATCGAGCGGCAATGTCGTGGCGGGGGCCCGGCCATCCAGATAGGCCAGCACGTCCTCCATCAACGGTTTCAGGCGGTCGTCGTCACGTTCGATCCGGGCTTCTGGAAAATCGCGGCGCAGTTCCGCCTCCAACAGATCGTCCTCGGCCGCCAGGGAGACCATGCACAATCCCTTGTCCGTCGCCGCCGCCAGGACACGGTCCATGGGGCTGTCGGCGATCGCGAAGCGGATCTCCGCACCGCGCCCGCCCGCGGCGTAACTGGCGGGTGTCATGCCCAACAAGGCCGCGGATTTCTCATAGACTCGCGACGGTGATCCATATCCTGCCCCGTACAAGGCCCCGGCCACGCCGTCCCCGGCTTTCAGGCCCCGGCGCAGGCGCTCGGCCTTGACCGCGTCGCCGTACTGTTTGGGGCTGACGCCGACCATGCCCTGAAACATACGTTGCAGGTGATGGGCGCTGTAGCCGGTGATCTCGGCCAGTTCATCCAAGGATGGCGGGGTTTCCGCCGCCTCGATCCGGCGACAGGCTTCGGCCACTGCGGCCAAGCGCGGATCGACCAGTCTGTCGTTGTCCGGGCGGCAGCGCTTGCAGGGGCGAAATCCGGCGCGTTCCGCCGCTGGGCCATCGTCGAAATAGCGAACGTTCTCGCGCTTCGGCAGGCGCGACGAACAACCGGGGCGGCAATAGACGCCCGTGCTGGTCACGGCATATAGAAAATCGCCGCCGGGTTCGCGGTCCGTGACCTGCCGCCAGCGGGTTTCGTCTTGTTCGGTCGATGTCGATGCTTTTGTCATGACGCCAGCCTAGGGCCGCCTGCGCCCCAGGACTATCCGGTTCTTGCCATTCAATCGCCGTCCGGTGACGGCCCGATCAGGTGCAGGCCAGCGCCTTCGTCGCGCAGCCATTGGCGGCAGTCGTCCATGTCGTCGATCAGGCTTTCGACCAAGGCCCAGAACCGCGGGCTGTGGTTGTGCTCACGCAGATGGGCGACTTCGTGGGCGACGACATAATCCAGCACCCGTTCCGGGGCCATCACCAGCCGCCACGAGAACGACAGGTTGCCGTTGGCGGCGCAGGAGCCCCAGCGGCTTTTGGTGTCGCGTACGGTGATCCGCCCGGCGCGCACGCCCAGCGTTTCGGCGGCGGCGGCGACGCGGGGCTGGATCTGCCGCCGGGCGTCGCGCTTCAGCCAATCGCCCAGGCGGCGGGGCAGATGTTCGGCCTGGCCGCTGACGTGAATTTCGGCGACCGCGCCGTCGGTTTCGGTCCATACGCCGCCGCGCCGATCGGGGCGATGGCGGATGATATGGGGCTGGCCCAGATAGGGAATTTCGCCGCCGTCGGCGAAAGGCACGACCGGCGGGGCCGATTGCAGGCGGCGGCGAATCCACGCCGCCTGCTTTTCGGCGAAGGCCCGGGCCTCGGCATCCGAGACCCAGGGCGGGCATGTTACGACCGCCGTTCCCGTCGCCGGATCGGCGCGCAGGATCAGGCGTTTGGCGCGGTTGTTGCGGCGAATGCGCAACGGCACCGCGCCGTCGCCGGGACGGTCGTGATCGAGGCCCAGGGTAGGAAGTGTCCGGCCGCGTTCGCCGCCGTTCACCGCGCCGCCCGCTTAGGCCGCTTTGGCCATGACCAGACCGGCGCCGTCGTATTCATGATACAGCTTCTGGGTCTGGGCGTCGTCCATGCGCATGATCGGCGGGCGCATGTTGAACCAAGCGTCGTCGTTGTAGTTGCGCGCGGTCATTGCCTTCAGCGACGGCACCAGCGGATAGCCGGAAATGATCTTGCGCACGCTGGACAGGGTCTGATGGCGGGCTTCGATGTCGCCGGAATCGCCATTGGCGCGATATTCGGAATAGACGCTCTGCGCCAGGTCCGGGGCGATGTTCGAACAGGCCGTGATGCAGCCCGCACCGCCGGACCGCAGCACCGGCAGCATCAGGTCGTCCGCGCCCGAGAACACGCAGAAGCCGGGGAATTCCTTGGTCGCCGTCAGCATGTTTTCCAACACGTTGGACGAATCCTTCATGCCGACGACCGTGTTCGGATACTCCTTACGCAGCATGCCGATCAGGTTCATGGAAATCGGCACGTTGGACATCTGCGGGAAGTGATACAGGCAGATTTTCAGCTTGTCGGAGCCGATCCGCTGGATCACTTCGGAATAGGCAGCGAACAGGCCTTCGTCCGACTGGTTCTTGTAATAGAACGGCGGCAGCATCAGGACCGAACCGGCGCCGATTTCCAGCGCCTTCTTGGTCAGCTCAACCGTATCGGGAATGGCGCAGCAGCCGGTGCCGGGCATCATGCCCTGGGTCGGGATGCCGTTTTCCGCCAGCTTGTCGAGAATTTCCAGGCGCTCGGCCAGGGTGAACGAATTGGCTTCACCGGTGGTGCCCAGGATGCCCAGGCCGTCACAGCCATTGGCCAGCAACCAGCGGCTATGGGCCGCCAGGCGGTCGTGATCGGGGCTGAGGTCCGCGTGCTGCGGGGTCAAGACGGCGGCATAGACGCCGGTAAGTTCCAGTTCGGTCGCACTCATGTTTCTCTCCTTCGTCGCCGGCCCTGGCCGGTTCGTCCCGGCACGGGTGGGTTATTTGGGCCAGCCCACTACGTGGTTTTCCAGATCGTCGGTATCGCGTTCCGAAACCACGCGGCCGCGCACCGAGATCCCGGCATAATGCACCGTTTCCGGATCGCCGGAAACTAGGGGATGCCACCAATAAAGGTCCTGACCTTCGGAAATCAAGCGGTATGCACAGGTCGAGGGCAGCCAGCCGAGCTTGCGCACCATGCGCGGCGTCAGAATCTGGCATTCGGGCACGAACCGCTTGCGGTCGGGATAGCTGGAGCACTTGCAGGTTTCCGTATCCAACAGGCGGCAGGCCACGTCGGTATACAGAATTTCGCCGGTCGCTTCGTTTTCCAGCTTATTCAGGCAGCAGCGCCCACAGCCGTCGCAGAGCGATTCCCATTCCTGCTTGGACATCTCGCCCAGGCCTTTGGTTTTCCAGAACGGCGGCGCGGCATCGCGCTTTCGTTTCTTATCGCTCTTTCCGAATAGTCCGAACATTGGGGGGCTCCGCCGATGGTTGCGGCGCGCAGCATACAGTCGTCAGGCCGCGCTGTCCTGCCGGTCGATCAAGTGGACAAATGATCCCATCACATTGTCCCGCCGCTGACCCATGGGAGGCAGGGACTGACCGCGTGCGTCGGTCGCCGTGAACAGCGCATCGCCGGGTCCTTCGCTTAAGATCGTCGCGTAATGGAATTCATGTCCGCCGAGGATCGTCCCCCGGGGCCCGAGCGGCCCGTCGGCCAGGGTGGCGGCCCGTCGGTATCCCAAATGCAGCCGCCGCTGCGCGAAAGACGTCTCGACCGGCAGCAATCCGGCCATGGCGTGGCATTGGCCTTCGGCATCGGTCAACGCCTGCCCCAGAACCATGTATCCCCCGCATTCCCCCAGGATCGGGTGCCCCGCCGCAGCCGCGCCGCGCAGGCCCGCGAGGAACCGGGCATTGGCGGCGATTTGCCCGGCATGCAGTTCGGGATAGCCGCCCGGCAGATAGACCGCATCGGCGTCCGCCGCCGGGGCTTCGTCGGCCAGGGGCGAGAAAAAGGAAATTTCGACCCCCGCCTTGCGCCAGCCGTCCAGCACATGCGGATAGATGAAGGAAAAGGCCCGGTCGCGGGCGACCGTGATGTGCTGGCCGAGCGGCGGCAGTGGCGGGATTGGGCCATCGGTGACCGCGCGGGTCGGTCGCGCCAACGCGCGCAGCGCCGTGGTGTCGACATGATCGGCGACGGCTTCCGCCGCAGCTGTCAGGAATGCTTCCAGATCGCCATGCTCCTGCGCTTGAACCAGGCCCAGGTGTCGTTCCGGTAGTTTCAGGCCCGACAGGCGCGGCAAACAACCCAGGACCGGGATGTCCGGGTGATCGGCGGCCATGGCGGCGCGCAGGATGTCGGCGTGGCGGTCGCTGCCGGTACGGTTGAAGATCACGCCCGCGACGGTCACGTCGGCGCGGTGGCGGGCGAACCCGCCGACCAGGGCGGCGGCGGAGGCCCCCTGCGACGCCGCATCAACGACCAGCACCACCGGCCAGCCGAACCGGCGGGCGGCATCGGCGGTCGAGCCGTCATCCAGGTTGGCCCCGTCGAACAGGCCCATGACCCCTTCGCAGACAATCAGGTCGGCGTCCTGCGCCGCGCGGGCCAAGGACGCGCCCAGGGTCGCGGACCGCATGGCCCAAAGGTCCACATTGGGGCAGGGACGGCCGCCTGCCGCGGCGTGAAAGGCGGGATCGATATAGTCGGGTCCGACCTTGGCCGAGGCGACGGCAAGGTCGGAATCGCGGAAATGCCGCAGCAAGCCCAGCGTCAGCAACGTCTTGCCGCTGCCCGACGACGGGGCGGCGATGACAACGCCGGGGGGTAAGTGCGCGGTCACAGCAGGGATTTCATCCTCTCGGCCATGGTGGCGCCATCGGTCTGATGGTTGAAATGGGCCAGGAACTTACCGTCCGGCCCCATCAAATAGATGACCGAGGAATGATCCATCAGATAGGCGTTCTTGTCGCCGCCTTCGTCGGGGACCTTGGCGAAATAAACGCGGTAGGCCTTGGCGACCTGTTTGACCTGCTCCGGCGTGCCGGTCAGGCCGACCACGCTGGGATGGAAATGGGACACGTAGTCCTTCATCACATCGACGGTGTCGCGTTCCGGATCGACGGTGACGAACACCGGCGTGACTTTATCGGCGAGCGGCCCCAATTGATCCATCGCCGTCGAGATTTCGGTCAGCGAGGTCGGGCAGACGTCGGGGCAGAAGGTGTACCCGAAGAAAATCAGCATTGCCTTGCCGCGGAAATCGGCTTCGGTCACTTGGCGGCCGTTCTGATCGGTCAGGGTGAAGGGGCCGCCGATCTTGACCTCGGGCGCGGTGACGGTGGCGCCTTGCGGGCCGGATTGGGATTCGGACAAGCGCCGTTCGGCGATCACACCGGCAACGACCACGGCCAGGACCAGCACCAGTCCGATGACGATGCGGCGCACCAGGCGCAGGCGGGCAATGGTCTTGGATTGGATGTCGGACATGATTGATCGCCGGTTGTTTCTGGATGGGGCTCGGGATGGAGGCAAGGTACGGACTTTGATCGCGGGATCAACCCCCTTGCTGAAGAGGCGACCTCAAGGCTCGGGATATGACCTCAGGAATGTGGCCGCAAATAGACAAGATAATAGGTCGCGGCCACGAACAGGCCCCCGCCGACCATGTTGCCCAGGGTGACCGGAACCAGATTGCCGATGAACCCGGCCAAGGTCAGCCCCGCCCCGGCGGGCAGCATCCCTGCCGCCGCCGCATAGGCCTCGTTCCCTGCCGCCAACATCCCGACCGGGATGAAATACATATTGGCGATGGAATGCTCGAACCCCAGCGCCACGAAGGCCGTGATCGGGAACAGAATGGCGAAAATCTTGCCGATCACGTTGTGGGACGCGAAGCACAGCCATACGGCCAGGCAGACCAGGGTATTGCACAATACGCCGCGCACAAAAGCAGTCGTGAAATCCAATTCCACCTTGGCCGTCGCGATCTTGATCGCCGTGCCGCCGACAGCGCCCGATCCCATGTCCATGAACCCGGACCAATAGGCAAGGAAGGCCATCGCCACCGCGCCGACGAAGTTCCCGACATAGGCAACCGCCCAATTTCGCAAGATAGCGCCGGTCCCGATCTTCCGGTCGGCCCAACCCATGACCAGCAGCAGATTGCCGGTGAACAGTTCCGCCCCGCCGACAACCACCAAAATCAGGCCCAGCGAAAAGGTAATCCCGCCCAGGATCCGCGCCGGGCCAAGGCCCATGCCGTGCTGGGTCATGGTCAAAGTGAACAGCATCGCCCCAAAGGCGATGAAGGCCCCGGCCAGAACCGCCAAGGTAAACAGCGGCAATAGGGGAAGGGCCGCCTTGGCCGCGCCGGCGGTTTCGACCCGTTTGGCCATTTGCGCCGGGGAATAGGCGTCGAATGAAGATGTTTGGTCGGTCATGACGGCGGTTCCTCCCTTTTTCGCGCGCATGCTGGGATACCGTTTTCTCTTGTGGGTCGATGATGGTCAATGCGGTATTTTGCGCACATGCCTGCTCGTAAACCCGACGGAAACTTGAAACGCGGTTGGACCACCGGCGCCTGCGCCACGGCGGCGACGGCGGCTGCCTACGAGGCATTGGTCACCGGACGGTTCCCCGAAGCGGTGACGATCACCCTGCCCCGGGGGGAGGAACCGTCGTTCGTCCTGTGCCGAACGGGCCTGGATGCGGGGGCAGCGACCGCCGCGGTGATCAAGGATGCGGGCGACGATCCGGACGTGACCCATGGCGCCGAAGTCTCCGCCACCCTGCGCCCCGGCGCGGACGGCAGCGGCGTGACCTTTCGCGCCGGGCCGGGTGTGGGGACGGTAACCAAGCCCGGCCTACCCCTGCCGCCGGGCGAACCGGCGATCAACCCGGGGCCGCGCGGCATGATGACCGCTGTGATCCATGATCTGTCGCGCCGTTTTCAGGGGCCGGAAGACGTGGAAGTCACGGTTTCCATCAAGGACGGCGAAACCCTGGCGGCGAAAACCATGAACGGCCGCCTGGGCATCCTTGGGGGCCTGTCGGTTCTGGGCACCACCGGGGTCGTTATCCCTTATTCCTGTTCGTCCTGGATTCACGCCATTCATCGCGGCATCGACGTGGCCCGGGCCAACGGCGTTACGCATATCGCCGCGGCCACGGGATCGACCTCGGAACAGGCGGTCAAAAAGATTTATGACCTGCCCGACATGGCCCTGATCGACATGGGTGATTTCGCGGGCGGGATGCTCAAATATCTGCGCCGACACCCCTTGCCGCGCCTGACCCTGGCGGGCGGGTTCGGCAAGCTGGCCAAGCTGGCGCAAGGCAATCTGGACCTGCATTCCGCGCGCTCGTCATTGGACCTGCCGCGCCTGGCAACGCTGGCGGCGGAGACCCCGGATGTTGCGCAGCAAATCGCCGCCGCCAACACCGGGATGGAGGCCCTGACCCTGGCGCAGGGTGCGGGGCTGCCGCTGGCCGACCGGGTCGCCGCCGGTGCGCGTGAGGTCGCCTTGGCGGCCCTGGCGGGGGACGTGGAGGTTGAGGTTCTGGTGTTCGACCGCAAAGGCCAATTGGTCGGCCGGGCCGGGGGCTGACGGATGATTAGGACGCTGTTGATCCTGGGCGGCACGGCCGAGGCCCGCGCCCTGGCCGCCGCCGCGACGGCACGGTTCCCGGACATACGGGTGATCTCGTCCTTGGCCGGGCGCACGATTGCCCCCCGGATGCCGGTGGGCGAAGTTTATTGCGGCGGGTTCGGTGGGGCGGGCGGCATGGCCCAATACATCCGTGCCGAAAACGTCGATGCGGTGATCGACGCGACCCATCCCTTTGCCGAGGAAATCTCTCGCAACGCCGCCCAGGCGACGGAACGGGCGGGTGTGCCGCGCATGGTGCTGATGCGCCGCCCATGGAATTTTGTGCAACCTGATAAGGTGCAGCATTTTCGCAGCATAAATGCCGTCGTAGCGGAGTTGCAGGGCCGGGGAGAACGCATCTTTCTGGCCATCGGGCGCCAGGAAGTAAATCAATTCAATGAACTAACGGATCGCTTCTTTCTGCTGCGCTTCATCGATGCGCCGCAAACGCCACCGCTGTTCGCCGATTGCCATGTCCTGACGGGCCGCCCCGGCGGTTATGACGACGAGCGCCGCATGCTGCAGCAATTCGCCATCGACACCCTGGTCGCTAAAAACGGCGGCAGCGATGCATCCCGTGCGAAAATCGATGCCGCCTTGGATTTGGGGATATCGGTCCTGCTGATCGACCCGCCGTCCCCACCGCCGCCGCCGCATGCCGATAGCATCGACGCGGCGCTGGATTGGCTGGAGACGGCCTAGCTGGCTCAGGCGGTCGTTTTCTTGGGCCGCAACACGTGGTGATGGGCGGCGGCGTAAAGGGCGGAATCATCGAAATTGGCATGGCCCAACACCCGGCCGACCAGGATCAAGGCAGTGCGGGTGAAGCCCGCTTCCTTCACCTTGGCGCGAATGTCGGCGAGCGTGCCGTGGACGAACTGCTGATCCGGCCAGGTGACCCGATAGGCGACGACGACCGGGCAGTCTTCGCCGTAATGGGGCGTCAATTCGCGCACCACCTTGGCCAGGTTGTTGACCGAAAGATGCACTGCGAGGGTCGCGCCGCTTTTGCCCAAGGTGTCCAGATCTTCGCCTTCGGGCATGTCCGAGGCGCGCACGGAAGTCCGGGTCAGGACGATGGTCTGGCTGACGTTGGGCAGGGTCAGTTCCTTGCCGAGGGCGGCGGCGGCGGCGGCGAAGGCGGGTACGCCCGGCGTAATGTCATAGGGAATGCCCAGGGCGTCCAGGCGGCGAATCTGTTCGGCGATCGCGCCATAGATCGACGGGTCGCCGGAATGCACGCGGGCCACGTCCTGTCCCGCCGCATGGGCGGTTTCGATCTCGGCGACGATTTCGTCCAGGTTCATGGGCGCGGTGTCGATCACCCGCGCGCCCTCGGGGGCTTCGGCCACGACCTCGGCCGGAACCAGCGACCCGGCGTAGAGCACCACCGGACAGGCGCGGATCAGGTTCAGGCCGCGCACGGTAATCAGGTCGGGCGCGCCGGGTCCGGCGCCGATGAAATGAACGGTCATGTCCCCGTCTCCTGTTGTTTGGCGGCCTTTCCGGCGTAACCGCGCGGGGTATAGACCCAGCGCCGCGCGCCGCGCGTGATGAGGCGGGTGTCGGACGATCCGATCATCACCAGGGTCAGCATGTCGACTGCGTCGGGGTGCAGGTCCTTCAGCGGGATCACCGAAATGGCCTCGCCCTCGCGGCCCAGCTTGCGGGCCAGGATGACCGGCGTCTCGGGCGGGCGGCGGGTCAGCATAATGTCGCGCGCCTTTTCCAACTGCCAACGCCGTCGTTTGGACACGGGATTGTACAGGGCCATGACGAAATCGCCTTCGGCGGCGGCGCGCAGGCGCTTTTCGATCACCTCCCAAGGGGTCAGCAGGTCCGACAGGGAGACCGCGCAGAAATCATGGCCCAGGGGTGCTCCCGCCCGGGCGGCGGCGGCCTGAAGCGCGCTGACGCCGGGCTCGATCACGACCTCGACCCGGTTCCAGGCAGGATCGTCGATCCGGTCGATCAACTCGACCACCAGGGTCGCCAGGGCGTAAACGCCCGGGTCGCCGGAGCAGACCAGGGCGACGTTGCGGCCCTCGGCGGCGAGTTCCAGCGCCTTGCGGGCGCGGGCTTCTTCTTCCGACAATTCCGAGGAATAGAGGGTCTTGCCCGCCGTCGCCGGGCCCAGCAAATCCAGATACAGGCCATAGCCGACCAAGTCCGTCGCCTCGGCCACCGCGCGGGACACGGCAGGCGTGCGCCACAGCGGCGTGCCCGGCCCGGTGCCGACCACGGTCAGACGGCCGCGCGCCCGGCCGACCGTGGCGGCATCGATGTTCCCGACAGCGCGGGCGACGGCGCAGGTCGCGCGCTTCGATTTGGTCTTGGCGACGATCAATTCCGCGTCCGATCCGGCGGCGGCCAGGGCTGCCCCTTCGGATACGCCGTGGCAGCCGACTTCCTGAAACACGATGTTCGACGGATTGGCGAGGCGCGGGGTCTCGGCCTCCAGCGTCGCCGCGTCGAAGAACCGCACGGGGGCACCCAGGGCGTCGCCCAGGACGTTGACGGCGGCCTCGTCCATTTTGACGTCGATCGAGGCGACGCAGGCAACGGCTCCGGTGGCCAGGCCGTTCTCAGCCAGGGTCCGTTCGACCAAATCACGCAATTCCGCTGGGTCGGCATCCCGTTCGCAGCCGACGCCGACGGCCAGAACCGGCGGATGTAGCACCAAGTCTTCGGTCTCGCCGACGGCGCGGTCGGTCACGACGATACCCGGCATCGCGGCAGGGTCCACGGGCAGGCCGGCCTCGGCCAGCCAGGAAGCATCCCCGGCCTGAACGTCCAGGCGCACCGGCTCCCCGGCCAGCAACGCGGCGGCGACCGACAGCGATTTCTTGCGGTTGGCGACGGTCCAGCCGGCGGGCGGATCGTCCACCCCGATGCCGTGGCGTAGATCGCCCGTGGTGGTCACGGCGGCGCTGACGCCCAACGCCTGCGCGATCTCGCGGGCCAGGCGATTGGCCCCGGAATGCCCGCCCAACAGGGGGACCACGGCGCTGCCGTCCTCGGCCACGGAAATCACCGGCGGTTCGGCCACCTTGTCGGCCAACAGCGGGGCCAGGGCGCGGATCAGGATGCCCGAGGCGAAGATGCCGATCACCGGATGTCCGGCGGCGAACAATTCGGCGACGTGGCCGGTGGTTTCGGGAAAGAAGTCATCGGCCTGGGCCACGCGGTCGACGCGGCCATGAACCAGCGCGCCTGGCACCACGGCCTGGAGGCGGCGGGCCAAGGCGGCGCCCGGTTCGGTCACGGCCAGGATCACGGGCGGTTGGGCGAAGTCGGTCATGGCAGGTTGTCTCCCGTCTTGTTCGACCGTTCGACGGATTCCGGCGAGCGCACCAGGATCATCGAAAAATAAGGGGCTTTGTCAGGGGCGTCGGCCAGGGGCATGACCTTTTGATCGGCCATGGTGGCGCGTTCCACATATTGGGCCCGGTCCAGGCGGCCCAGTCGGGACAGGACGTCCCGGACTTTTGCCATGTGGCGGCCGACTTTCATGATGGCGGCGGCTTCGGCGCCCGACAGGCGGGCTTCCAATTCGGCCTCGTCCAGGGGGCCGGGGATCACGGTCAGGACCTGATTGCGGGACACCAGGGGCGCGCCCGCCACGGCGGCGCAGGCGGCCAGCGACGAGACGCCGGGCACGACCTGGGTCGGGAAGTCTTCGGCCAGACGCAGGAACAGATACATGAACGAGCCGTAGAGGAAGGGATCGCCCTCGCACAAAATCGCGACGTCGCGCCCGGCGGACAGATGCCCGGATATATCCTTGGCATAGGCGTCATAGACGTCGTTGGCGGGGAAGTTCCCCGGCACCATCGGGGTCACGATGGCGATCTCGGTCTTGCCTTCGGGGATGTGTGGTGCTGCGATGGCGCGGGCTAGGCTATCGGCGTTTTCCGCCGCCGGATAGGCGATCACCGGAGCCTGGGCGATGACCTTCACCGCCTTCAGGGTCAGCAGGTCCGGGTCGCCAGGGCCGACGCCGACGCCATAGAGCATGCCGGTTTTTTGCGATTTTTCGGTCATGATTTCACCACGGCCCATTGCAACACGTCCATCAGCGGGCGCATCGCGGTCAGGCCGCCGACGGCGCTGTCGCGGGCCACGGAAATGCGCGCCAGTTCGCCGCCCCGCTGGCGGTGCTGCGCGATCAGGATCTCTTGCGCCTCCAGCGTTACCGCATTGGCGACCAACCGCCCACCGGGCTTCAACGCGGCCAGGGCCGCGTCGATCACGTCCGGCTGGGACAGGCCGCCGCCGACGAATACGGCATCGGGCGGGCCGTCCGCATCGCCCAAGCAGGCCGGGGCTTCGCCCTTCAACAATTTCAGATGCGGCACGCCCAGGTTGGCGGCATTGGCTTCGATATCGGGCCAGCGCGCCGGATCGCGTTCCATTGCAATGGCTTGTGAGCCTGCCGCCGCGCGCAACCATTCAATGGCGACCGCGCCGGACCCGGCCCCGATGTCCCACAGCATTTGCCCCGGCATGGGGGCCAGACGGGCGATGGTCGCGGCGCGAACCTCGCGCTTGGTGATCTTGCCGTCGTGTTGAAAGGCTTCTTCAGGCAGGCCCGGAACTTCGGGCCAGACGGCGACGCCGGGTTTCGCCCAAAGATGCAGGGCGATGACGTTCAGGTCCTTGACCCTGCGGCCTTCCCATTCCTCGGCCATGGTGTCGTAGCGGCCTTCGTCCGGCCCGCCCATGTGTTCGATCACGGTCATCGCGCTGTCGCCGAAGCCGCGCGCCTCCAACAGGGCCGCGATCTCGGCCGGTGTCTCGCCGTTGCGGGCCAGGATCAATAGCTTCATGCCGGGTAACAGGTGACGGTTCAGGACCGTGACCGGGAAGGCGTGGCAGCTGACGGTACGCACCATGCCGTCGTTCAGGGACCAGCCCATCCGCGCCGCCAACAGGGCGAAGGCGCCCGCGGTCGGGACGATGTTCATCGCGTCGATGCCGAACCGTTCGACCAGGCGCTTGCCGATGCCGAAATTCAACGGATCGCCCGTGGCCAGGACGCAGACCGCCTTGCCTTCATGTTCGGCAATGCGCTCGATCCCCGGGGTCAGGCCGTCGCCCCAGGTGATGCGCGGGCGGTCGTCGGACGGGGTCATGGCCAGATGACGTTCGCCGCCGACCAGGACCTCGGCCGCGTCGACCAGGGCGCGGGCATGGGTGCTCAGGCCGTTCAGGCCGTCTTCGCCGATACCGACGACAGTCAACCAACGCTCGGTCATGACGGTGCCTTTGCTTCCGGCGCGGGGCAAAGCGCGTTGATCGCGGCGGCGGCCAAGGCGCTGCCGCCCCGGCGGCCCGGTAGGGTGGCGAAGGGCACGTCGCCTGCGTGTTCGATCAACGCTTGTTTGGATTCCGCCGCCCCGATGAAGCCGACGGGAAAGCCCAGGATCACGGCCGGCTTGGGCGCGCCCTCTGCCAGCAGTTCCAGAAGCCGAAACAGGGCCGTCGGCGCATTGCCGATGGCGACGACAGCGCCCGCCAGGTCGGGAATCCATGAATCGACGGCGGCGGCGGACCGGGTGGTGCCCAAGCCCTGGGCATGCTCGCGCACGCCCTCGGCATTGAGGGTGCAGATTACCCGGTTTCCCGCGGGCAGACGGCTGGCGATGATGCCGCGTGCAACCATTTCCGCATCGACCAGGATCGGCGCGCCGTTCTGCAACGCCGCGGTGCCGACCCGTCCCGGTTCGTTCGATAAGACCAACTCGCCCCCGATATCGGCCATGCCGCAGGCATGGATCAGGCGCACGGCCAGTGTCCGTTCCGCCCCGACGAAGCGGCGCAGGTCCGCCTCGGCCTCGATGGTGGCGAAAGACCGGCGGTAGATTTCCGCCGGATCGCGGACGTAATCGAACATCTCCGGGGATCCCGCGCTTTAGCCTTCGGAACCCTGTTTGGGGGCGTCGTGACTATGGCCGTGATCATGGTTGTGATCATGGGAATGCCCGTGATCGTGGGAATGATCATGCCCATGAGAGTGATCATGCCCATGGGAATGGCCATGGTGATGATGGTGGCCATGGCTATGGCTATGGCTATGGCCGTGCTTGCCGTGGACCACGCCATGATCCTCGGCGCCGTGGCCGTCCGTGCCGATGCCGACGACGTGGTGGTGATGGCCGACCTGAGCCATGCCGTGGTCGTCTTCGTACCCGATGATCTGCTCGCGGTATTTGCACAGCAGGCAGTTCATCTTGTTGTCGCCATTCAGGGCTTCTTCGACGCGGTCGGCGAAACAGTCGATCAGGTCTTCGTGGTCGTTCAGGTACGGGGCCTTGACGACATCGACCTCGGGGTGGGCGGCGGCGCATTCGTCGGCCCAGCGATAGATGCGGTTGACCAGGATGCCGGTGAACAGGAAGTAGGGAAATACGATGATCCGTTTGTAGCCGAGCTTCACCGCCTTCTTCAGGCCCTCGTCGACCAGGGGATAGGCGACGCCGGAATAGCTGACCTCGGCCCAGCCGAAATCCATCCCTTCCCACAGCATGCGGGCGACCTTGTTGACGTTGGAATTGGCGTCCGGGTCGTTGGTGCCGCGCCCGACCACCATCAACAGGGTGTCTTCGCGGGCAATATGGCCGTTGGCGTTGGCTTCCGCTTCGGCCTGCTCGATGCGGACCTGGGCGGCGCGCAGCAGGCGCGAATCGATTGCCAGTTCACGCCCGAACCGCACATCCAGATCGGGATGGGCATGGGCGAAATTGTTGATCTCGGACGGCAGATCGTTTTTCACGTGGCCCGCCGCAAACAGCATGCCGGGCACGCAGATGATGCGGTTGACGCCCCGGTCGCGCAGCTTGTCCAGCCCGGTGCGAATCACCGGGGTCGCGAATTCCAGGAAGCCGCTTTCGACCTCGTACTGGGGAAAACGTTTGGCCAGATGGCCTGCCAGGGTGCCGAATTCCTCGACTGCGCCCTGGTCGCGGCTGCCATGGCCGCAAATCATGATTCCGGTTTTTTCCGTCATGTCGCTTGGTCCTTGCCTTCGAGCGGCCGCCGACGCCATTGCCGACGGCAGGGTATTGATCTTGGCCGTCTGGTCATTGCCTCCGGACGGCAAGAGAGTGGGCGACTATACAGATTTCCAGGGCAGGCGAAAGGCTGACGCCACGTCAATTTGCTGGGATGGGTCGGTCGTCCGGCTCATCCTCGCCGATGGGGCTTTCATCCGTGTCTTCGCCGGGTGCGAACTGATCCGAAATTTCCGTTTCCGGCTCCGGCGCGGGCGGAAGGCCGGCGCGGCGTTCCAGGTCCTGGGCGTCCTGTTCCCGGCCCAAGGCGCGCAGGGCGGCAGCCAGATTGACCTGGCTGAGGGCGAGGGACGGATCGCCCGGCATCAAATGCTTTTCCTTGATCGTCACGGCGCGGCGGAATAACGGCTCGGCCGCCTGGGTCTTGCCGCGGCGGCGGTAGAACAGGCCCAGGTTGTTCAATACGGCGGCGACGTTCAGGTGATCGTCGCCCCAGGCGGCTTCGTCGGCGGCCAGGGCGCGTTGGTAATATTGTTCCGCCGATCGCCCGTCACCGGACAGGTCGCAGGCCAGGCCCAGGTTGTTCAGCACCCCGCCCATGTCCGGGTGGCCATCGGCGCGGGCGGTTTCCAGAACCTCCAGGGCCTCGGCGAAATGTTTGCGGGCGGTGCGGTAATCTTCCCGCTCATGGGCCAGCGTGGCCAGACGGCCCAGGCATTCGACCCGCAATTCCAAATCGTCGTGGGGGGCCGCGTCGGCGGCAAGACGATAGAGGGTCGCTGCTTCCTCGGAATCGCCCCGGGCCGCGGTCAAATCGCCCGCGACCAGCCGGGTCAAGGCCGCCGCGCGGCCGTGAATGTCGGCGGTCCAGGAATGTTTGTGGCCCGTGGTGTCTTCTTCCTCGGCGGCGCGGATCAGCAGGTCCGTACCGTGTTGGATGTCACCCGAAGCAATGGCGCTGCGGGCATCGTGCAAAAGCTTGGCCGTTGCCGGTGACCCCGCGCTGACCGTGCCCAGGCGACCGCGCAGGTCATCCAGTTCGCCGGCGAAGGATCGCAGGCGACCGTCCCGCGCGTCGTCGTCCAATCCCCGCTCGGCCAGGATTTCAGCCAGGCCGTGAATTTCCGGCGTGTCCGGAAGGGGCTGTGGTTCCAGCGGCGTGGGGGCGTCCGGCGTCGGCGCCTCGATCGGGGCCTCGGCCGGGGGCAAGGTTGGGGATAGAGGGAACGGGTCGTCCGCTGCCGGTTGCGTGCGCAAGACGGGGTCGGGGCGATCCAGGCGCTCGCCGCCCTTGAGCCGCCGTCCACTGAAGATCAGAACGGCAATCAAAGCCAGGGCCCCGGCCGCCGCGGCGGCGATTGCCCAGGTCGGCATGGTCGAGACCGTTTCCGCCAGCGGGGCCCAATAGTCCGCCGCAGCGTTCAGCAGTCCGTCGCGTATCAGCGAAAGGTCCGACAGCAATTGTTCCATGACGGGAAAAGGTACCTGTCAGAATACGGTTTGGACAGGGGCAAAGACCGGGGCGAAGGATCGTGCGCGTTTAGCCTATGGGAAAGAACGCGGCGTAATCGAAAGGAACCGACCCGGCGCGAATCAGCAATTGGCGGCGTTCGCGTTCCGCCTCGTCATCGATATTGCGCTGGATATAGGACTCAACCGTGTCGCTTAGGGCATGCAGGTCGAGCAGTCGTTGGATCAGGTCCCGCTGCCTCAGCGCCGGATGGGGGCGGCCTTCGGCCTGAACCTCGCCCAATGGGACCGGGCGGCCATCGATGGCCAGCGCGCCGCGGGTGCCGATATAGGCCCCGGCGCGCGTCACGGGCGGGCCGAATTCGACATCCATCTGCAGATTGTCCAACTCGCCATAGACGTAATTTCCTTTGCCCGTTTCCGTGCTGTGCATCTGCGCCAATTGGTCCGGAGTCAGCCAATTGATGAACAGGGTCACCACTGTTCCGGGTACGGGATGCAGGGTCGCGGGGATCGAGCCATACCCCGCGAAATGGGCGGAATAGACAGTGTCGAAGTCTTTCAAGCGGATGCGGACCACGGGCACCGCGCCGTCTTCATGGCGGGCGAATTTCCAGGCCAGGGCCGACGGCGATTGGTTCGAGCCACAGGCGATGACCGGGACGCGCTCGGACAGGCCGCCGCCCGCCA